>NZ_CP061498.1:1997500-2356875 GCF_014681765.1 Roseicitreum antarcticum
AGGCCCCATCATATCGGGCCTCGGTTCCTGGCGCTGACAGTGTCCATGTCGCTGCCCCCACCAATGGCTGCGCATACCAGTCCTTGCATAAAGCGTTCCTGCCTAAGCCGGGCAGATCCTGATGAAGCAGCCGGTTACTTCACACACGGCACTAACCCGTAGGCCGAGCATCGCGCAAACGGCCATCTATACGAAGCCCCCTTTCGGCATGTGGCTGGACGATACGACTTGCACCATCGAGGACACGATCGTCGGTCTGGGTCTCGACATTGGTACGCTCAGCAAGGTCGGCAACATACCGTAGTACCCGCGCGCCAACACGAGAGGTGTTGCTGCTCTCTGTGCACGCATGGGAAGCTTCATGGTTTGCTCGACAACGTTCGTGCAGACCATGAAGGCAGCAGAGCCAGCTGATATCAAGCATTGCGACCATGAGATACTGGCTATCGCAGCCCCCAGCCAGGGAGGGTCAGCCATGTCGCTGGCAGCCAACCCACTACTGCGCGTGAAGACGCTATTAGAAAGCAACGTCATGCGGATCTTTGCTTTCAGACCACGCCGGATCATTCACGATCTGTCACAGGCATTTGATTCGAAATCGTCGCGTCGCACGGCTTAGGCCCCGGCCTGCCCTCTTCAACGTCGCCTGTGCGAAAGTTGATCCGAGATATCGCTGATCTGCGCCCCGCCTGACCCCGTAATCGGATCACTGTTCAACTTGAGCAGCAACACGACGGGAGTATTACCATGATCCGTAACACGATTCTTTCGATTACCGCCGCATCTGCCTTTGCCCTGCCCGCCTTCGCGGACAACCACATGGCAGCCAAGGACATTGTCGACACTGCTGTCGAGGCTGGCAACTTCACCACGCTGGTCGCCGCCGTCGAAGCGGCTGGGCTGGTCGAGACGCTGAAAGGCGAAGGGCCGTTTACCGTCTTCGCCCCGACGGATGAGGCATTTGCCGCCCTGCCCGAAGGGACTGTCGAGGCCCTTCTGGCCGACATCCCGGCGCTGACTGCGATTCTGACCTATCACGTGGTCCCCGGTGCGGTCATGTCGACCGACCTGACCGACGGCATGATGGCTGAGACCGTGAACGGCCAGTCGGTTACGATCGAACTGGGCGATACCGTTACGGTTGACGGCGCAACTGTCACCACGGCAGATATCGAAGCAAGCAATGGCGTCATCCACGTCATCGACGCCGTGATCCTGCCTGAATAATCTTGAACCTATCGCGGGCGGCGCAGCGTCGCCGCCCGCAACCAAGCGACCCCACACAGCCATCTCGGTCAATTGCGACAGTGGTAAGGTTAGCCAACGACAGCCGTAGAACGATACTGCTTCTTGTGCTGGCATCATCCCGGCTAGCGCTAGGGGGCTTGGAAGCTCATCCTCCGCTGAGGTAGGAAGCCACCAACGTGGGGTCCAGCATGGCGCGTTCGCGCGCCACAATCGGTGCACAGGCCGCGCGAAATCCCGCCATGTCCAGCTCTGATTGGGTCAGTATCTGGACACCTTGTGCTTGCAACACGGCCAGCGCGTCACTGTCCTGCGCCTCGGCCAGGCGCCGCTGCTCCGTCGTTGCCAGATCCGCCGCCGTCTCCAGCGCTGCCTGTGTTGAAATGGGCAAGCTGTTGAACCAATCGGCGTTGCACAGGAGCAGAACGGCCCCGAAGAAATGGCCAGTCATGCTGAGATGCCGGTGCTTTTGATAAAGTTCAAACACGACCGAATTGGTCAGTGGATTTTCCTGCGCATCAACGCGGCCTGACATGACCGCATCGCGCAATTCGCGGACATCGGTGACAACAGGAGTAAACCCCATCGCGGCCATGGTTTCCTGATAGATCCGGTTATCGAGCGTTCGAACCACAAGGCCTGCACAATCGTCGCAGGTGCGCAGAGGGCGTGCGTGGTTGGTCAGGTGCCGAAATCCGTTGTCCCAGAACCCAAACAGCCGATAGCCCGTTTCCCGGTGAATGGCCGCCCGCAGGATCGCGCCAGCCTTCCCATCCAGCGCAGCATAAGCGGCGTGGCGATCACTTTGGGAAAACGGCAGATCAATCACCGCCAGTTCAGGAACCCGCGCCGTCAGGTACCCCGACGCCATATAACCAATATGGAATGACCCGCTTTCGATTCCGGCAAACAGGTCTTTTGCGGACATGCCCGTCGCGGTCACATCGTCGATCCGGTCGACTTGCAGATCGTTGCCCAGCGCTTGATGCAGTTCCGCGACAAACCGGTTCAGGCCTGCCGTCAAGATGGATTTTGGCCCTTGATAGCCACCGATCCGCATGTGCCCCATAAAACTGCCCCCTCAAACCAACATCAGCCGGCCACCATTCACATCAATCGTCGCGCCCGTCACATATGCGGCGTCATCGCTGGCCAGAAACGCGATGGTACCAACGATATCTTCCGGCTCGGCCAATCGGCCCACGGGCGTCATGCGGGCAAATATGGCCTCTTTTTCAGGCGTCAGCAGGGCATTCACCCTCTCGGTCCTGGTGGTGCCTGGCGCAACCGTATTGGCGGTAATCCCATGGGGTGCCATGTCCTTTGCCAGATATTGCGTCATCATGGCCACGGCTGCCTTGGCGGCAGCATAATGGGCGGGTGACGAACCAGCACTGGTCGAACGCCCCGCCAGCGACCCAAGGTTCACGATGCGCCCCCAGCCCACCTGCTTCATGTGTGGCAACACGGCGGTGCAGCACAAGAACACGCTACGTAGGTTCAACGCGATAACCTGATCCCAGTCCTGATCGGCAAGTTCATCAAACCTTGCGTAAGAAGTGTATCCGCCCGCGCAAGTGACCAGTATGTCAATCCCGCCCATCTCCTGCACTGCACCGGCCACCATGCCATTCACCGAGGCGCGGTCGGTCACATCAGCGGCCAGCGCAACGACCCGCCCACCGATATCACGCACGGCCTGCGCCGTGCGTTCCGCGCGCTCGATGTCTATGTCCGTCACAGCCACTATGGCCCCCTCGGCGGCAAGCCGCAGGGCCAGCGCGCGCGCGATGCCTCCCCCCGCCCCCGTGATCAGCGCGCGGCGATCTTTGAAGCGCACACTACCGCTTGTCTGTTGGGTTTGTGACATACCTGCCCCTCTACGTTACTCGGCTGCTTCAGGACGCCCGCTGCGCACCAGTCGCAGGATGCCCTCGGCGAAAATTGCAATCAGCGCGAAGACCAGCACCGTGCCCACCCATTGTGAGACAACAAAACCAAAGGACTCTCCCTCAAACACGAACAGCGCGCGGCGCAGGTTTTCATCAACCATGGGTGCCAGAATTACCCCCAGCACAATCGGGGCAATCGGAAACCGAAAGTGCCGCAACGCCAACCCGGCAAGGCCAGATGCGAACATCACCCAGACGTCAAACATGCTCAGCCTTACGGAATAGGCCCCGATCACGCAGATCGGCAGGATCAAGGGCATCAACACCCCGCGCGGCAGGCTGAAAAGCTTGACGCAGGGTTTGATCAGCGCCAGCGCCGCGACATACATCAGCAAGTTCGCCACTATCAGCGCCGCATAGATGAAATAGATGAGGCCGGGGTGGTCGGGAATGTCCCGCTCGATGTTGAAAAGCGCGACGGGGGACGCTGCTGATTTCAGGGTTACGCGGCATCTGCCACCTGGTCAACGGCGTCTTCGGGTTTGGAGCGATGCTTCTCCAGTGCTGCCTTGAGGACGGGCAATTGCTTGTGGGCCTTGAGGCGACGAAAGCCCTTGGCGGCCTCGAGCATGCCCGCAGCGGTCCAGCGCAGCGCCATTTTCGCGTCGCGCCAGCGCTTCACGTTCCGGCAGACCTGTCTGATCACCGCGTTCATAGACTCGACGATGTTTGTCGAAGCCAGTGAGCGGCGCAGTTCGGGCGGCAGGCCGAGGCGGGTCACGGTGAGGATCTCGTCGAGGCCCTCGAGGATGCTCTTCGACACGCCGGGCGCCTCGAGTTCGAGGCGGCGCGCGAGGGTGCGCAGAAGACGTTCGGCCTTGTCGGCATCATCGAGCTCCCAGGCCTGGCGCAGGGCGCGGCGGACAGCGGCGTGAAGCTTGGGATTGAGTCGCTCGGTGATGTTGCGAGCCTTGTGGACCTGGCAGCGCTGGATCGGAATGTCCGCGCCAAAGGTCCGGCGGATCGCCTTGGTCAGGGCCTTGGCGCCATCTACGATGAACAGCCGACAGACTGCGGGTTCGAGCCCACGCTCGATCAGGTTGTCCAACAACGCCTGCACGGTCGCAGCGTTCTCCGTCGCGCCTTCGACCACGCCCAGCGGGTGTTTCCGGCCGTCGGCATCGATCCCGATCGCGCCCAGCATCAGCAGGTTGTCCCCCATGTGCAGACCATCGATCTGGATCACCAGCAGGTCGAGCGCAGACAGATCAGAGGCCATCCATGCGTCCATGCGCGCCTGGGTCAGCGCCTTGAACCGCCGTGAGACTGCGGATTTCGACAGCCCCGATCCCGCCTCGGACGGCACCCCGGCCTCGGGCAGACGCACGGCGCGGCCGACTTTGCGCGTGGCGACATTCATCAGCATCAGGCTCATCGCCCATTGCTCCAGCCAGCCGGCCTGCGCAGCTTCCTGCCAGCTTGGCAGCGACAGCTCCTTGCCGGTGGTTTTTGATCGCACCCGCGGACGCTCCAGTTCCACCTTGCCACCGTGAAAGCCCACCGGGCCCCGCGTGCGGCCCCAGCGATACCCCTGCTTGTCGGCACTGCGCGCATGCGGGGCCCCGGCCAGCGCCGTCGCGTCCTCCTCCAGCATCTGCGTCAGGCTGGCGAGACCCGCGACCAGGCAGAACCGCTCGAAGCTCGCCCCGACCGCATCACGGGCCTCTTCGACTGCCGCCGTCAGCTCGGCCTTGCTGGCCAGGGCCAGCGGGGATGTGGTAGATGTTTTCATGGTGTTGCTCTCCATCTGGATTGAACACCCCGAGCCTACGGCTCAGGGAGAGCAACGCCACCCTTCAGATAACGAACTTCAACATCGGTCGGGACATTCCCGGGTGGTCCACCTCGATCGTTGGTCCAACCACAACGTTGTTGAGCGCAAGCGCCGCGATCAAAGCGGCAGCGGCGGCATTGCCCGGAATGCCCAAGGTCAGCGTCGGCAACATGGACCCGCCTACATTGGCGTTGTTCGCAACCTCGGCGCAAACAATCCCCTCATAGCTGCCTTTGCCCCATTTCGCCTTCTCTTCAGGCCGGGCAAAGCGGCGTCCTATGTCATAGGACAGGAACGATGCCACATTCGCACCAGCGCCGGGGATGGCACCGGTTACAGCGCCAATCGCCCCAGACCGTACAGCGGCAGCACTGTAACGCATCAGTTTGCGAAAAGACGGAACGACCCGCCCGACGTTTGTCGGAATGACGGGTTGTTCACGCCGCGGCAGAACCCGCAAGATCTCGGTCAATCCAAACAGCCCGACCAGCACCGCCACATAATTGACCCCGTCCATCAGCTCGGGCACGCCGAAGGTATAGCGCGGCACCGCATACATCGGGTCCAGCCCGGCCAAGGCCACCAGAATACCCAACCACCCCGCGATCCAGCCCTTCAACGGCATCGCGCCACAGGCCATGGACCCGCAGATTGATATGCCGATCATGGCCAGCAACGCCATTTCCCATGACCGGAATTGTAGCGCGAAAACCAGCACGACCGGGATAAAGGCCACCAGCAGCAATATACCGACCCAGTTGCCGATAAATGACCCGGCAATCGCCATGCCCAGCGCTTGCCCGCCTTCGCCGCGCCTGGCAAGCGCATTGCCCTCGATCATCGTGGGCACGGCATCGGGTGTCCCGGGGATATTGATAAGCACCGCCGAAATTGCGCCGCCGAACACACTGCCAGTGTAGACCCCCAGCATGAAAACAATGGCGCTGTCCTGTGACATGCCAGTCGACAGACCAATCAGCAGTGCCATGGCCATGGTGGTAGACAGTCCCGGAAGTGCACCCCAAACGATGCCCAACGACACCCCGGTCAAGGCCATAAGCAGCAGCCACGGCGTTAGAATTTGAGCGAAAGCGTCAATCATTTGGGTCAGCCCGGAAGTGAGATCAGGAAAACATTTCGAAAGATCAGGCTAAGCGCAGCCGTCCACAGAACCGCTACCGTGGCGATGATCCATAATGGTCCATTCCAATAGAGCTTCATCAGCACGGACAGGCACAAGACTGTCGCAATCTCGAACGCCCCGATGACAATGTAGAGACCACCCAGATAGCCTTGCAGCCCAAAGGTGATCGCATCCATGGCGAGCAGGTAGATGAAGATCACCCCGATCAGCATTCCAGTGCGAAACGGGTCACTGATCGAATCCTCGTCAAGTTCAGGATTGACCGGGGCTTGCGCCTGTCCCCAACGTCGTATGGCCGTAAAGCCTAGACCAACAGCCATCAGCATCAGGCTGATCCCCGCCGCAGCGGGCACCAGCCCCGGTCCCGTTCGCCAGCCACCAGGGGCGCGAAAGCCCAGGGCTTCCCAGACATACCACCCCGATAATGCGATCAGCAGGATCGCGGCAATTAGGTCAACGCTGGGGGCGGCATAGCCCGCCCCCTCTTCCTCGCCGGCGAATTCGGTTTTGTCAGGACTGCTCACAGCGGGCCCAGCCTTCACAGGTCAAGCGGCTTGTAGCCCTGCGGTGGCCACCATGCGGCAAACCCGTCAGGGTCGGGCAAGCCCAACGCCTCGGCCGAAATGACGTCAGACCCGATCTGATCAGCATATTGGTTAAAGAGATCGACCGTGACCACTTCCATGCTTGCAGCTTCGCGGTCCGCCGCTTCCCCGATCTTTACGTCGGGCTGGAAAAACCGGGCTTCAAGGAAGGTGCGGAATTCATCGGAATTCGCCGCATCAACGAAGGCAGACTGAATCTCCCCCAGGATTTCAGGCGGTGTGTCGCGACGCACAATCATGTTGTAGGTCGGCCCCATCGGCAGGAACGGCGCCAGTTGCGGGATCAGGTTCGCGACCGTCGGCAGCACGGTTCCGTCATCCAGAACGATATCTTCGGTGCCCGTATGCTGAAGCATCCGCATTTGGCCCGCACGCACCAGCTCGATGTGTTCGTGCACCCCGCCGCCGGCAATATCAACTTCGCCCTGCAGCCCCGCCAGCGTTGCGGGCTGACCGCCCTGATAGGCCACATACCTTAGTTCAATCTGGGCGAAAGATGCGATCAGCAACGCCATTTCATGCCAGATCCCGCCAGTGCCGGACGTTGAAACGCTAATTCGTCCCGGCTCGGCACGCGCGGCATCAATAACGTCTTGAAGCGTCTGGAACGGTGAGTCGACGGGCACCGACCAACTGGCAATCGCATTGCCCGCCTTCATGAATGCCCATTGCTCCCATGGCGCGGGCTGCGCGGGCACATGGCCCAATACGCGCACGAATTTGTTGTAGTTCGCCGCGCCCAGAATGTTGTAGCCATCGGGGCGCTGTGCGCCCACGTATTGAGTCGCGATGCCACCAACTGCGCCGGGCCGGTTGGCGATGCTGACGTCCCAGCCGCGCACATTGGCCATTTCTTCGGCAAGTTTACGGATCAGCACGTCGGTGCCACCCCCCGCCGCATACATGATCACAACAGTGACAGGGCGTGCGGGGTAACTCTGCGCGCGCGCGACGCCCGGCATGGTGATGGTGATTGCAGCCATTCCTGCGCCGCCCAAAAATGTGCGGCGGTCAAATCCGTTGCTCATTGTCCATTCTCCCTGATGCGGCCGTGGCGCCGACGACGCCAATTCCCCTTCGCACGTTGTTGTGTGCTATCCTCCCGGCTCGCTGAAAAAAACGATGACAGACCGACAGGAGTCCGTCAACGAACCGGTGATTAGCATTTGCAAAGCCCTCCATCAGGTTTTCAGATGACGGGAATCCCCGAAGGGGATAGGAACCTAAAACACTGAATTAAAAAGATTTGAAAAGAAAAAGCCATCCCCCAGACGAGCTGAGGAATGGCTGATTCAGACCGAATTTATGAACCACCCAACGGGGCGTTCAGGGCCGTCTGTCAGTGTCGCGCAATCGCGTCAGCGCGGGTTTTTAACGACCACCTTGATGGCGTCCTCGACCCGTTCGCGGGCGTAGCGCAGGGCAGTTGGCAGATCATCCATATCGAATGTATGGGTGTGAATCTTGGTCGCATCAAATCGCTTGGCTGCCATGAACGCGTGGGCGCGGTGCGTCGCGGATTTTCCCTCGCCGCGAATGCCGTAGACATAAATGTTGTTGCGCACCAAATAGGCCACATCAATCAGGTCCGGTTCATGCGGAAACGCCGCAAGGCAGATCTTTCCGCCCCGGTTCAGCATCTTGCCAGCCACATCGATCGCGCCCTGCGCACCGGAGCATTCCAGCACATAGTCCACACCCTTGCCACCAGTTATGGCCATCACCGCGTCAATCGGATCTTGGTTGCGTACATTGACAACATGATCGGCGCCAAGTTCCAAGCCAACCTGCAACCGGTTGTCGCGCGTACCAGTCAGGATCACCGGATAAGCTCCAAGCGATTTCGCAACTGCGACACCAAGCAAGCCGATCGGCCCCGGCCCGCAAACCACAACCGCCTCACCCGCGATCAAGCCGCCCAGCTCGGTCAGACCGTACATGGATGTGCCCGCCGTGACGACCAGCGTCGCCTCTTCATCTGACATTTCATCGCCGATCTTAATCAGCGTGTTGATATTGTTGATGGCATAGGACGCAAAACCGCCATCGGTGGTGAAGCCATTGGCGCGGTGTCCCTTGTTCACATCGCCATAGTTTTTGGCGTAGTTCAGACATGACGTGTACATGCCCATCCTGCACCGTTTGCATTGCCCACAACCGGCATGGATTTCCACAGTCACGCGGTCGCCCACCGCAAATTCATCAACGCCCGGCCCCAGGGCTGCGACTGTACCCATGTACTCGTGACCGGGGGTGAAGTTCTTGTTGAAGGGCAATCCACCTTGAATGATGGCGGGCGGCCCGGACGAGATGACATCCAGATCAGTGGCGCAAATCGCAACCGCGTCGATGCGTACAAGCACCTCGGCGCGGCCAGGTACGGGCGTAGGCTTTTCAACCCGCATCAATTGGTCAGGGTCGCCCAGAACCCAGGCTTTCATGGTTTCTGGAACGGCCACACCGGGGCCAGTCTTGACGCCTGAAGGTGCATACATGCGTGAGGATTCCTTATCCGGATCAGACCGCTTCGGCCAGGCGAATGCCCTCGGGCACCGGCAATGGCGTGTTGGCGCTTTGCTTGAATTCAACAGTGGTGAAGAGCAAATCCGTATCACCGATGTTCTCAACGCTGTGCAGCATGTATTCGCCCAGACCAAAGTCGAAGTGCTTTGTATCGCCAGGGAAATGAGACACATCCTTCACGGCGCCATCCTCAAAATAACCGCGCGCCTTCCCGTGACTGTGGCACGTCCAGAAATAGTTCAGAACATGCCTGTGAAAGGCGCACCGCTTTCCTGCGGGCAAATGCAGGTGCCAGACACGCACACGGTCGGTTTCCGATACAAGCACGCTGCCGACAACGCCACTGAACTGGTTGGCATTCATGTCGTCCAGCAGTCCGTCGGGCCATGCGGCATGAGGATTTTTGGTCATGTTCAGATCTCCGTTGAGAATGGCGGCAGCCGCGCCTTCAGCGCGCCGAGGGGCTGGAGTCGATGATCGACGCATGTCGCAGACTGTCCAAAACCCGCTTGCGCGAACTTTGGATGTGATAGCGCGCGCGCGCGATGGACAGTCGCTTGTTGCCCGCGCGGATGGCATCAATGATTTCACCGTGTTCGCGCACGAACAGATCCAGCGACAAATCATCAGAACTGGTGACACTGACATAGGTCAGGCGATCAAATTGTTCGATCGTCTCCTGAGCAATGCGCGCCAAACGCGCGTTTCCACAGTTTACCGCGATATACGTGTGAAACGCCCGGTTATAGTCGATCCAGGTGGCCAGATCAGGGCTAGGCGGTCCGTTCCGGAACACCTCCAGCCCCTCAAGCACCTCGTCAGACGCGGTCTCAATCAACAAAGCGATGCATTCACTTTCCAGGATTTGGCGCAGACCGTACATGTCCCGCACGTCACTGATGTCGATGGGCCGCACCCGGTAGCCCTTGCGTGGCAGAACCTCGATCAGCCCCTGTTCTTCCAATTTCAGAAGTGCATCACGGATGGGGGATTTGCTGACCTCAAACTGCCCGACAAGATCACGCTCTTGCAGCAATTGGCCGGGCCGCAACTCGCATGACAGAACATCTGAACGCAGCCTCTGATATACGCTGTCTCTAGCAAGATCACGGGGTTTATCAGATGTCTGCATCGTATTTCTTCTGCCTTTTGCCTACAAAGTCGCGTATTTAACACCGACAAACCGTACCGCAAGCACAGCAATTAATAGGCATTTTTCAATGATGGATGTCAAGTCTGATATTTCAGTTGACAAATTCCGTGCATCAATCGCATACCCGGAACACCAAGGCAAGCGGCTTTGGGGCAAGCACGGCTTCGAGCTGCGCACGGCCCCGGGCAAATGCGCACAAGACACTGGAAAGGACACCATCATGGCTGCGAAACGCTTCAGCGGACTGCTTGTGCCCGCAATCACGCCGTTCACCGCTGATCTTAAACCTGACAGCGCGGCGTTCGTGCATGTTTGCAAGTGGCTCTTGGCGAACGGCGCGAACGGACTTGCGGTATTTGGCACGACAAGCGAAGCAAATTCCCTGAGCATGACCGAGCGGATGGCCTTGTTGGATGATCTTGTGGCAGCGGGCGTCCCTGCGGATGTACTGATGCCGGGGGTTGGAATGCCATCTTTGATGGACACAATCACCCTTACAAAGCACGCGATGACTCTGGGTTGTGGCGGAGTTCTGGCATTGCCGCCATTCTACTACAAACCTGTATCGGTTGACGGGCTTTATGCGTGGTACGCCGCTGTCATCGAAGGGGTTGGCGCCCCAGACCTCGGGCTTTGGCTATATCATATCCCGCAAAATACTGGTGTGGGCATTCCCCACGACCTGATTGAACGCCTGATCCGCGATTACCCAGATACGGTTCTGGGCATCAAGGACAGTTCGGGCGACTGGTCCAACACCGAAGCGATGCTCAAGCGCTTTCCAGGCTTCAGCATCTTTCCGTCATCAGAGGGTATGTTGGTCAAGTCCCATGCCTTGGGCGGTGTGGGCTGCATTACCGCATCCGGGAATATCAATCCCACCGGCATTCGTGCCCTCATTGATGTATTGGGCACTCCCGCAGCGGATGAGTTGCAGAAATCGGTCGCAGCGGTTCGGGCCATTTTCGGCGGCTACCCGTTGATCCCGGCCGTCAAGGCGGCGCTTGCTGACGCCATGAACATGCCGCAGATGGCCAAGTTGCGCCCGCCCCTTGATCCCTTGCCGCAGGCTGACCTAGGTACATTGCGCCAGCAGTTGGCAGATGCGGGCTGGACCTTGCCAAACGCCTGACAAACCGCCGCGCCCTTGCCGGGGCGCGGCAGACGCATCTGAGGACTGGCCAGGGGCCGCCTACAGATGCAACCATCACGACAACCGCACGGTCT
Source organism: Roseicitreum antarcticum (assembly GCF_014681765.1). Lineage (GTDB taxonomy): Bacteria > Pseudomonadota > Alphaproteobacteria > Rhodobacterales > Rhodobacteraceae > Roseicitreum > Roseicitreum antarcticum. The sequence goes on from NZ_CP061498.1 coordinate 2,009,124, forward strand.
CTCCTCGGTCCGAGGATTGCACAATCGCCTCATAGACCGCGATATTACCGATCAATTCTGCATCGGTCCACGGATAGGGCGTTCCCCGCAACACCGCATCCGCAAACGCCGTCAGATTGGCCACGACCGCATCTGTCCATTCCAAGACCTCGTGTCGGGGTGCGCTCCCTTTGGTGCAATATGACCATTGGATTTCCCCGCCCGGCGTATCGGGATGCGAGGCATAGCGCGCCTCGGCCCAGCCTTCGGCGCCGAAAGCCGCAAAGCGCATGAAATGCGGTGTGTTGAGGATGGCTTGGAAATGCGCCGTGTTGCCCGCCTGAAACCCCAACTGCGCCACAACCATATCGCCGGTCGGCCAGCCAAGCGTCCGGTCCCGCACCTGGGCCTGTACAGTACTGACCGGGCCAAACAACCAGATCAAAAGATCCGTCAAATGAATGCCCATCCCTGTCATGCCCGCGCCTGGTGAAAATTCTTTGGATGTGCGCCAACCGCCCAGTGGCACGCCGGTCAGCTTGTTGTGGCTGAATGCGGCCTCGGCGTGCATGATCGTGCCTAGATCACCTTCTGCCACCAGCGCCTTCAACCGTTGCATCGCGGGATCAAAGCGTTGTTCGTGCCCGATGCCCAGCACAACCCCCGCATCCCGGCACGCGCCGACCGAGCGCCGCGCACTTGCGGCAGTCATGCCCAGCGGCTTTTCACAAAACACATGTTTGCCCGCAGCAGCAGCGGCCAAAACCTGCTCTTCGTGCAGCATGTGCGGCGTAGTCAGGACAACAGCCTGAACGTCGGGATCCGACAGCGCAGTGTCATAGCTTTCCAAGACCCGGGCACCCATCGCGCGCACATCATCATGCAGTGCGACATTCGGCTCGACCACCAGAACGACGTTCAGGCTGGCATGCCCCTTTAGCCTCATCAAGATATGACGCCCCCACCAACCAAAGCCGACAATTGCAATATTCAGCATCGTTTTTCCTTTCTCAGGCTGCCAGCCAAGGGAGAACGGCATCGCGAAACGCCCCGGGGCTTTCCATTGTGGGGATATGAGCAAGGCCCGGCAAGACAACCAACTGCCCCTGCGGCGTGGCGCCTGCCATGACCTGCATCGCAGCAGGCGGTGCCGCCTCATCCAGTTCACCCACAATATAGAGGACTGGGATCCGCAACTCAGACAAGCGCGATAGGTAACTTAGCCCCTGAAGCGCCCGCGCGCATCCGGTGTACCCCGCGACGGACGTCGCGCGGATCATGGCTTCGGCCCTCGTCCTGACCTCAGGTCTCGCGCCCGGAGTAAACCATCGCGCCATCGTACCCGCAACAAGAGCTTCCATGCCAGCCTGCTCAATCGCTGCAATGCGATCATCCCATCCTGCCACAAAAGCTGGGGGGTTATCGGCGCGGGCATCACAAACGACCATACGCCGCACACGGTCAGGATGTGCCAGCCCCAGCCCCAGCGCGGTCATTCCGCCTAGCGACAGGCCGATGACGTCGGCGGCATCAGCGCCAACATGGTTCAACACAGCCAGCATGTCGGCAACCAGAACCTCAAAGTCATATGGACCCGGCGGCGCCGAACTCTGACCGTGGCCGCGCGTATCATACCGGATGATCCGATGGCTTTGCGACAGGGCATCAATCTGATCATCCCACATGTGCAGATCTGTGGCCAACCCATTGGACAGGATGACCCACGGCTTGCCTGCAGCACCATCTACCCTGACCGACAGCGTCGCATCTCCTGATTTGACGATTTCCCGGGTCATTGCGCAGCCTCAGTTGCGTTTTTTTCAGCATCATTGACCAAAGGCAGCACTTTTTCGGCCATCAAGACTTGGGACCGCCGTGCCAGTTCGGGGTCGACCCAATCGTGCCCTGCATACAGCAAGGTTCCAAACTGCCCCGTTTCTTCACGAAAGGCCAACAGTTCATCCGCGACCTTGTCGGGGGTGCCGAAAGTGACCAGCCGGTCCATCACATAGTCCAGTGTCACCTCTTCGTCGGGCATGCTCTGATCTTCCTTGAACAGGTTGGACCGGCCATTTTTCTTAAGTTTGGTCAACAATTGGTGGTAATAATGAACGTAGGGGCTGTTCGCGCCCAGAACATATTCCCGGGCCTTTGCCGGATCGTCCGCAACAAAGATACTTTTTGCCACCCGCCAATTTCCCAAGTCAGCAGCGCGCCCACCTTGCGTGCACCCCTCAATGTAGCAGCCACGATGCGACGCCACCCATTTGGGCATCAGGAAGTTCGCAGATATCGGCTCCCATCCGCGCGCCGCCGCTGCGGTAACACCCTTGGAAAACGGGGCAACCGCCGTGACAACAATAGGCGGATGCGGACGTTGCAGTGGTTTGCCGACAATGCCTTGACCGATATCGGCCATCAGGGTGCGTGCTGTCGAAATGGTCCAGAAACGCCCATTCAGATCGTAGGGAGGGTCTTGCGACCACATTGCAAGAACCATGTCGATCGCTTCCAAGAACATGGCGTTGCGGTCATTGTCGAGGTTTCCAAAAATCTCGGCGTCCGACAGAAGGCCACCGGGACTGATCCCGAAAATCAGCCTGCCATCCAGCAAATGATCCAGCATCGCAACTTGCGCCGCCACGTGTGCGGGGTGCGTATTGGGTAGATTGACGGTGCCGGTGCCCAGCCGCATTGTGTGCACCCGTCCGACCAAGGACGCGATGAACACCATGCACGAGGTTATGTTTTCCGCAGCATCCGTGACATGTTCGCCAACATACCCTTCGGCAAAGCCCAGTTCATCAGCCAGAACAAAGGCTGCCTGGTCCTCGTGCAGGCACTGACGCCAATCTTTACCAAGCGGATGAATGGGCATTGTAAAGTAACCAAGTCGCATGAGAGTTTTCCCTCTTTCTGGGCGGCAGGCCGACTGCAATCCTGTCAAAGGACGCGGCCAAAACGATAGAGTGACGGCATCCAGCCTTCGGGATGCAGAGGTGGGTGCTGACTAGTCCTCGGCCATCAATTCTTCCGGGTCGACCGGCAATTCTACGGGCTGACCACGCCGGGCCGACAGATCCATCGCCATGGTCAGGATCAGATTGCGATGTCCGTCCTGCGCTGTCGCATGCGGGGTCGGCTGGTTCATGCACAGGCGTTGATACCAACTGACGGTTTCTTCGCGCATCGGCCCCCAAAGCTGGCTGAGATGCAGATCGCCCGGCGGGTAGCTGGTCAGAAAATCGACATGCCGCGCCGGAGCGCTGTAGCCGTCGGGCACATAGCCGCCGCCCTGCGCAACATTCGTCGCCATAACCAGATCGCGGTGTGTATCCTCGATGTCGATCACCCCCTCGGTGCCGACGATGCCGACTTCCAACCCATAAACCGAGCCCGGCCAAACCTCGGGCAGCGCCCAGGAGATGTTCATGGAAAAAATTGCGCCGTCATCCATTTCGAAAATACCGAAGGTGGAATCCTTGGTGCCCCATCGCGACATTACCTTGTCTGTGGATTTGGCATAAACTGACACGGGGGATTTCCCCTCCATCAACCACATCGACATGTCCAACGAATGCGTGCCAGACACGACCATGGGGGTCAGATGGCGGCGATTTTGCGTGCGCGATACCGTTGCGATGGGGACCATCCGGTTCATGAAAGCGCGGGTGACAACGGAATGCACCTCACCAATCTGACCCGTGATAAGCCGTTCCTTGACCGCCAGAAACCGGCGCCTGAACCGTTGGGTGTACCCCATGACCGCATCCACGCCTGATGCCTCGATTGCGCGCAAAATCTGCAGGGATTCCCGCGCGTCGGTGGCAATGGGCTTTTCGATGAACAATGCCTGCTTGCGCTCGGTCGCGGCCAGAATGGGCGCGGCATGGTTGTTCTCGTCGGTTGCAACGATAACTGCAGTGACTTCCGGACGGTTCAACAGTTCATAAAAGTCGGTAGTGAAAAAATCCGCGTCACTGTCCGATTTCAGCTTTTGACCCAGCTCGGGGTTGATATCGCATAGACCCAGCCAACTGATCCCCGGATAATCCCGCGCGATAATCGCGCGGATACGCCCGATTGTTCCACAGCCGATAATTGCCAGCCCGATTTCATTCCTGATCGCCATCTACGCCCCCCCGTTCCTCGGAGTCAGGATAGGGAAGGCAACGAGGTTGCGAAAATTATAATTCGTGTTGGGGGCAATCAGTGCAGGGTATGGCTGCGCAATGGTCGGCGATACTGTGTCCAGCGATCCTGTGGTCGCCGCCGAAAGCGAAAGGAGAGGGAGGGGTATGGCAAGCGCCTCAGGCACTGAACCCTGCGGCCGCAACGATGGTCACGACCACGCCGCTGCAGATGGCCCACAGCATAGACCGTCCCGCAATAAAGAACACCAGCACTGCCAGACCCAGTGCCCCGGCCCGCCCCCAAACCGGAATAAGGGCCAAGGCGGGCGGGGGCTGAAGCAGCAGCTTCGCGACAACCGCCGCCACCAGCGACGTTGAAATAAGGCGTACCAGAACAAAAAACTTGGAATGCTCGTCAATGCGCCGCACCAACAACGCGGCGGCAACGCGCCAGATCTCATTTGGCACAAAACCCAGCAGCAAAAGCGCCAGAAAGGGCCAGTTGGGTCCGAAAACCTGCACCAACTCCGTCATCTGCGCCACCGCCAGACAGCGAAGGCGAAGCATCCTCCGATGCCCCCCGCCAACAGCAAGTCCAGATCCGGGCCCACCAGCGGGCCGAGCGTCGCCCCAAGAACAAGGCCAAGCCCTATGGCAATCACATCAGGTGTGGCGCGCGCCGCAGCGATCAGAGACAGCAGGAAAAACAACGGAGTCACAAACATGAACCCAGCCGCCATATAGCGCGGCAGCCCCGCGCTCAGGGCATATCCAAGCGCCGTCATCAGGGTCGAAACAATGACGCAAGCCAACCCGAACCCAAGGTACCACGCCACCCGATCACGACGGGCCATGCCCGGCAGGACCTTCATGCCCTCAACCCATGTGGTCACCACCACCAGATGCGCCAGGGTAAGCCGCATGGCGACCCCCTGCCCCGGTTGCCGCAACAGCGTCAGAACTGAAATACCCATGGGCAACAGCCGAATGGCGGTAAGCGATACCGCCGCCACAATCGTCAGAAATCCCACCCCGGCGGCCAGCCCGCCGAACAACACGAATTGCGCTGGTCCGGCCCAGACAAGCGGCGTGGAAAGCGTGACCATTGTCAACGGCAGTCCAATATCAGCGCCCAAGGCCCCTACGCCAAACTGGCCAAATCCCACGATCCACGCCGGAAGGGCCAGCGCGTTGACGATACCGCGCCAAAAGACCCGTGCCAAACGGCTCCGTTGACGGTTCTGCGCTGCGCGACGACGGGCCGGATCTGCACTCACCCCTTGGGCTGCGCGCGATCGCCTGCGGCAAGGTGGACCACCGTCTCACCAGTCGCCTCGAAGGTGCGTGTCACTTCGCCCGCATCGTAGATGAACAGCATGACGACGGGTTCATCCCCGACATTGTGAAAGCAATGCACTTCCCCTTTGGGGATATATGCGACTTCCATCGGGCCAATAGGACGGCGCTGCCCCTGAAACTCGGCCTCGGCACGGCCTGCAAGAATGACGATCTGTTCATCGCAATTATGATGATGCATGGCCACACTTTTGCCCACGGGCAAGGATGTCGTGCCGGTGGTGACCTGCGCACCACAAATTTCTTCGTTGCAAAACAAACGCGTGACAACGCCGTTGCCCCGGTCGAAGTGGTGAATCGACTCCGTTGTGCGGATCATTGCGGTTTTGTCGGTCATGCTTGGCCTTTCTGCAGGGGCGCCACACCACAGCCTTTTGCGATATCGTCCAATTTCTGCACCATGGACGCCGGAAGCGGAACACCATCCGCCAGCCGCTGGTCGCGTATGGTCAATGCCCGCTCTCCCGGCAAGCGGATGGCATCGAACCCCGGACGCCGGGCAGAACCTGTCATCTCATCCCCAATGCGGGCGACCTCGGCCTTGAACCTGTCCAGATCGGTGAAGCTGGCAATATCAATGGCCACGATGAACTGACCGGTGTTGGTAACACTGTCATCGTCATGGTTGTAATCGATCACGTCACGGCCCAGCGCCGCCCCGTTGAGCGTACCGGCGAGCAAGCCAAAAATCAGCGACAACCCATAACCCTTTGGTCCGCCAATGGGCATCAACAAACCCTCAGCGGCGCGGGCAGGGTCGGTCAAGGGGTTGCCATCGACATCGATCATCCAGTCGGGCGGCATCATCTCGCCGCGCTGCGCGGCCAGTTTGACCTTGCCATAGGCCGCAACCGTGGTCGCCATGTCCAGAAGCACCGACTTGCGCCCTGTCGCGGGAACCGCGACGGCAATCGGATTGGTACTGAGCAACGATTCCAGGCCGCCCCATGGGGCCATATGATTGGCGCTGCCCACAGCAACATAAAGACCGATCATGTCCTCGGCCAGGGGGATCATGGCATAAACCCCCGCAGCTCCCGCATGATTGGAATGATGCGCGCCCACCCAGCCTACGCCGTGGCTGCGCGCGCGCCGGACGGCCTCGTCCGCGCAGAATTTCATGACCAAGTGGCCAAAGCCATTGTCACCGTCAACCACGGCCATCGCACCCCGTTCGCGTTCAATGCGAATGTTCGGGCGGGCGTTGAACCCGCCGGCACGCAACCGCTCCAGATACCGCGGCAGACGGAAAACGCCGTGTCCGTCACCGCCCAGCAAATCTGCCTCGACCATCAGGCCAGCGACTGTGGCAGCATCCGCAGGCGGCAGCCCCTCGGCTTGCAAGATGGCAGCAACAAATTCCGTTAGGCGGCTGGCAGAGAATACCTGTGTCATGCCCGCGTCCTCGGGCGCACCGTATCGCCGAACGCCGCTGCCCCCAGTCCGCTTTGGCCGACCATACGTCCCGTTTTCCGTACTGCACCGATGCGTGTTCGTCCCGACATCCAATCCCCCCTATCTTCCGAAAACGATACAAGCCTGCGACGTGCAATTGAAATCATTATTTCTGCTGGCAAGCATCAGCTTGAAGCTGCGCTGATACCCGGCAACAGATATTCTTGTTTCCCACGTATCCGCAAAGCTGAGATCATGTCCTAAGACAATTGTTGCGACGTATGAGGATGACATGACCCGACACAGCCTGACATTCCAGAACGCACCCCCGCCTGATCCCCGGCTGTTCCGGCGGGCCTTGGGCCAGTTCCCGACCGGTGTCACCGTGATAACCACGCGCACCCCAGACGGGCAACAGGAGGGGATGACGGCAAATTCCTTTTCCGCTCTGTCGCTCAATCCACCGCTGGTGTTGTGGAGCATCCGAAATCAGGCCCCATCCTTTGCCGCGTTCCAAGAGGCGGGGGTCTTTGCCATCAACATTCTGACGCAAGATCAGGCAGCGCTGTCCCACCATTTTGCAACGCCCAAGATCAACAAGTTCGAGGGGATAGCCCACACCCAGGGTCATGGCGGCTGCCCCATTCTGGCGGACACATTGGCCCAATTCGAATGCGATCTGGCACAGATCATCCCGGCAGGGGATCATCACATCATGATCGGTCAGGTGCATCGCGCCAGCTTTGACGACAGTGCAAGCCCGCTGTTGTTCAGCGGTGGGCGCTACGCCATCGCAGCCGCTTTGCCGAATGTGGATGCAACACGTGACCTCACCGCACTGTGGGAGGGGTTGGGATGAAGGAAATGGGCCGCGACCGCTACCCGCCCATTCCCGCAGCGGATTGGACCGACGCCCAACGCCACCGCGTGCAAGCCATGCTTGATGGGCCGCGCAAGGCCATTGTCAGCCCTTTTGTGCCCCTCATGCGCAGCCCAGAACTGATGGACCGCATTCAGCATGTCGGTGCGCATTTGCGGTACGACAGCACCATCGGGCAGCGGCTGACGGAGCTGGCAATCTTGTGCACCGCGCGGCATTGGCATCAGCCGGTTGAATGGGCCATTCACGCACCAATTGCACAGGAACATGGCATCGGCGCCCACGTAGTCGCCGCATTGGCAGCCGGTGGCCCCCCCTCTTTCGTACGAGAGGATGAGAGCGTGGTGCACGCTGTGACCATGGAATTGCTTTCCGGCAAGCGGTTGTCGGATGCAACGCATGACCGCGCGCGGGCGCTGTTTGGCGAACAGGGCGTGATCGACCTGTTGGGAATCATCGGATATTACTCCATGCTTTCCGTTGTGATGAATGGCGCACAGACCGAGGCGCCTCCCTCGACAGCCCCTCCGCTGACTTAGACCCGCCGACCGGCCCTGCATCAGAAAAGCTGATCGGCACATCCGCGACAAATCATTACCTCCACTGCCGGGGGGTGGTTAGGATGCGCCAAGGGTCGTGCCACGCAGGTGCGACACAGACGTGCAGGGAGGGGAAACGCATGAAACAGGTTGAAGTCGCGGTTATCGGAACGGGATGGTGCGGGGGTATTCGCGCGGAAACACTGGCCAATTCAGCCTTGGTGGACAAACTGCATATCTGCGAAATCCGCCCCGAGCGGCTGGCCGAGGTGCAGGCGCTGACCAACCCGGCGACGGCGACCTTGGACTACCAAGACATCATCACCAATCCCGACATATCCGTTGTCTATATCTCGACCACGCCGGAAAGCACGCATTACCCCATCGCGCGGGATTGTTTGAAGGCGGGCAAACATGTGCTGCTGGAAAAACCTATCGCGATGGAGTTCTGGGAAGCAGATGAACTGATCCAATTGTCCAACGACAATAACGTCAAGTTCACCATCGGTTACTCGCAGCGGTTCAACACCAAGATGGCCTATGCCAAGAAAAAGATCGCGGACGGCACGCTGGGCCGCGTGGTCAATGTGATGGTCAGCCGCCACCTGTCGCGTACGCTCGGCAAGAAAATCGCGTCACGGGTGCGTCTTTCACCGGCGGCAATGGAATCGACCCACGATCTGGATTTTGTCTTCTGGTTGCTGGAACCAGCCAAACCCGTGCGCGTCTACTCGCAGGGATCCTATGGCTACATGAAGGACGTCAACGGGTCGTATGATACGATGTGGACCACGGTTACCATGGACAACGGCATGTTGGTGGTGGTCGGCGGCGGCTGGAACCTGCCACCAAGCTATCCCAACTTCTGTGCCACCTGGATCGAGATCACGGGGACCGAAGGCGCGTTGTTCCTCGACGACACTCATCGCGACAAATGGCTGAACACAGTGGCGGATGGCACGTCCTATCCCATGTCCACGATGCCAGGCGAACAGGTTGATCATGTTTTCGCGGGGCAAATGGGACCAGAGACGCTGCATTTCCTGGAAAGTGTGCTGATGGACCGGCCTGTGATGGTCGCGCCGGAACACGCCCGTATGGTGATGCAGACCTACCGCGCAGCTGACTTATCTGCCGAGATCGGTGCGCCGGTAGATCTACCCCTCTCAAACCATGCGATCGCGCAATTGGCCGACCTGATGGAAGCCAGCCGCAAGGCAGCAGAATAATGCGCTGCGCCGTCGTTGGCCTGGGCAACATGGGCGCTGGCATCGCGGCGAAACTGGCACAGGCCGGGTTGCTGGGCGCGGTTTGGGACAGCCGCGAGGCCGCACTTGCGCCATTCTCGGACTGCAAGGCGGGGATCAGGGCCGTCGCAGAATGTAACATCTTGTTCTTCGCCGTGCCCGGTAGTGCCCAGATTTCGGATTTGTTCGAAACGGGCATCCTGGATGGTCCGCCCGGCCGGGTCATGGTGGATCTTACGACATCGGACCCGCGAACAACCAAAGATCTGGCCGCCCGGGCGCAAGCCTGTGGCGCGGCATATCTGGACGCTGGCATGAGCGGCGGCGCAGCCGGGGCCCAAAGTGGGAGCCTGACACTGATGATCGGCGGCTCAGACGACGCACTGGCGCGCGCGCAACCCGCATTGGACCAGATCGCGGCACAGATTTTCCACGTTGGTCCTGCGGGCGCCGGCCATACGATGAAGCTGGTGCACAACATGATCTGCCACACCATTTTTCTTGCTACCACCGAAGGGTGTCGCGCGGCGACGGCGGCCGGCATCCCGCTGGAGCGCGCGGTAGAGGTATTGAATGCAGGCAATGCGCGCAGTTTTGTCAGCGAGCGGCGCTTTCCCGATCACATTGTGTCAGGCACCTATGATGGCCGTTCAGTTGCTGGCAATCTGGCCAAGGACCTGGACATGGCGCGCGCGTTGTTCGCCGATCTGGACCAGGCTTCCCCCTATGTCAATCTGACCGCCGCACTGTTGGCGCAGGCTGGGCCGCTGGGCATGATGACACAAGACTTTACGCGGCTGTATCTGGCTTATGACCAGCTTGTCGGGCAACTGGATACCCCCTCAGCACAATGAAAAGGACGGCCCCGCAGCACGGGACCGTCCTAAATGCTACCCGGTGCGAACCGGATCGCGAAAGCCCTTATTGCGTGAAGGACTCGACCAGCGCACGGTAGCTCTCGGCTTGCTCCAGACGGATGTTGTTATATTCCGCCCCGTCCATCATCGCCGAATTTTCATCCAGCCGTTGCAACAGTTGCAGATACGTCGGATCCTCGTTCAACTGTGCGAAGGCATTGCGCAGAACTTCCAATCGGTCATCCGGCGTGCCAGCCGGGGCCAGAACCACGCGGTGCATCACACCAATTTCGGACACGAGGTCATAGCCCAGTTCGGTTGTGGTTGGGATACCATCAAGAATTGCATCTTCGCCAACGACCAGCAACGCGCGCAGGTCCTGACCCGACAGCACCGACGGGAACGCAAAGGTAAAGTCAACATCGCCTGCCAGCAGCGCCTGAATCACCGGGCCACCGCCTTGATACGGGATCAGCGTTACATCGACGCCCGCTTCTTGCATCAACGCCAGACCGGGCACCATGAATGCGCCCCAGTTGCCGCTGTGGCCAAAGCGCATGTCACCAGGGTTTTCGCGCCCGTGTTCGACCAATTCCTCGAAGGTCTGGAAGGGGCTGTCATTGCGCACAACCAGAACCGGCTGCGCCGTATTGGTGCGCGAAACCGCAACGAAATCCTCGTTTGGCGTGTAGGGCAATGTGGTCACAAACTGCTGCAGTTCATCAATGAAGTTGTGGGTGAACAACAAAGTGTAGCCATCAGCGGGCGCCGCCGCTGCCGCCGCCGTACCGGTCTGTCCACCTGCACCCGGCATCAATTGCACCACAACGGGTTGCCCCAGGATTTGCGGCAACACCGATGTGATGACCCGGGCGTTCAGATCATGCGAGCCCCCGGCACCCAGGGGGATGACCATGGTGATGGGGCGTTCGGGGAATGTTTGCGCACTGACCGGCGCCGCTGCCAGTCCGAGCGCAGTCACCATGCCCCAGATCATTGTTTTCATGTGTTTCATTCTCTCTTCTCCTCCTCCAGTGGTTCGTTCGTTTCGGTTTGCGCGGGCAAGTCACTTGATTGCACGCGCCTGCCGTCTTTGTCGGTTGGCGATCCAGAAGATCAGCAAAGGTGTCAGGATAAGAACGACAACCGTGATGGGCCGCGACGTGATCAGATACCCAAACAGATCCCCACGCGACAGCAGCGCCGATTGCGCCAACGCATATTCCAGCGGTGGTGTCAGAATGAATCCCATGACCAGCGGCGTCACATCAAAATGCAACTTGCGCGCGGCATAGCCAAACACCCCAAAGCCGATCATGAAATACAGGTCCATCGGGTTCGACCGATAAACATAGGTGCCGCCAACCGCGAACAGCAGCATCAGTGGGACCAGATAAGCCTTGTTGATACTGACGACCCGCGCGAAAACCGGGGTAAGTATGTATCCGATCACCAGCAGCAAAACACAGGCGATCAACATCGAGAGCAAGATCGCGTAGACCAGAACGCCCTGTTCCTGAAACATCTGCGGACCGGGTCGCAACCCTTGCGCCACGAAAGCCCCCAGCAAAATGGCGGTGATGTTGTCCCCCGGAATGCCCAACGTCAGCAGTGGCACCATCGTCGGACCATTGACTGCATTGTTGGCAGCTTCAGGCGCCGCGATGCCTTCGATCTCGCCCTTGCCGAAGGTTTCGGGGTGCGAAGATGCGCCTTTTGCTGCCGAATAGCCCATGAATGCCGCCACGACCTGGCCCACGCCCGGGATCATGCCGATAACACCGCCAATCGCCGTTGAGCGCAAGATCGTGCGACGGCACTGCATGATTTCCGACCATTTCAACCGTTCACCCTGTGCCTTGGCATGTGCCGGATCAACGACATTGGCGCGGCGATGTTCAATCGCCAGCAAGATCTCGGGGATGGCGAACAGGCCAATGATCAACGGCAACAAATCAATGCCCGCCTGCAACGGGTGAAACCCGAAATCAAAGCGCACCATCGCTCCGACAGGATCTTGGCCGACGGTTGCAAGGAACATGCCGATCAGCAGCATGATCATTCCCTTGAGAAAACTCCCCGAGCTGGAAACCACAATTATCAGCAAGCTCAGGATCAAGATCGCCGAAATCTCTGGCGGGCCGATCAACAGCGCGATCGCTGCGATCACCCCGATGACAAGGCTGGTGCCAAAAGATGAGAGGAAATCCCCCACCGCAGATGCAACCAAAGCCATTTCCAGCGCCTTGCGTGACTGGCCTTTGCGCGCCATCGCTGGACCGTCCAGCGTGGTGGCAACCGATGCGCCCGTGCCGGGGATATTCACCAGAATTGCAGGAATACTGCCGCCAAAAATACCACCCTTGTAGACGCCGATCAGGAACGGAATGCCCAGGATCGGTTCCAGAAAGAATGATATCGGCAGTACAATTGCCATGGCCATGACGGTTGTGAACCCCGGCAGCGCGCCCACCAGCATGCCCAGCACCATCCCCGCCGAGATCATCAAGATCACGTCAAGGCGCATGAGCAGCTGGATGGCTTCGGTAAGCGTATCAATCATGGTCAGCCCCACGGAAACGGTGGCAGCGAAACGCTGAGGTACCGCGTGAAAAGATAGTAGATGCAGAGCGGTGCCAGAATGCCGGTGATGCCGATGCCAACGGGGTTGCGCGATCCGTAGTAGAAGGAAATCGATGTCGCCACGACCATGCTGGACGCGACATACCCCACCGGGCGCAACAGGGCGACATAGGCAATCATCGCCACCAAAATCACGCCAAGGTTGATGTAGGCCGTGAGCGGCAATCCGCGAAACCCGCTTACCTCGGTCATTCCCAGGCTGGCAAATAGATAGCATCCGCCAACCAGCACCAGCCCGATTGAAATGACCTGTGGGAACATACTCGGGCTCATGCCAGCACTGCTCCGCCCGAAAAAGCGTGGCGGCTCTGCCACCTGGTACGGGATCAGCAGCCATATCGTGATACCCAGCACGATACACACCAACGCCACACCCGAATTGAAATTCAGCCGCATCAGAACGCTGCCCGATGACGTTTGTTTCATTCCGATATTCCCTTTGCACCCTGCGTCATGCGGCCAATCGCATTGCGGCCCAGACAATCAACGGAAGTCCGGCCAGCGTACCCACCGTCGATACGACAATCGTGCCCGCCACGCGTTCGGGGTCGCGGCCATACCGCTCGGCGAAAATCACGTTGACCACGGCGGCAGGCATCGTCGCCATGACCCAAACCACGCCAGCCTCCGGGCCGCGCAGCCCCAACGCCAATATCAGCGCGATGGCTGCAATGGCGCCGGCCCCGAACCGCATCAACGACATGGCCGCTGCCAATCGCAGATCCGCGACTTTCAGATGTGAAAGGGCCACGCCCAACAGCAACAGCATTGCAGGAATGACCATTCCGCCCAACAGTTCGGTCGTGCGCGCAATCCACTGCGGCACGGCAAACCCGCTCACCAACACCACGACGGTTACGACACTGGCATAGAGCACCGGCTGACCCAGGAATGATCGCAGGTCTAATCGCCCCGCGCTGATCACGTGGCCGAGGGTGTTTTGTGATATTGCAACTACCGTGAAGTAAGCGATCCCCAGCGCCAGCCCGTCGACGCCAAAAATCATTGCGGCCAACGGCAACCCCATGTTGCCCGAATTGCCATGCATCGCGACCAGAAGGTAAGTGTGCAACGGAAGCCCGGATAGCACCAGGACCAAAGCCCCCAGCGCCGCCGAGGCCGCGATCACCAACACGGCGGACGCCACCATCACCCCCATTTCGCCAAGCGCAATTTCTGCCTGTGTCAGCGTAGAGAAAATAAGACATGGCGTTCCGACCCGCAGCACCAGGCTGCCGATCGTCGCGTTGTCGAACGGCATCTCGAAGCGCGTCCAGATATAGCCAAGTGCGATGATGACCAGAACAGGCGCAGTTACCGCCAAGAGCGAAAGAACCAAGGTAACATGTCCCCTTCAGCTTGTTTGCGGAAAGCGCCATGATCATGCTGGGCGCTCGCACTGGGCGTTGCGCTCCATCACACGACACACCGCAGCGGCGTCCAGATGCGCCAAGCCCTGCGCCGCTGCCGCGTGGTAAAACTGCAGCGCCGCCTGATACAACGGAATGGGCGTCCCGACGCTGGCAGCATGATCCGCGATGATCTGCGAATCCTTCAGTGGTACGGAAAAATTCATGCCCTCAACGGCATAGTCATTATCCGCCATCAGCTTGCCGCGCACTTCAAACATGCCGGAACTGGACCCGCTACCGCTGATGACGCTATGGAACATCTGCGGGTCCAATCCCGATTTGATGGCCAGCACCATGGCTTCGGCGGCAACCGTGTTGTGCACCAAATTCAAGATATTTCCGCAAAACTTGGTCTTTGATCCGTTGCCAAAGGCACCGACGTAGTGCTCCTTGCGGCAAAACGTCAGCAGGATATCGCGTACCGCCTCATAATCAGACCGGTCGCCGCTGCAAAACGCGGTCAAACCCTTGGCCAACGCCATGATGCGATTGCCGCTGACCGGGCAATCCAAGACGCGCCGCCCTGTCTGAACCAAAGCGGCGCGGGCCGCATCTTTATCGGAAATCGACAGCGTGCTCAGCTCCACGATGATCTGCCCGGGGTTACTGACCTCGGCGATCTGGGCAACGACCGCCCGCACGGCGCTTCCGTGCGGAAGGCAGGTGAACACAACATCACATTGCGCGGCCACCGCGGCAACGTCGGTCGCAGGCGTCACACCATCGGCCACTGCCGCGTATTGTGCTGCGGCATCGCGGTCATAACCCAGCACCGATGCCCCACTGGCAACGATGTTGCGCGCTATGGCATTGCCCAGCACACCCAGCCCGATAAAGCCGATATCGTTTGACACTGTCGCCCCCTCCGAATGCCTTTTGCGCCGATACCCTGCCACCCTTTCGTCCAGCGACGGACGGGCTGTGGAAGGCGGCGTCAAAGGCAATCTTTCTCCTGCTGTGAAATATCAAGAACTCGCCTTCTTCTGTCAAGGCACCATTTTCTTTTGCAGTCAACCTCTGGCTGAAAGCCAGGAATCTTGCCTAAAGCATCAATATGCTTGACCCTCTGGCGACGCGCATCTTAGATGTATCCGTATTATTTCTATTCCGTGATACATCAACTTCGCTTCTGGAACGGACCGGAAAGAATAATGCACAAGCCGTGTCGCAGCGGGAAACGGCCCTCTGAATACGTCTCGTGAATAAGGGGAATGGTCATGCTTTGCAGTCTTCGGGATATGTCGATTTTTGTGGCCGCCTATGAAGAACGGTCATTCACCGCAGCGGCGCAGCGTGAAAATGCAACGCAGTCCGGCGTGTCACAACATATGCGCAATTTGGAGCATACGCTGGGTGTTCAATTGTTCCTGCGCGAACGCGGCGGCGTGACGCCGACCCCGGCTGCCGCAAGCTTCTATCGCAACTGCCTGAAAGTGCTTCGGGTCCATGCCATGGCGCGAACTGATATTGCCCGTTTCGCAAAAAGCGACACGGGCGAGGTGCGTATCGGACTGATGCCTACGATCACCAGTCGCACGCTCGCCCCCGCAATGAATACCTTTATAGAGCAGTCGCCAAATGTGAACCTGCGGATCACCGAGGGCTACAGCGCCAACCTGACCCAGATGGTGCAGGCCGGCGAACTGGATTGTGCCATCGTCCCGTCGGGCAGCACCGCGTCTGGCGTGCGCGGACGCTTCTTTGTGCGCACGCCCGAGGTTCTGGTCTCCCGCGCCGACAGTGGCATAGTCCCCCTCACCCCCGTGCGTCTGTCGGAACTGGGCCCGTTGAAAATGGTTGTCCCCGGTGCGACCAATATTCGGCGCCATACGATCGAAAGCTACTGCAACGCCAATGATGTTACGATTGCCCAGATCGTCGAACTGGACGCCATGCTGGGGACCTTGGACTTCGTTGCGCAGACCGATTGGGTGTCCATCCTGCCCGCGATCATGATGTCCGACGCTGGCGGTCCCAGGGCACTGACGGTAAACCCGATCACCAGCCCCGAGATGCATATTGACCTGATGCTGATCGAACCGATCCGCAGCCCGATGAGCAGCGCCGCCACCCGCTTTGTCGATCTTTTGCAAGATGAGGCGCGGCGGGTTAGCGCCCTTTGGGATAAGAGCATCTTGACGCCACATCCACCCCTGCTGCGGCCCAGTTTGGCAGCGCACGGCTGACATCGACACGGCGAACAGCGGGACGCCAAGGCTGGCAGGAATGCCCTTCCAAGACAACGCATGGAAACGCAAAAGTCGCATTATCGGGAATGCGGCAGCTCACCATGCAAGATACGAAGCCAGTCCGCCGATTTTCCTTCAATGAACGCTCATGACAACGGTCGGCGCACAGACAACAAACGCGGCACACTCAAGGGGCTGGAAATGAAAAACCCCTGAATTACCGAAGTAATTCAAGGGTTTGTCTGACGCAAATGGTGCCCAGGAGAGGACTCGAACCTCCACGCCCTTACGAGCACTAGCACCTGAAGCTAGCGCGTCTACCAGTTCCGCCACCTGGGCAGGTTGCGTAGGCGGTCTACTATCCTTGCCCCATAATACTGTCAACGGGGAAATCGCATAAATTTCAATTCCGGTGTTTTACCTTGTTCCCCAACCGCCTGAGGGCTATTTACGGGAACATTCAGAACCGGAGGTTTGCATGTCGAAACTCGTGACGATTTATGGTGGGTCCGGCTTTGTCGGGCGATACATCGCCCAGCAACTGGCGCAACAAGGCTGGCGCGTGCGCGTAGCGGTGCGTCGCCCAAATGAAGCGATCCATGTAAAACCCTACGGCGTCGTCGGACAGGTCGAACCCGTCCTGTGCAATATCCGCGATGATGATTCCGTGCGCGCAGTCATGCAAGGTGCCGATGCCGTCGTGAACTGCGTCGGCATTCTCGCCGAGACCGGGAAAAACAAGTTCGGGCTGGTGCAACACTACGGGGCCGAACGCGTCGCACGGATCGCAGCAGACCTTGGCGTGGCGCGCATGGTCCAAATCTCGGCGATCGGTGCCGACGCGGGGGCCAAAAGCATCTATGCCGAAACCAAGGGCAAGGGCGAGGCCGCGGTTCTGGCGCAATTCCCCGATGCCGTGATCCTGCGCCCCTCGATCATCTTTGGCCCCGAAGACGGGTTCTTCAACCGCTTTGCCGGCATGGCCCGCTTTGGTCCGGTTCTGCCGATGGTGGGCGCAGGCACCCGGTTCCAGCCGGTCTTCGTCGAGGACGTCGCGCGCGCCGCCGTCATGGGCGTTGAAGGCACGGCAAAGCCCGGCATCTATGAGCTGGGCGGGCCCGATGTCAAAACCTTCCGCGAACTGATGCAGATCATGCTGGCAGAGATACGCCGCAAGCGTATCCTGCTCAACGTGCCGTTCTTTGCTGCGACCATCATGGGCGGCGCGCTGGATTTCGCGCAGGCCCTGACACTGGGCGTGTTCCGCAATACCCTTCTGACGCGCGATCAAGTGCAGAACCTGAAACACGACAACGTGGTCAGCGGCGCAACCATGCGCTTTGAGGACCTGGGGATCACCCCGACCCCGATGGGCGCGGTATTGCCGACCTATCTCTATGCATACCGGCCCGGCGGCCAGTATGACGCCATCCGCGAATCGGCGCAGAGTTTTCGCAAAGGCTGACCCGGGCGGACCTCGACGGGTAAGGGGGCGGTTACAGATCGCCCTCCAGGCTGGCGCGCAATTCGCGCAGCACCGGGATCAGTGCCCGCACGCGCGCCGCACCCAGCCCGCGCACCTGTTCGCCAATCAGCGGGGTGATGGATTGCAGCGCGGCAGTGCGCGCGGTGCGGCCGGCGGGGCTGATCGACACGAACTTGCGCCGCGCGTCGTCCCAATCGGGACGGACATGGATGTATCCAGCCCATTCCAGCTTTGCCAGCGTGTTGCTCATCGCGCCCCGCGTCACATGGAACGACCGTGCCAGTTGCGCGGGTGTACGTTCCTCCTGCGCGCGGGCCAGCAGGTTCAGCACGCCGAAATGCGACAATTCCATCCCCTTGGGCAGAACCCGGGAAATCCGGTTGCGCGCCAACTGGTCCGCCATGAACAATTCACTGAAGAGGGCGGCGGCAAGATCGTCGTGACGTTCCATCACGCGGCCTCGGCGCGCCGGTATTGGGCCAGGGCTGGTGCCCGGCGCGGCGCATCAGCGGCAGGTACCCGCTGCAAATCAGGAAAGACGATGCCCGGCGCAGGTTTGTGCACGCCGGGCCGGAGCGCCGCGACGCGCACCGTTTTCAGCGTCGCTAACGGATCTCTCGAACCGAAAAGCTGCCTCCCCCCAGCGCGCATTCTGTCCTAGCCCTGTAACAATGCGTCAAGCTTGCCCGCATGCTCCAACGCGTGCAGTTCATCCGACCCGCCAACATGGGTGTCGCCGATGAAGATCTGTGGCACGGTCCGCGCGCCACCGGCGCGGCGGATCATCTCAGGCTTCTGATCGGGCGACGACAGAACGTCGATTTCGCTAAAGCTGACACCCTTCTGGGTCAGCAGGCGCTTGGCCGCGTGGCAAAAGCCACACAGCGGTGAGGTATAGAGTTCAACTGTTTGCATGATCCAGCCTTTCGCTTATCTGCGGTCTGCCAGATCATACGCATTTAATCCGCATGCGCAACGCGGGCCAGTGCCACAACCCGGACCGACGCCGCCCCAGCCGCGATGCAGGCCTCGGTCGCTGCGGCGAATGTTGCGCCCGAGGTCATGACATCATCCACCAACAAGATGTTGCGCCCGGCAGCCCGGACGCCCCGGGTTTTATGCGGAATCAGCGCGGCCTGCATATTGTCAAACCGCCCCATCCGGCCCCGCCCATCTTGGGTCCCGGTCGGCCGGGGCCGTACCAGCAGATCGGGGCAATGCTCGGCGCCCAGCACGCGCGCCACCGCCGCTGACAGGATCGCCGCCTGATTGTAGCGCCGCTGCGCGAAGCGACGCCAATGCAGCGGCACCGGAACGACCAGCATATCGGGTTGAAGCATTGGTTGTACTGCCCGCGCCATCCAGCGCCCGCAGGCGATGCCATAATCCAGCCGGTCACCATATTTCAGCCCCAGCACGATATAGCGCGCACGATCCCCGTACAGCATCGCCGCGCGGCCCTGCGTCCACGGCCGCGCCAGCGTCAGGCAATCGTCGCAAAGGACCCCGCCCACCGCCTCGCCCGGCAGCGGTATCCCACAACCGTCGCATACCAGCCCACCGATAAACCCGGCACGCGACCAACACGCAGGGCACAACGCATGCTCTTCTACCGTCGGGGTGTCGCAGGTCAGGCATTGCGGGGGGTACACCACGCGCAGCACATGGCGCAGGGTCAGCTTTTGCAATTTCACCCCATCCCTCCTAAATACCCCGCAATGGTTCCCGGCATGAAAGCCCTCTGATGACGCGCCCCCCCGCCTTGACCGACCGATCCGCCCTGAACCGCAACCGCCAACGCGCGTTGCAAAACGGGGATTTCTTCGCCCACACCCATATCGCCGCCGAGTTTCAGGAAAGACTGAATGAGGTTAACAGAACCTTTACGCGGCCCGCGATCGTCACCGGATTCCCCCATCTCTGGGCAGATTTTCTGCCCAACGCGACGCTCGTACCGGATGGGGAGATCCTTGACCTGCAACCCGGCGCGCATGATCTGATCATTGACGCGCTGACCCTGCATTGGGCGGATGATCCGGTGGGACAACTCGTGCAGGCCCGCCGGGCCTTGCTGCCCGACGGCATGTATCTGGCAGCCCTGCCCGGCGGCCAAACCCTGTCCGAATTGCGCAGCGCGCTGGCCGAGGCCGAGGTGGCGCTGACCGGCGGCCTGTCGCCGCGCGTGCTGCCCATGGCCGAAATCCGCGATCTGGGCGCACTGCTGCAAAGGGCGGGCTTCGCGCTACCCGTGGCCGACAGCGTGCTGCAAACCGCCAGCTACCGCGACCTGCGGCACCTGGCGGCCGATCTGCGCGCCATGGGCGAGGGAAACGCGCTAATGCAACGCCTGCGCCGACCTGCGCCGCGCGGCCTGATCGACCAGGCCGAAACCCTCTATCGTGCGAATTACCCGGCCCCGGACAATCGTATTCTTGCAAGCTTCGATTGCATCTACCTGACGGGTTGGGCCCCGTCGGCGGACCAGCCGCAACCGCTGCGCCCCGGGACGGCCCGCGCCCGGCTGGCCGACGCGCTTCAGACGCAAGAAACGCCGCTTGGCGACGCTGCGACACCATTGCCTGCCGCGCGGGGCCACGAATCCGGCCCGACAGATTGACCACGGGCCAAAAGCCTATATGTCCACGGCGATAAAGATACACCGCGCCACTTTGAATGAGGGACCACGCCATGTTGGATGCAAAGTCACGTCACGCCACGGGATGCCCCGTCCATATGGACCTTCCGGGCGCGGGTCGGCTGGCGCATGCTGGCGCGGACCATCCTCCGGTGCCGCAGGCGAAAATCGGCATCCTGCTGGCCAATCTGGGCACGCCCGACAATTACGACTACTGGTCGATGCGCCGCTACCTGAACGAATTCCTGTCCGACCGCCGGGTGATCGACTATTCGCCGTGGATCTGGCAGCCGCTGCTGCAACTCATCATCCTGACCAAACGCCCCTTCAGCTCTGGCGCGAATTACAAATCCATCTGGAACAACGAACAGGGCGAAAGCCCGCTGATGACCATCACCAAGGCCCAGACCGCCAAGATCACCACCACAATGCAAGACCGCTTCGGTGAGGGTGTCATGGTCGATTTTTGCATGCGCTACGGCAACCCTTCAACCAAGTCAAAAGTCGCCGCGATGGTTGCAGCGGGATGCGAGAAGATTCTGTTTTTCCCGCTCTATCCGCAGTATGCGGGCGCAACGACAGCCACCGCAAATGATCAGTTCTTCCGCGCGCTGATGGATGCGAAGTGGCAGCCCGCCTCGCGCACTGTACCGCCCTATTTCGACCAGCCGAGCTATATCGCCGCGCTTGGCGAATCGGTGAAGCGTGGCTGGGAAGCAGCGGATGAAGAGCCCGAGGTTCTGGTGTGCTCCTACCACGGCGTGCCAAAGCGCTATCTGATGGAGGGGGATCCCTACCATTGCCAGTGCCAGAAAACGACGCGGCTGCTGCGCGAATACCTCGGCTGGGACGAAAGCCGCATCATCACCACGTTCCAGTCGCGTTTTGGGCCGGAGGAATGGTTGCAACCCTATACGGTGGAAGAGGTTGCGCGGCAGGCCGAAAAGGGTGTCAAACGCCTGGCGGTGATCGCACCTGCGTTTTCAGCCGATTGCATCGAAACGCTGGAAGAGATCAACGAAGAGATCTGCGAAAGCTTCGAGGAAGCCGGCGGTGAACACTTTACCTATATCCCGTGCCTCAACGATGACGTCGCCCATATTGCAGCGCTGTGCGAAGTGATCGAAGCGAATCTGCAAGGTTGGATCACCAGATGACAGAGGCGTCGCGGTGCCGCGCATCTGAACTTCCCGGCGCCACACTGGACTCGCGCTATAGCCTTGGTTGCAAAGAAAAAGGGTGGTGAGTTTCCCCACCACCCTTTTCAGATTCAACTTAGCGTTGAATCAGCGGCTGACAGCAGCTGCTGCAACCAGAACCAGAAGCAGGATCGGAACGATGATCCCGCCGGCCGAAGAGGACGTGTCCTCAACGATCACTTCCGGCTCGATGACCGGCTCAGCGTAGTTGCCAGCGAAGGCAGAAGTAGCTGCAAGCGAGAACGCTGCTGCGAGTGCGAATTTTTTCATGTTAACCTCCAGTAATCGCCCGTGGCCATCAATTTCACAGAATGGCACAGACACCCAAGACAAAAGTCGTGCTTTGTTGAAACCATTTTGCCCTGTGAAATGCAACTGGGCAACTCAGTGATTTCGCGTGGATTCTCGCGGCATCGTCAAATTAGCAACACCTGTGTGCCGACCTGCGCAAGGCTGAAAAGCTCGGCGATATGTTGGTTGTAAAGACCGATGCACCCATTTGACGACCGTCGCCCGATCTTGCGCGTGTCATGCGTCCCGTGGATGCGGTAAAACTGCCAGGACAGGTACAGTGCATGCGTTCCCAATGGGTTATCCGGGCCGGGGGGCACGAAGGCGGGCCATGCCGGGTTGCGCGCGCGCATGGAAGGTGTGGGCGCCCACGACGGACCATCCACTTTCCGGATCACGCTGGTGCGCCCGCGCCGGGTCAGATCATCGCTCATCGGGACGGAAGAAGGGTACAGGCGATAGGTGCGCGCATCCGCCGACCAGAAATGGACTGCGCGGCTGTCCATATCACACAGGATCGCCCCACCCCGCAGATCACTGAAATAGGTTTGCCAGTTCACCGTGCGGAAACTCGACATATTGCGCCGAGTCGTTTCGCGAACACTCGTCTCCATCTCGGTCGAGTCACCCATCAGGGTTTGTGCCACTGCCGTCTGGCGAAGCAGCATCGGCGCGCAAAACGCACCAAAACCAACGGCAGCCCCGGTCAGAAATCGCCGACGGTTCGAACCTTGCGGATCAGATTCAGACATCAAAGTTATCCTGCCCTTATTTTCTTGATTTTTAGTGTATTACACAGACGACACAGGTGCAATTCTGTCGGCACGACTCACGCAGAGTTGCGTTTGAACTATGCGGCAATACCAACTAAGCAGCATTAGAAAAATAAATGGACGCATGCCAATGACCCGCTTTCTAAGCCTTTCGATCGTTTCCCTTCTTGCGCTGGCCGCCTGCGAAACCACCAACCAAGCAATGCGGATGGGCCCGGATGGCAGACCGCTGCCAGTGGTCTATCGTATTGGAGAGAATGACGTTTCCCGCGTTCAGGTGCGAATGCGCGATGCGATGAACACCCTGCGCGCGCAATCCGGGCTGGCGCCGCTGGAACTGAACGCGCAGTTGACCAGCGCCGCCGCGACCCATGCGCGTGACATGTCGGTGCAGCAACGGCCCTGGCACTTTGGCTCCGATGGCTCGTCCCCTGTCGATCGCGCGCGGCGCGCGGGATATACCGGCGTGATGACGGGTGAGCTGATTTCCGAGACCTTTGAGACCGAGCTTGAGACGTTGAATGCCTGGATGGGCGCGCGGGAAACACGGGTCGTGTTGCTGGACACGCGCCCCCGCGAGATGGGATTCGCCTTCCATCAAGATCCGAACGGCAAGCTGTGGTGGGCTTTGGTCATGGGCCAACCCGCGCAATTTGCGATGGCCGGGGACGCAACCGGCGCGCTAATGCGCTGAATTCAAGGTATAAAAACGCCCAATGCCCATACCAGTGCCCCGTACCAGCGCCCCATAGCGGCCCCGGGCGTTTTTTGGGGGTCGGCAAAAGGCGCTAGTGCGGGCTGATCCGCGCGCCGAAAATCGCCGAGCCGACGCGGATATGAGTCGCGCCATGGGCCACGGCGGTTTCGAAATCGTCGCTCATGCCCATCGACAAGCCTGACAGGTCGTTGCGCGCGGCGATTTTTGCCAGCATTTCAAAGTGTTGCGCAGCATCCTCCTCTACCGGGGGGATGCACATCAGCCCAAGCAACGGCAAGTTCAGGGCACGCACCTCGGCAATGAAGCTGTCGGCGGATTCGGGCAGGATGCCTGCCTTCTGCGGCTCTGCCCCGGTGTTGATCTGGATGAAAACATCGGGGCTTTGACCGCGCTCCTGCGCCAGCCGCGCCAGGGTCTGCGCCAGCTTTGGCCGGTCCAGCGTGTGGATTACGTCAAATAATTCAACGGCTTGCCGCGCCTTGTTGGTTTGCAGCGGGCCGATCAGGTGCAGGGTCACGCCCGCAAATTCATCGCGGAAACCGGGCCATTTTCCCATGGCCTCCTGCACGCGATTCTCGCCAAAGCTGCGGTGGCCCTCTACCAGCACATCGCGCACGCGGGAATCGGGTTGAACCTTGGACACGGCGATCAGGTCGACGCTGCCCGGGGCACGGTTTGCGGCCCGTTCGGCTGCGGACAGCCGGGCGGAGATATCTTGCAATGTCATGGGGTTACTGTCCGATAAAGACCGAGCCGCGCGGGCGCGCGTCGGGGCGGTTCACGTCGTGATCGACCTCTACCCCGAAGGTCAGGCCATTGTCGGTCTGGCCCTGCATCTGCAGGCGGACGCGGATACGGCTGTCAAATTTGACGCCCTTATCGGGGCCGCTGTCGGCGGCAACCACACCCATCCGGGCTTCGCCAGTCATGGTGATCTGCGCCAGTGCGGGACCCGGCAAAAACGCCAGAAACAGCAGTATGGAAACCGTATGGTTTCGGTATGGTTTTGGTATGGGCATGAAACAGATCATGCCGAAATCCGGCACCATTCGCAAGCCATGTCCAAAACGACGGGCAAAGCGACGGGCACAAAAGAAAAGAGCGGGCACAAGGCCCGCTCTTTCCGCAACTTTTGATCGGTTAGGATCAGAAGTCGAATGCGATACCGAAGTCAGCGCGGGTCGCGTCGCCAACTGCCAGCTCTTGACGAACGATGCCGCCTTTCAGTGCTGCGCCGCCGCCCAGATCGTAGGAGCCGCCGATGCCGTAGTGGGTCAGATCGGTGAAGTCGCGACGAACGAATGCCGACACGCCAACTGCGTCGAAGGTTGCCGAAGCGGACAGACCGTACTGAGCGCTCACAGCACCGGTTGCATCACCGTAGGTTGCCTTCAGGTCGACGTTCGAGAGGGAGTACGAAACGTAACCGATGGTGTGGTTGGCCGAAGCGACGTTGTTGCGCTCATGACCGATACCGATGCCGAAGCCGTCGAATTCGTAGCCAGCACCGATCGAGTATACTTCGTTACCACCACCGGGGTTGTCGATCGACAGGGCCAGTTTCAGGCCGTCCAGGGTGTACTGGTAGCGCATTGCGGAACGTGCAACTGCGCCGCCGTTCGACAGGTAGGCGTTCTCGTTCAGATCGCCGATGCCGGTCAGGCCAACGCCGTGCAGGTCGCCAACGATGTATTCGGCAGCGCCCGAGGTGTCGCCCATGGTGATGCGGCCGAAGTCGCCTGCGATGAACACGGAACCACCGGTACCAGCGTTACCAGCAGGAGCGTTGTCAGCGCGGATCGAGCCGCCGAACTGCAGGCCGCCATCGGTTTCGCCCGAACCCGAGAAGCTGATACGGATACGGCTGGTGAACGCCATTTTATCAACAGCGCTGTTGTCGTAGGTAACGCCCATGCGGCCCGAGCCGCCTACGGTGACGTCTGCAGCAGCAACGCCAGCCGACAGGACCAGTGCGGTCGAAGCAAGAAGAATGTTTTTCATTTGGTTTTCCCTCGTGTGTATTAAGGATCTGCCCATCTTGGCTGTAAGCTGGGTCTGCATCTATTTCGATTCTTTCGGGCCTTTTTGCAAGACGAAGGGACACCCCCCGGTCAATGTACCAGATCGTGGTGCAGAATTGCCACGCCCGCTGTGGAGGGCGCCGGACACTTCGCTGCGTCGGGCCGGTGCGTCGGGCCGCTGCGTCGGGTCGGCGCACCGGGGCCCGGGGAAGCGGGGAGCACGGGATGCGCGCGGCGTGCGCTCTAAATCTACACTCTATAGATTCCGGGGGAATCGTGGCGGTGCTGCGCCGCCCCGGGACTGCACGCCGGGGCCCGGCCTTCGGGGCGGCGCGCGGCGGAAACCCCTTGTTCCGTGTCGGTCGCTCGGCTACAGGTGACATGGATGTTATCAGGGGGCCGGTGGTATGACCTTCCATAAATATGCGCGTTTTGCGGTGACGGGTGGGCTTTTGCTGGCCCTGTCGGCCTGTGGCGGGACTGGCGGCGGCGGGCTGGGTGCCTTGTTTTCGCGCACCCCGACGGAGAACGCGGGCAGCGAGCCGCAGCGTCTGACGCCGGCCGAACAGCGGCAATCGACGTTTTTCGATCTGTTCACCAATGTTGACGACCCCAACACCACTGTTGAAGTGAACCGTTATATCTGGAACGCCGCGCTGGAAGTGCTGGATTTCCTGCCTGTTCAGTCGGTTGATCCGTTCTCGGGCGTGTTTGTCACCGGATTCGGCACGCCGCCGGGTGGCGGGCAGGCCTACCGCGCCACGGTGCAGGTGACCGACCCCGCGCTGGATGCCCGGTCGCTGAACCTGGCGCTGGTCACGCGCGGCGGCCCTGCCAGCCGCGAGACGGTGCGCGCGGTGGAAGATGCGATTCTGACGCGGGCACGGCAGTTGCGGGTGCGCGAGCGCGGGCTTTAAGGGGCCTTCGCCCGCTCTGGACGGTCCGCCGCTGCGACGCTACACCAACACCGGGCCGCGCAGGCCCGGTTTTTTCATATCTGACATACTCAGAACGATAAGGGGCGATCATGGTCAGCCAGCACGACGCGCGCTATCAGCCGCAGGAATTGGAACGCACATGGCAGGCCGCATGGGACCGGGCGGATGTGTTCACCGCGCAGCGTGACCCGTCAAAGCCGAAATACTATGTGCTGGAGATGTTCCCCTACCCGTCCGGCCGCATTCACATGGGCCATGTGCGCAACTATACGATGGGCGATGTGGTGGCGCGCTACAAACTGGCGCGCGGGTTCTCGGTGCTGCACCCGATGGGCTGGGATGCCTTCGGCATGCCCGCCGAGAACGCCGCGATGGAACAGGGCGGCCACCCCAAGGACTGGACCTATAACAACATCAACGTGATGCGCGGACAGATGAAGCCGCTGGGCCTGTCGATCGACTGGAGCCGCGAGTTTGCGACCTGTGACCCGGAATATTATGGCCAGCAACAGGCGATGTTCATCGACATGCTGGCCGCCGGGCTGGTGTACCGCAAGAATGCCGTGGTGAACTGGGACCCGGTGGACATGACCGTGCTGGCCAATGAACAGGTGATCGACGGCAAGGGCTGGCGGTCGGGCGCCGATGTGGAACGGCGCGAGCTGACGCAATGGTTCTTCCGCATCAGCGATTATTCGGCGGAACTGTTGGCAGCGCTGGACGGCCTGCCCGATTGGCCGGAAAAGGTGCGGCTGATGCAGAAGAACTGGATCGGCCAGTCGCGGGGGCTGCAATTCGCGTTTTCCACCGTGGACGCGCCCGAAGGGTTTGACCGGATCGAGGTATATACCACCCGCCCCGACACGCTGATGGGCGCGTCGTTTGTGGCCGTGTCGCCCGACCATCCGCTGGCCCGGCATCTGGAGCGGCACGACGCCGGGGTCGCCGCCTTTGTCGCCGATTGCCGGCGCACCGGCACGACCGAGGAAGCGTTGGAAAAGGCGGAAAAGCGCGGCCTGAACACCGGCCTGCGCGTGCGGCATCCCTTTGATACGGAATGGGAATTGCCGGTCTATATCGCGAATTTCATCTTGATGGATTACGGCACCGGCGCGATCTTCGGCGTGCCTGCCCATGACCAGCGGGATATGGATTTCGCGCGCAAGTATGATTTGCCGGTGCATGATGTGTTTCACGCGCAAGACGACGAAACCCCCGTGGACGGAACCGCCTTCGTGCCGCCAAAGACCGAGCCCGTGCGCTATATCCGTGGATTCGCGGGCGCCGAGGTGCAGACCGGGGCCGACGCGGTCGAGGCCGCGATCGCCTTTTGCGAGGAACGCGGCATCGGGCGCGGGGTGACGCAATATCGCCTGCGCGACTGGGGCCTGTCGCGGCAACGCTACTGGGGCTGTCCGATTCCTGTCGTGCATTGCGACACCTGCGGCGTGGTGCCAGAGCGTAAGAAAAACCTGCCCATCGCCCTGCCTTATGATGAGGACGGCGCGCCCATCGACTTCTCCATTCCCGGCAACCCGCTGGGTCGGCACCCGACATGGAGCCAATGCACCTGCCCGGAATGCGGCGCGCCCGCGCGGCGGGAAACCGACACGATGGATACGTTTGTCGATTCCAGCTGGTACTACGCCCGCTTCACCGCGCCCCGCGCCACCACGCCCACCGATCTGGCCGAGGCCGAATACTGGATGAACGTGGACCAGTATATCGGGGGGGTGGAACATGCGATTCTGCACCTGCTGTACTCGCGCTTCTTCGCCCGGGCGATGGCAAAGACCGGCCACCTGCCCGTCCGCGCGATCGAGCCGTTCAACGCGCTGTTCACGCAAGGGATGGTCACGCATGAAATCTATCTGACCCGCGACGCCAGTGGCCGCGCGGTCTATCACCTGCCTGAGGATGTGACCGACGGCAAACTGGCCGATGGGACGGCCGTCACCATCATCCCCTCCGCCAAAATGTCGAAATCGAAAAAGAACGTGGTGGACCCGGTGAATATCATCACCGCCTTCGGGGCCGATACCGCGCGCTGGTTCGTCATGTCCGACAGCCCGCCCGAACGCGACGTAGAATGGACCAGCGCGGGGGCCGAGGCCGCGTTCAAGCATTTGTCGCGCGTCTGGGCACTGGCTGACCGGATTGCGGCCATGCCCGCCGATACAGGTTCGGGCGACGAAGACCTGCTGCGCGCCATGCACCGCGCCATCGACAGCATCACGAAATCCATCGAAAGCTTCGCCTTCAACAAGGCGATTGCCGATCTCTACAGCCTGACCAACACGCTGTCGAAATCGCAGGCCGGGGCCGACACGCAGACCCATGTGATGCGCACGCTTTCGCAGTTGATGGCGCCCATGGTGCCGCATCTGGCCGAAGACATCTGGGCGCGGCTGGGCGGCGAAGGGTTGGCGGTGCAGGCCCCATGGCCGGTGGCCGACCCTGCGATGCTGGTGGCCGACACGCTGATCTTGCCGATCCAGATCAACGGCAAGCGGCGGTCGGAAATCACCGTGCCCGCCGAAGCCACCAAACAAGAGGTTGAAAAAATGGCTTTGGCAGATGATGCTGTGATCAAGGCGCTGGCCGGGGCCACGCCGAAAAAGCTGATCGTGGTGCCGGGGCGGATCGTGAATGTCGTTGTCTGATTCTCATGCCTTCGTCACGGGCCGCAGGGTCACCCGGCGCGCGGCATGTCTGCTGCTGACCGGCGCGGCGCTGGCGGCCTGCGGCTTCACCCCGGTGCATGCGCCCGGCGGTACGGGCGCGGCCCTGCGCGGTCAGGTGGCCGCTGCGGCCCCGCAGACCCGCGCGGATTTTGCCTTTGTCGCGGCGCTTGAGGACCGGCTGGGCCGCGCCACCGCGCCGCGCTATCAACTGGGATATACCATCATGCTGCGCCGCATCGGCGGCGCGGATGTCCGCGATCTGGGCGATACACGGTTTCAACTGGCCGGGACGCTGGACTATCGCCTGACCGAAACGGGCGGCGGCACGCAGGTGGCATCGGGCCGTGTGGACAGCACCGCCGCTTATTCCAGCACCAGCACCCAGTTGGCGACGCTTTCCGCCGCCGAGGATGCCGAGGCCCGGCTGATGCGCATTCTGGCCGACCAGCTGGTGCCCCGGCTGATGATCGCGCTGGACGGGCGCGCACCATGAGGGAACGTGTGATGCGTAACGCGGCAGGTTGCGCCTGCGCTGCCCCGCGCCTGGCGCTACGCCGCCCTTGGGTCAAACCGGCCCAACCATGACGGTGGCCCCCCTCATGAAACCAGCCTGCCCATGAAACTTACGGGCCGAGACGCCAGCCGCTATTTCGCCCAGCCCGACCCGAAACGCGCCGGGCTGTTGATTTTTGGCGCCGATGCAATGCGCGTCGCCCTGCGCCGGCAAGAAGTCATCAGCGCCCTGATCGGCCCCGAAGGCGACGCCGAGATGCGGCTGACCCGCCTGCAAGCAGGCGATCTGCGCCGGGACGCCGCCGCCGTGCATGACGCGGTAAAGGCGCAGGGCTTCTTTCCCGGCCCGCGCGTGGTCTTCGTCGAGGACGCGACCGACACGATCACCGACGCGCTGGCCGCTGCGCTGACCGATTGGGCGGCAGGCGATGCGCACATCGTCGTCACCGGCGGCGCGCTGAAAGCCACGTCTAAGCTGCGCAAGCTGTTCGAGGGCGCGCGCACCACTGTCGCCATCGGTCTCTACGACGACCCGCCCTCGCGCGAAGAGGTCGAGGCGACATTGCGCGACGCGGGCTTGCGCGACATCACGCCAGACGCGCTGTCCGATCTCCTGGAATTGTCGCGCAACCTCGATCCCGGCGATTTCCGCCAGACCGTGCAGAAAATCGCGCTCTATAAATATCGCGATGACAGCCCCCTGACGCCCGCCGAGGTGCAGGTGAATGCCCCCCTCAGCCAAGAGGCGGATGTGGATGAGATCTTGCATGCGGTCGCCGAATCGCGGCTGACCGACATCGCCACGCTGCTGGCACGGCTGCAAGGGCAAGGCGTGACGCCGGTATCGCTGTGCATCGGGGCGACGCGGCACTTCCGTACGCTGCATGCCGCCTGCGCCGATCCCGGCGGGCCGGGGGCGGGTATCGCGAAACTGCGCCCGCCAGTCTTTGGCCCGCGCCGCGACAAGATGCTGAAACAGGCGCAGGACTGGGGCCTGCCCCGGCTGGAAGACGCGCTGAGCCGCCTGACCGAAACGGACCTGACGCTGCGATCCGCGTCGCGCGCGCCGAATATGGCGCTGATCGAACGCACGTTCATCCAGCTTGCGATGCTGGCCCGGGCGAAACGGCGGTAAGGTGGGGTTTGATCCTCTATGGAATTGTCGGCAGTGCATCGGGGGGCCGCAGCAATAATGTGCGTGGAAATCGCAATTTCCAGGATCCCAAGCGTAGGGCCCCCGGCTCAAAGGCACGCCAACACGTCGCAGCCGGTGCATCTGGCGGGCGCGTCTGCCCCTTTGACACGCACAATGCCCCCGTCGCCATTGATCCCGGGTTCAATTCGCCCGCGTATCGCGTATGCTTCGCCCAAATCACCCCAAGGAGAAACCGATGACCAACCCGATGCTTGACCGCCTTAAGGAACTGGGCCTGGCCCTGCCCGACGCCCCCGCGCCCGCGCCCGCCGCGAATTATGTGCCATTCGTGCAAAGCGGCGATCTGGTTTTCGTGTCAGGCCAGATCTCGCAGGGGCCGGACGGGCTGATCAAGGGACGGCTGGGCGACGGTATGTCGGTGGCCGAGGGCGCCGCAGCGGCGCAGGCCTGCGGGTTGGCGCTGATCGCGCAGGTGCAGGCGGCCTGCGGCGGCGATCTGACCCGGGTGCGCCGGGTGGTGAAGCTGACGGGCTTCGTCAATTCCACCCCAGACTTCACCGAACAGCCGCAAGTCATCAACGGCACGTCGGACCTGATGGTTGCGGTGTTCGGCGATGCCGGGCGGCATGCGCGCGCCGCCGTCAGTGCCGCCGCCCTGCCCCGCGGCGTCGCGGTCGAGGTGGAGGCGATATTTCAGATCGCATGAGCCTGACCACCAGCATTCTGCCAACCGCCTTCCTGGCCCGCCCGCTGGCCCATCGTGCCCTGCATGACGCAGGCGCGGGCCGGGTGGAAAACGCCCCCGCCGCCATCCGCGCGGCGGTGGCGGCGGGCTATGGGATCGAGGTGGACGTGCAACGCGCGGCCGACGGGCAAGCGGTGGTGTTCCATGACGACACGCTGGACCGGCTGACCGACGCGGCGGGGCCGGTGCGTGCGCGCGCGGCAGCGGAACTGGGACAAACCTTGCTGCGTGGCGGTCGCGGCGACACGATCCCCACGCTGGCGCAGGTCTGCGACTGGGTCGGCGGCGCGATGCCGCTGCTGATAGAGATCAAGGATCAGGACGGCGCGCTTGGCCACGGCGTCGGCCCGCTGGAAGCGGCCGTTGCCGATGTGCTGAAGCGCTACAGCGGCCCGGCTGCCGTAATGTCCTTCAACCCGCACAGCATGGCGCAAATGGCCCGATTCGCGCCGGGCCTGCCGCGCGGACTGGTCACCTGTGACTTTGCCGCGCCAGACTGGCCCGGGGTGCCCGCCGACCGCCTGTCGCACCTGCGCGCCATCGCTGATTTTGACGCAGTGGGGGCGGCCTTCATCTCGCACCAGGCGACGGATTTGGGCGCGGCGCCGGTCGCGGCCCTGCGCGCGCGCAAGGTGCCGGTGCTGTGCTGGACGATCCGTAGCGTCGGGGCCGAGGCTGCGGCGCGCAAGATCGCAGACAACATCACCTTTGAAGGGTATCTGCCGACATTGGACGGGGCGGCATAACGCCAGCATCCCTTCTGCGCGCGCGCGCGCCGCCACAGGTTCTTTGCACCGGGTGCGGCCCTGCCCCTTGATCCGCGCGGCGGATGCGCCACGTTTCTTGCAAAGCGGCCCGCCCGCCGCGATGATCTACCCGACCCAGCGTCACACCGCCCCGCGATGGCGAACCCAACCAACGGACCCGCGCGCCCATGTCCCAAGATCCCGGCCCCCATACCTCTGTCAGCGAGACATCCATCAGCCTGACGGCGCATACCGCGCTGCATCAGATCGACCCCGCCGACTGGGACGCCTGCGCCTGCCCCGAAGCAGCAACGGGCGCGGGCCCCGCGCACGACCCTTTCACCACCTACAGGTTCTTGCGGGCGCTGGAAGATTCGCGCTCGGTCGGGGCGGGGACGGGCTGGCAGCCGCAGTATCTGGTGGCGCGCGACGGCGAGCGGGTGATTGCCGTGGCACCGATGTACGCCAAGGGGCACAGCCAGGGCGAATATATCTTTGACCACATGTTCGCCGATGCCTATCAGCGCGCGGGCGGGCGCTATTACCCCAAGCTGCAATGCGCGGTGCCCTTCACGCCTGCCACGGGGCGGCGGTTCCTGACCCTGCCGGGGTGCGAAGACCTGGGCACCGAGGCGCTGTTGCAAGGCATGGCGCAGATCGCGGAGGACAACAAACTATCCTCGGCCCATGTCACGTTCTGCACCGAAGCCGAGGCCGCGCGTGGGGTAGCGGCGGGCTATCTGCACCGTGTCACCCAGCAATTCCATTGGGAAAACCCCGGGATCGACAGCTTTGACGGCTTTCTCGGCACATTGTCTTCGCGCAAGCGCAAGGCGATCCGCAAGGAACGCGCCACAGCAAATGCCTTTGGCGGCACGATTCACGCGCTGACCGGCGATGCGATCCAGCCCGAACACTGGGATGCGTTCTGGCAGTTCTATCAAGACACCGGTGCGCGCAAATGGGGCACGCCCTACCTGACACGGGCGTTCTTCAAGCTGGCGCAGGAACGGCTGCGCGATGATATCTTGCTGGTGCTGGCGGAACGCGACGGGGAATGGGTGGCCGGCGCGCTGAACTTCATTGGCCGCGACACGCTGTTTGGCCGCTACTGGGGGTGCGTGGAAGATCACCCCTGTCTGCATTTTGAGCTGTGCTATTACCGCGCGATTGATTTCGCGCTGGAGCATGGCCTGTCCCGGGTCGAGGCCGGGGCGCAGGGCGCACATAAACTGGCGCGCGGCTATCTGCCCCGTCCGGTGCATTCGCTGCACTGGTTCCCCAACCCCAATTTCCACGCCGCCGTCGCGCAATACCTGGAGGAGGAGCGCGCCGCGATTGATGAGGAGATCGAGGTGCTGACCAGCTATGGACCGTTCCGAAAGACGATGCAGGAGGATTGAAGGGGGCGGCTGAGGGCAAGCCTCAGCGCCCTTCGGGGGCGCAAGATTTTCCCAGCCAGAATCCTTGGCGATCAGGGCCCCGGGCTTTATGGACAACGCACAGCTTGCACGCTGTATTTTGACACAGCATAGGCCACCTCCTGCTGCCGACAGTAAAAAGACCCACTTGTCGTGCGTGCGGCTTCGACCCCGGGGGCTGTTGTGGGAAGCTATCGCGTCGGCCCTTTCCACCAGACCTTTCAGACAACGCGGCCCAGGTGTCACCCGGCCAAGGCCCCAGGACCAAACCTGCCGCCAACCGCTGCTGGCGCCGGCGCGCAGCCCCTGCCCCTACTTGCCGCCGCCGAATATCCGATAATACAGCCAGTCAGGAAAGAACTGCGACAGGCGGAAAAGCCACGAGAACACCATGGGGAAGCTGCGCTTGAAATACGGCGTGCCCATATGCTCGAACATCTCACGCGCCGCATCGTCGGGCTGCATGAGGAAGGGCATGCTGAATTGATTCTTCTCGGTCAGCCGGGTCTTGATGAAACCGGGATTGGCGACCTGCACCTGAATGTCACTGCCGCGCAGGTCACATTGCATCGATTCCGCCAGATGCATCACCCCTGCCTTGCTCGAGCCATAGCCGATGGACCCGGGCAGCCCACGAAAGCCCGACAGGCTGCCGGTCAGCACGATATGCCCGCGCCCGCGCTGCATAAACCCCGGCATCACCGCGCCCACCACGCGGGCCGCGCCCGTGAAGTTGATGTCGCACATCGCTTCGGCCTTTTCGGCGTCCCATTCCCTGGCAGAGAACGGCCAGTAGACCCCCGCCAGATAGACCACACCGTCCAGTTCGCCCGCCGCCGCAACCGCCGCGGCTGCCGCCGCTTTCACCGACGCCAGATCGCTCGCATCCACCGGCACGACATGGGCGGTACCCGGCAAGCTGTCGGCCAGGTCTTGCAGCCGGTCGGCGTTGCGCGCGCTCAGTACCAGCTCGACGCCGGCGCGGCTCATCCTTTCGGCCAGGGCGCGGCCCAGCCCCTCGCTGGCGCCTACCAGCCAATAGCGTTTGCCTGCCCATTCTCTCATGCATCGACCTTTCGCATCGTGGCAACCAATTCCGCCACCTTGATCCCGTACTTACGGAACTGACTGCGGTTCACTACGGTTCCATTCTCGACCATATACATCCAGTCGGTCACGTCCAGCGCATGCCCCCCGGCGCTTTCGGGCAGGCGGATGGTATAGTCCAGCCGCAGCGCCGATCCCGTCTGCTGCCCGGTGCCGGGCGCGACCAGATCATCGGCCTCTGCCCGGATAGCGCCGTCATTGCCCAGCGTCAGGCGCCATTCGCGCGACTGCTGCGAGCCGCTGTCATAGCGAAAATCCTCGCTCAGGACGCCTTTGTTGCCGTCCCAGCGCCCGTGCATGTCGGCGACAAAGCGGCTGGAAACCTTGCCGGTCGGCCCATAAATCACGCCTTCGCACAAGATCGGGCCGGACAGCGCCGTGCGGATGTCGATGGGCGGGCCGTCGGTATAATCGGCAGCGGCCTGCGACCGGAAGCCGACATAGCGTTGCGCCACAATCAGCGCCAGCCCGGTCAGAACGCCACCAAGGATCAGGGTCAGCAAAGTATCCATACGCTCAACTTTCTTTCGCAACCGGCCCGGGCCCGTTCAGGGGCGTGCGCGCCAACAGCCCCATGGCCAGAAGTTTCAGCACACAAGGCACCACTGCATATAAATACGTCAGAGCCTGCAAAGCGGATTGAGAATTGTTGGACCCCGGCGCGAATCCCGCCCAGTCCAGCGCAGGCAAGATTGTCAGCGCCGCCATGGCCAGCGTTGCCTTGGTGACAAAAGCCCAAAGGCCAAACCCCTGGCTGGCATCGGATGAAATCGCCGCAACCCGGCGCGAAAAGAGCGCGGACAAAAGCGTCAGATCCGCGCCCAGCCCAGCGCCCGTCAGCACGCAGATCAGCGCGAAGGGCGCGATGTCGCCCGCCCCAAAGGTCAGCACAGCGGCGAAGGACACCACCGCCAGCGCCATGCCCGTCAACAGCATCGGCTTTGCGCCGTAGCGATCGGCCAGCCGTGCCCAAAGGGGGGCAGACCCGGCGGCGGACAGGAAGAACAACAGCAGCAAAGGCCCCTCCCACCCCGGGGCCTGCAAGCGGCTTTCGACATAGAACAGGAACAGGGTCGAGGTGATGGCCACGGGCGTCGCATTCAGCAACGCGATCAGCAGCAACCGGCGTGCCACCACGTCCCGCAACACGACGCCAAAGCCGCCGCCGGGCAGGCTGATCTCTGCGCCCACGCGCCATTCTGCCGCCATGAGCCACAGGGCAACCGCCGTCAGCGCCACGAAGCCCAGCGCAAACCCGGCAAAGGGCGCGTCAGTGACGGCGATCAGCACGGTCGGCGCGGCGGCTGCAAGGCACACG
The DNA here is from genome assembly GCF_014681765.1 of Roseicitreum antarcticum. Taxonomy (GTDB): domain Bacteria; phylum Pseudomonadota; class Alphaproteobacteria; order Rhodobacterales; family Rhodobacteraceae; genus Roseicitreum; species Roseicitreum antarcticum. Next base: position 2,045,505 of record NZ_CP061498.1, read on the forward strand.
CCGATCAGCCCGCCGGTTTCGCGCCATGCCGCCAGCCGAACATGCCCGCCCTGGCCCATGCCTTCGGCTTTTTGCGCGCCGGTGGCGTAGAAACAGATGGTCAGGAAGGAAAACGCCGAAAACAGCGCGGTCAGCGTCAGGGCGAACCAGATCAGCGGCGCGATGGGCGGCGGCACGGCAAAGAGGCCCAGCATGGCCAGCGCCATCACGCCCGCCGCGCCCGCCACCGCCGCGCCGCGCATGCGCCGCGACCGGGCAGCCAACCAGCCCAGCGCGGGGTCTTGCACGAAATCCAGCAGCCGCAGCACAAACAGCACCGATCCCAGCGCCGTCAGCGTAACGCCATACTCATCAACGTAGAATTTCGGCGCGTGGATATAGATCGGCAGCCCGGCCATGGCCAGAAGCCCCGCAAAGACCGCATAGGCGGGAAGGCGTTCCGGACGACCCGTCATTTACTGACCGGATCGGCTGGCGGTTCGGGCCTTGGATGGTATTTCGCGCCACGCCACCACAGCTTCAGCGCCTGCCAGTGGATCAACCCCAGCACCCGGCGCGACCCGAAGGGCCGCCGCAGCAGCGCAAAGAGCAGCCCGCCATTGGTCAGCGCCACGCGCTTTCCGGTCAGCGTTGCGATCAGCCCGCCTGCGTCCTGGCCATATTCGATCCAGATGCCCACACGGTCGGCGGTGATGTCAAAACGGAACGTGTAATCCCCCGCCACCGGCTGGAAGGGCGAGACGTGGAACACCTTTGCCGCGCCCAGCCGGTCCTGCGGGCCGATGGGGCGCAGATCGTCATGGTGGCACAGGTAGGAATGCCGGTCACCGAAGGTGTTGTTCACCTCTGCAATCACCGCGCGCAGCGCGCCGCCGGTGTCATGGCACAGCCAGAAACTGACCGGGTTGAACACATGACCCAATACGCGCGGCTGCGCCAGCAACAACAACTGCCCGTCGGTTGCGTGGGTCAGCCCATGGGCAGCCAGTACCTCGCGCACCCAGGGCGCGCCGCGCCCCGCACCCCTGTCGCCGCCGTGGTCGCTGTCATGCAAAGACACGATGTTGGCGCGGTTACGCGACAGCAGCGCGGGGGTGGACAGCGCGGCCTCGGGGTCGAACAGCAGGTAATCCACGCCATAGGTAAAGCGGTTGCCGATGCCGCCGCGCCGCCCGTGAAAAGTCTGGCCTGCGATATGGTCCAGTACGCTCATGCCGCCGTCACGCGGGGCCGCGCGCGACGCATCGCCTCGGCGACATCGACAGCGCTGGCAAAGCCATCCTCGTGGAAACCGTTGCGCATCCACGCGCCGCAGAACCATGTGTTGGCTGTCCCATTGACCGCGCGGATCGATTTTTGCGCGGCCAGCGCGGCCGTGTCATAGACCGGGTGGTGAAAGGTCGTGGCATCATAGATGCAATCTTCGCGCACGGGCCGGTTGCTGTTGAGCGTCACGAAATGCAGGTCATCCATCGGGATGGGTTGCAAAGAGTTCATCCAGTAGCTGAGGCTGATCCGCTCGCGGTCGGCGGCGCTGGCCTCGCGGTAGACCCAACTTGCCCAGCATTTGCGCCGCACCGGCATGAAGGAAGTGTCGCAATGCAGCACGGCCTCATTCGTCTGGTAGCGCACGGCGCCAAGCGCTGCACGTTCGGTCGCGGAAGGGTCGGCCAGCAGCGACAGGGTCACATCGGAATGGGTGGCAAAGATCACGTCGTCAAAGAACTCCCACGTGCCGCCTGCGGCCTTCACCTCGACCCCACGATCCACGCGGCGCACCGCGTTCACAGGGGCCGAGGTCCGCAGATCGACGCCCGCGTTGCGCAGATGCACCTCCAGCCGGCGCACATATTCTACCGACCCACCCTGTACCGTATACCATTGATGCTGGCCTTCATGCGACATCAATGCGTGGTTTTCAAAGAAACTGACCATGGCAGCGGCGGGGAAATCCAGCACCTTCTGCGTGGGCATCGACCAGATCGCGCCAGAAAACGGCAGCAGGTAGCGGTCGCGGAACCATGCCCCCGTGCCCAGCACGTCCAGCAGGTCGCGCACGGTCATCGCGGGATCCGTCGCGGCCTTCGGTGCGGCCTTGTTGAAATGCACGATGTCGCGCACCATGCGCAGGAACTTCGGGTTCACCGCGTTGCGCCGCACGGCAAACAGCGTATCGAGGTTTTCCAGCTGATATTCGCAGCGTCCGTCATCGAAAGAGGCGCCAAAGCTCATCTTGCTTTGGGTGACAGGCACATTCAGCCGGTCAAACAGCGCCGTCAAATGCGGATAATTGGCGTAATTGAACACGATGAACCCGGTGTCCACCGGCTGATCGCCGCGTTTGCCCGCCATGACGGTACGCGCATGCCCGCCAAGGCGCTTTGCTGCCTCGAACACCACCACGTCATTTGTATCCGCCAGCAGATAGGCCGCGCCCATGCCGGATATGCCCGCCCCGATAACGGCAATGCGCCGGGGTGGGGTCTCAACCAATTCGAATGGCATGTATCGCGCTCTCCTGTCGCCTCGTTTACTTTTCTTTTACGCCCGTGCCCGGCAGGCGGATTAACAAGTATTTTTAATCCGACACAGGACATGCGGCGTATTGTGGTTATGTTCGATATCACACAATCTTTTGAGAAAACGGATGCAGCGCCCCTCACGGCGTTCTATCATGGTGCCCAGCGCATTCATCCGGTTTCGTTCAAAGGGCATATGCAGGTGACAGAGGCAGAGGCCACCAGACCCGACTGGACCGCCCAGATCGAAAAGATCCGCGCGACGCAGGACGCGACGGCATTTCAGGAGTTGTTCGTTCATTTCGCCCCCCGCATCAAGGCGTTCTTGATGAAATCCGGCACGACCGAGTCGATGGCCGAGGAATGCGCGCAAGATGTGATGGCCACCGTCTGGAACAAGGCACAGCAATTCGACCCGGCCCGCGCCGGGGTGGCGACGTGGATTTTCACCATCGCGCGGAACCGCCGCATCGACATGATACGCAAGCAACGGCGCGCCGAACCCGAAGACCTGCCCTGGGGCCCCGAGCCCGAGCCCGATCAGGTCGATGTGATCGCCGTGCAGCAAGACACCCTGCGTTTGCAACAGGCGCTGGCCATCTTGCCGGAAAACCAGCGTGTGTTGATCGAACGCGCCTATTTCAATGATCTTTCCCACAGCGAGATTGCCGAAACCACGGGTCTGCCCCTGGGCACGATCAAATCCCGAATACGACTGGCGCTGGAACGGCTGCGCCACGCGATGAACTGAGAAAGCACCAGATGATCGAGCACCATCTCTCAGACTCCCTGTTGATTGGCTACGCCGCAGGCACATTGCCCGAGGCGTTCAACCTGGTCGTGGCGACCCATGTGTCGCTCTGCGACGATTGCCGCGCGCGCCTTGGCGCATTCGAGGCGCTGGGCGGCGCTATGCTGGAAGAAGCCACTGACACCGCAGCGGCCCCCGCCGCGATGTCCCAGGGCGCTTTCGAGGCGACGATGCGGCGCATCACCAACATGCCGCCAGAACCTGCGCGCGCCCCGCGCCCGCGCAGCACCGGCTTGTTCCCTGCGCCGCTGGTCGATTACGTCGGCGGCGATCTGGACGCGGTGAAATGGCGCAGCGTTGGCGGCGGTGTGCGCCAGTCGATCCTGCCCACCTCAAAAGAGGCGTCGGTCCGGCTGCTGTACATCCCGGCGGGCGCTGCCGTGCCGGACCATGGCCACCGGGGGCTGGAACTGACGCTGGTGCTTCAAGGCGCGTTCCGCGACGATTTCGACCGTTTCGGCCCCGGCGATGTGGAAATCGCGACCGAGGAAACCAACCACACCCCCATCGCCGAGCCAGGCCCCGATTGCATCTGTCTGGCCGCGACCGACGCGCCGCTGCGCTTCAAGGGCCTGTTGCCAAAGCTGGCGCAGCCGTTCTTCCGCATCTAGCGCGGGCCGCCTGAGATACGCTTGCCCAAAGGGTGCAGGCAGTGTCATGCGCCAACACGACGGCCAACCTTACATGCGGTCAGATCGGCCTTCGGGGGGTGGGGGCATCGCGGGTACATCAAACCCGGCCTCTGCCATCAGGCGGTTGGAATTGCCTTCGATATCCGCCTCCAGCCGCTCCATGAAGGGGCGCAGCGCAAGGCCCGGTGGGATGGGGGCCAGAAACTCGATCACAGCGCGGCCCGGCTTGCGATAAAGGCTCCGCTTGGGCCAGAAGACGCCGACATTTACCGCAACCGGCACGCAGGGCATGCCCAGCCGGTCATACAAGATCCCGGTGCCGACCTTGTAGGGCAAATACGCGCCCGGCGCGACGCGGGTTCCCTGCGAAAAGATGATAAGTTGCCCCCCGGGGTGCTGGCCGTCCTGCGCCGCCGTGACCATCGCCTGAATGGCCTGACCCCGCTTGCCGCGATCCACCGGAATGCAGCCGATGCGCTGGCTGTACCAACCCAGAACCGGCATCCGCAGCAATTCCTTTTTCATCACGAACCGCGCCTGCGGCAGGGCGTCATAGATCAGCAGAATATCCAGAAAAGACTGATGCTTGGCCGCGATCAGCGCCGCCCCTTGCGGGATCTCGCCCCTGACCTCGCTTTTGATCCCGACCATCCAGCCCGCAGTCCAGCGCACCCAGGCGCAATAGCGGTGGATCGTCGCCTGCGCCCAATCCACCCGGACAATTGCGAAGGGAATCGACACAAGGCCGATGACCGCAAGGGCAAGATACATCTGCGCGATGAACACCACCGAGCGCAGCCATTGAATCGCATATCGCATCACGTCAACTCCCGCAGGGCGCGGAATGCCGCCAGCCGCGTAGCGGCCCATGCCACGCCCGCCGCCACCGGCGGGATCAGCAGCGGCAGCGCCCATTCCAACCCGTCAAACCCCAGATCCGTCAGAAACTGGCCCGCGCCAGCAGTATCGGTATCGGGCAGAACCAGCAGGGCGGCAAGCCCCGCCGCCACACCGATCAGCGCGCCGACAAACGCGCGCCAGGTGAAACGGCGCACGAAGGCCCGCGCGATATAGCGGTCCTTCGCCCCCACCAGCCGCAAAACCATGATCACCTGTGCATTGGCCGCCAGCGTCGCCATTGCCGCCAGCGTCACCATGCCCGCCAGTCCCAGCGCGATCAGGCTGACCGAGATCACGCCCAGCAGCCGCAGCCGGTCCGCCGCGATCACCAGCGGGCGGCGCCAGCGCGCGTGATCGTCCAGCACCGCCCCCGGCGCCTCGGCCGTCAGGCGCAGACGCAGACCCATCGCATCGAAGGGGGTCCCGGGGGCTTCGGTGATCTCGATCAGACGCGGCAGTGTCAGGCTGTCCAGCGGCAAGTCGGGGCCGAACCAGGGTTCCAACAGGCGGCGCTGTTCATCATCCTCCATCACCCGCGCAGCGGCGACACCCGGCGTGGTGCGCAACACTTCCAGCACGGCCCCGGTCTGCGCGTCGATTTGCGGGGCGGGGGCGGACAGCCGGATGGTTGCGGTATTGGCCAGCGCATCTTGCCAGCGGTCAGCCAGCCCGCCCGCCGCCAGCGACAGCGCCAGCCCGAAGACCGCCAGAAACGCCATCAGCGCCGCCGTCACGCCAGTCAGCCGCGCCACCAGCCCGGCAGCCGGGACGATGCGCGCGCCAAGGGGGTCGCGCACACTCACAGGTCGGTCCCCGCGGTCTGCAATGTCCGCTTGGCGATGCGCAGCACGCGCACGGCAGTCTGGGATTTCGCCGTACGGATCAGGTTCAGATCATGGGTGGCGATCAGGACGGCGGTGCCCATGCGGTTCAGCTCGACCAGCAGTGACAACAGGCGCAGCGACATATCCCAGTCCAGGTTGCCCGTCGGCTCATCCGCCAACAGCACCTTGGGCGACATGATGACCGCGCGGGCCAGGGCGGCGCGCTGCCGCTCACCGCCCGACAGCGTCGGCGGCAGGGCATCGGCCTGCGCCGACAATCCGACCCAGCCCAGAAGGTCGGCAATGTCTTGCTGCGGAATGCTGCGCCCTGTCGCTGCCAGCGGCAGCGCGACATTCTCGGTCACGCTCAGATGGTCGAGGAACTGGCAATCCTGATGCACCACCCCGATGCTCTGCCGGGTCTGTGCCAGATCGTCGCGGCGCATGGCGGCCAGATCAGCGCCAAACAGGCTGATGCGCCCGCCCGTCGGAATCAGTTCGCCGTAGCAGAGCTTCAGAAGGGTGCTTTTGCCCGCGCCGGACGGGCCGGTCAGAAAGTGGAAAGCCCCCGGCGACAGGGTGAAAGACACGTCTTGCAACAGCGCCTGCCCGCTGTACCGATGCGCCACCGCGTCCAGAACGATCATGTCGGTTGCCCCAAATTCCCTTGCGCCCATCCGCAGGCATGTATCCGCCGCCCCCGGCACGAGACGCCCGTGACACAGGCATGCGCCCGAACCGATCCCATATTTTGCATCCACACCTGATAAGGCATTGCAGTTGTTCTTGGATATCTACCGCGCCCTTGCTACAACAAGCGGCGCGCAGAGCCAATGGCTGAGGGCTGTGCCACGATGAAAAGGGAATGCAATGCGGCTGATCTGCCCGAACTGCGACGCACATTATGAGGTCGGTGACGATGCCATCCCCGACACCGGACGCGACGTGCAGTGTTCAGCCTGTGGCCATGCGTGGTTTCAGACCCCGTCGCGCGTGCGCCCCGAGGCGTTGAGCATCCCCAAACCGACGGCATGGAAAACGCAAGACACCAGCGCGAGCTGGGATGAAGGGGACCCGCAGGCCACCGGGGCCGACGCCCCGCCCGCGCCCCCGGCACAGCAGGCACCGGCACCGCAGGCACCCGTGCCAACGGCGCCCGCGCAGCGTAAACCCGCCGATGACGAAACGCTGGAAATCTTGCGGCAGGAAGCGGCCTATGAGGCGCAGGTGCGCGCGCGCGAACGCGCCACGCTGGAATCGCAACCAGACCTTGGCCTGCGTGTTCGCAGCGCCCCCCCCGCCCTGCCGCCGGAAGACCTGCCAGCCGATGTGTCAGAGCCGCCGGAAGATCCGGTGCAGATGCGCAAACAGGCGGCGCGGCGCGCCTTGCCCGACATCGACGACATCAGCTCGACCCTGCAACCCGTTACCCAGCCGCGTCGGCATGGCGACAGGCAGGACCTGCTGCCACCCACCGACGAGGCAGAAAGCCGGGGCTTCACCACCGGGTTCATCATGGTCACCTCGGCGGTGATGGCCCTTGCGGCAGTCTATGTTGCCGCCCCAAACCTCGCCGATGCCATCCCCGGGCTGGCCGATGTGCTGGAGCGGTACACCGCCACGGTAGACCTGATGCGAATCTGGGTTCTGGACACGGTCAACGGGCTGATGCAGAGCGCAACCGAGGCGCTGAACAGCGACACAGGCAACAATTGAGCGCCAGATCGGTGATCGCTGTGGGGTGAAAGCTCGCCGGTGCCGCGCTGATGCGTCGGCCCCCCCTGTGTTGGCCGCGATTTTGCGCGCTTTCGCACCGCTTCGGACACCTTGCGATACCGCCTGGGCCGAGGGCGGGATCGCCGGATAGCCGCCCTTTCGCATGGCATTCGCCCCAAGCGCCCAAAGCAAGCTTTCCACCCGCTGCCCGTCACGCGCGCGTGCTCGGTGCTCGTGGGTGCCTGATCTGAACAATGCCCCCATCGCCTGGCCTGCCCGTCGCCTGGCCTGCCCGTCGCCAGATCCGCTTGCGGAGCCATTGACTGCCCCACGCGCACTGGCCCCCGTTCAGAAACGGTCCAGCAGGCGGCGCAGGTAGTCCAGTTCGGCCTCGGGGCGGCCCAGTTCGGCAGAGCGGCGGCGGATTTCGTCCAGAATATCGCGGGCGCGGCGCTGGATGTCGTCGCTTTGCAACATGTCTTGATCGGTCCCGACCTCACCGCTGGCGGTGCTGTCGCGGCCCAGCGGGTCGCGGCCTTCGCTCCGCCCGCCCTCGGCCCGGCCTTCGCCCGCGTCGGCGGCATCGCGGCGGTCCTGCGCCATGGCGCTGTCCATGTCGCGCAGGCCCTGCCGCATGGCTTCCAGCGCCTCGGACTGACGGTCCAGCGCGCCGCTGGTGTCACCGTTGCGCAGGGCCTCTTCAGCGTCGCGCATTGCGCGTTCGGCGCGTTCCAGCGACTGCAACGCAGCCTCGCCCTCGGCGGTGCCTTCGCCCGGCAGCGGTTGCAACTGCTGCTCGCGCAGCATCTCGCGCAGGGCCTGCTGACGCTCGGCCAGATCTCCGGCGGTACCGCCCTGCCCGGTGCGGTCCTGCCCGCCGCCCTGGCCCTGGCCATCCGGGCTGTCGCCATCCTGGCCTTCGCCGTCCTCACCTTCGCCGCTCTGCCCGTCTTCCTGCGGGTCACCGCGGTTGAACTCTTCTTGCAGCTCGCGGAATGTGTCATCCGCCAGATCCTGCTGGTCGCGCAGCGCATCGCCCAGATCCTGCATCGCCCCGGCCCCCGGCTGGCCCTGTCCGCCCTGCCCTTGCCCCTGCCCTTCGGCAACCTGAAGGTTTTCCAGCAGCGCCTGAAGCTGGGCCAGCAGTTGCGCAGCCTCATCCATCCGGCCTTCCTGCATCAGTTCCTGAATGCGGTCCAAAAGCTCCTGAATCTGGTCCTGGGTGATTTCCATCTGCTCACCGTCCGAGGGCTGGGGGTCCCCACGCTCCTGCGGTTGTTCGGCCAGTTGCTGCATGTAGTCGCGCAGCGCCTCGCGCAGTTCGTCCATCAGTTCGGTGATCTCGGACGGATCGGCGCCGTTGCGCACGGCCTCATCCAAGCGTTCCTGCGCGCGCCGCAGGCGTTCGGCGGCGTCAGCCAGTTCGCCGTCTTCCAGCACCACGGCCAGATCCCAGAGCAATTCGGCAATCTGGTCGCGCGCCTCGGGTTCCAGCTGCGCATCGGGGCTGGTGGTCAGGCTGGCTTCCAACACGTCCTGAACCGCGCGGAACCTGGGCGCCAGGTCGTCGCTGCGAAACACCTCATCGGGGCGGTGGCTGACCGCGCGCATTACCTGCACGACGCGGGGGGCGTTTTCCACGTTCCACAACAGATCGCGCCGCATCTCGATCACCGCCGCCGCCATCGGCTCGAAGAACCGCCGCCCGGGCAGCACAACCTGCACCGCGCCCGAGGTGCCGGTCTGGTCGCGCGCATCCATGGCGGTCATGTGCAGCGTCACCGGCAGATTGGCCCAGGGGTGCTGCGAGAAATCGTCGATCAGGCTTTCCGTCACATCCGCGCGCGAGCCCGAGACCGGCAGCGGCAACGGGATTTCCACCGCCGCGCGACCCTCGGGCGGCAGCGACAGGCCATAGCGGCGGTCGACCCGGTCCAGATCCAGCGCGATGCGGGCAACGCCGTCGGTCACGCCGTAATCATCGTTCGCGGTGAAGTCCTGCCGCATCGTACCGCCGCGTTCGCGCTGCATCGCGCCTGCCAGCGCCACGCTGGGCGGCTGATCGGGCAGCACAGTAACTTCCCATTCGCGCCCGGCAGGCCCCCGGATCGACAGGCGGCCCGATTGCAGAACCTCGAATTCCTGCGCGGTATCGGCGGGGTCGGCACCTTCGCGGCCCGAAACCCCCTCGGACAGCGTCATCACCCCCGCCTGGCCATAGAACCGCGTGGTGACAAGGCTGCCTTGCGGGATTTCCAGCGCGGCGCGGTCAATTTCGTTCAGGTACAGGCTGGGCCGCCCGGTGTAGGGCGGCGGCTGCACCCATGCCTCCCAACTGGGGCCCAGCGCGACGGCCTCGGCCCGGCCGGACAGCTGCGCGATCTGCGGCAGTTCCGCCACGCGGCCCGGCGCACCGAACAAAACCGCCAGCACCACCCCCGTCAGCGCGGCATAGCGCAACGCAAACGGGTCGAAACGGGCCAGCTTCAGGTCGGGGACCACCGCCCGGGCGCGGGCAAGCTGCGCGGCCATGCGGCGCAAATGCGCCTGCCAGACCTGCGCGGATGCCGGGTCCGCCGTCCCCACCGCCTGACTGTCGGCGAGCGCCGACAGGGGCCGCCCGGGCATCGAGGCATCGAGCCTGCGCAGCGCATCGCCGCGCGTCGGCCAATCGAAACGGTAGACGCCCATGAACAGCGCCACCAGCAGCGCCACCGCGAAACCCAGTGCCAGAACCGTTGCAATGCCGGGCGACACCGCATCCTGCACACCCAGCCCCAATGCTGCGGCAAACAGCAAGACCAGCGTCCAGACCGGCCAGAACGTGCGAAAGAACTGTTCCGCCAGCATGCCCGCCCATGTCCGGCGCAGCGCATTTCTGATCGGTTCCGGGGTGTGTCGCATCATCCGCAGTGCTGCCTTACCTGTGGTCGCCCCGCCCTATCGGGTGGACTACATCCAAGGGGGCAAGGTATCGCGGTTTATGATCTCGTCAAAGGTCGGACGTGGCCGGATGACCGCGAAGTGATCGCCCTTGACCAAAACCTCGGGGATCAGCGGGCGTGTGTTGTATTCCGAGCTCATCACCGCGCCATAGGCCCCGGCCGACCGGAAGGCGATCAGATCGCCCGCGCCCACGGGCGGCATGTGGCGTTGCCGGGCGAAGGTATCGCCCGATTCGCAAACTGGCCCCACGATATCGAAGGGGTATTGTTCCGCCCCCGGCACGGGTTCGATCACCGGGATGATGTCGTGATGCGCGCCATACATCGCCGGGCGGATCAGATCGTTCATCGCGGCATCGAGGATCAGGAAATCCCGCCCCTCGCCTTGCTTGAGGTAAATCACCTGCGCCACCAGAATGCCCGCATTGCCCGAGATCAGCCGACCGGGTTCGATCTCGATCTCGACCTCCAGATCGCCCAAGGTGCGCTGAATCATCGCGCCATAATCCAGCGGCAGCGGCGGCGCCTCATTGCCCCGAGTGTAGGGAATCCCCAGGCCTCCGCCCAGATCCAGCCGGGTGATGCGGTGACCATCAGCGCGCAATTGCCGCGTGAGGTCTGCAATTTTCAGATACGCGGCCTCGAACGGGGCGAGGTCGGTCAACTGGCTGCCGATATGCACGTCGATGCCGATGACCTCGATCCCCGGCAATTTCGCGGCCTGCGCATAGATGTCGCGCGCGCGCGTGATCGGCACGCCGAACTTGTCTTCCTTGCGGCCCGTGGCGATTTTCTCGTGCGTCTTTGCATCGACATCCGGGTTCACGCGCAGGGTGATGGGGGCCGTCACCCCCAGCCCGCTGGCGACTTCGGACAGGGCCAGCAACTCGGGCTCGGATTCGACGTTGAACTGCCGGATGCCGCCGGTCAGCGCCAGATGCATCTCATCGCGCGTCTTGCCGACGCCGGAAAACACGATGCGGTTGCCCGGCACGCCGGCGGCACGCGCGCGACGGTACTCACCGCCCGACACCACATCCATTCCCGCGCCCAGATCGGCCAGAATGCGCAGCACCGCCTGATTGCTGTTGGATTTCATCGCGAAACAGATGAGGTGGTCCATCCCAGCCAGCGCTTCCTGGAACAGCGTGAAATGCCGGGTCAGGGTCGCGGTGGAATAGACGTAGAACGGGGTGCCGACCTGTTCGGCGATGTCGTGCAACGGCACATCCTCGGCGTGCAACTGGCCGTTGCGATACAGAAAGTGATCCATGGGGGCGCTTTGCTGACTGAAAGGGATTTGAAGCGGGCTTAAGCGGGCTGGCGCGTGCGCAAGAACAGGTACAGCGGCAGGCCGCAAGACACCCCGATGCAGAAGGTCGCGGGAATAGCGATCAGCGCGGTCCAGTTGCGCCGTGCCCAGACCTCGGCCAGGATCCAGACCGTCAGCGCGATGGCCGCAATCGTCAGATCCCAGGTCAGGCCGGTGGTCGAGGCATTGACATACCACGCGTCAATCAGCCCCGACAGGCCGGTGCCGGTTTCCCGCATGTAGCTGACAAACCAGTACATAGGGTGGATGGCGCCCCAGACAGCCAGCGCCAGATAGATCATTCGCAAGGGGGACATCGCCTAAAGCTCCTTCACCACGCCCAGCCGCATTTCGCCCGACACACTGACACCAGGGGTGGCATCGGGCGCCTGCGGCGGGCCGTCAACGCCGCAAGCGGCAAGGGCCAGCACGGCCATCAGACAAGCGATGCGTTTCATCCCAGATCTTCCTTCCCCAGACGGGCCGTCCAGCGTGCCACCTGTTCGCGGACATTGCGCGGTGCGGTGCCACCATAACTTACCCTGCTATCAACCGAGTTTTGCACACCCAGCACGTCAAAGACAGCCCCCGTAATGTCGCCATGGACCGAACGCATGTCGGCCAGCGTCAGGTCGGGCAGGTCGCACCCCTTGTCCTCGGCCAGCTTCACAAGGCTGCCGGTGACGTGATGCGCCTCGCGGAACGGCAGGTTCAGCGTCCGCACCAGCCAATCGGCCAGATCCGTCGCGGTGGAAAAGCCCGAGGCCGCAGCCGCGCGCAACGCGGGCACCTGCGCGGTCATGTCGCGCACCATCCCCTCCATCGCGGCCAAGGCCAGCATCAGCGTGTCGGCGGCGTCAAAGACCTGTTCCTTGTCTTCTTGCATGTCCTTGGAATAGGTCAGCGGCAGCCCCTTCATCACGGTCAGCAGCGCGACATTCGCCCCCATGATCCGCCCCAGCTTGGCGCGCAGCAGTTCCGCCGCATCGGGGTTGCGCTTTTGCGGCATGATGGACGACCCGGTCGTCCAGCGATCCGACAGCCGCACAAACCGGAACTGCGCCGATGACCAGATCACCAATTCTTCGGCAAAACGCGACAGGTGCATTGCACAGATGCTGCTGGCCGACAGGAATTCCAACGCGAAATCGCGGTCCGATACGGAATCGAGCGAATTCGCCGTGGGCCGGTCAAAGCCCAGCGCCTGTGCCGTGGCCGCGCGGTCGATGGCGAAGGAGGTTCCTGCCAGCGCCGCCGCGCCCAGCGGGCATTCGTTCATCCGCGCACGCGCATCTTGAAACCGCGACAGATCGCGGCCCAGCATCTCGGCATAGGCCAGCATATGATGGCCCCATGTCACTGGCTGCGCGGTTTGCAGATGGGTGAAGCCCGGCATCACCCAATCGGCCCCCGCGTCTGCCTGCGCGACAAAGGCTGCGATCAAGGCACGCAGCCCTTCAATCGCCGCATCGCATTGATCGCGCACCCACATGCGGAAATCCAGCGCCACCTGATCGTTGCGCGACCGCGCGGTGTGCAGGCGGCCTGCGGGCGCGCCGATGATCTCGGTCAGCCGGGCCTCGACATTCATGTGGATGTCTTCCAATGCGGCCGAAAACGGGAAGCCCCCCGCCGCAATTTCCTGGGCAACCTGTTGCAGGCCCGTGTCGATCGCGGCGGCGTCTTGCGCGGTGATGATGCCCTGCGCGGCCAGCATCGCGGCATGCGCCCGGCTGCCCGCGATGTCCTGCGGCGCCATGCGCTGGTCATAGCTGATCGAGGCATTGATCGCCGTCATGATCGCGTCAACGCCTTCCTCAAAGCGCCCGCCCCACATCGCATTCGCTGATTTGCCGGTCATCGAGGTTCCTTTCCGCCAGTTCGGCGCCAGCTATACGCGGTGCGCCGCGCTGGCGCAATCGGGCGCGGGCAAGGGCTGCCACGCCGCGAAAATAGAGCTAATTGTAGCAACTTCCTGCAATTTAACGGCGATTTAACCAGCAAGGTGGCATGTCTGACGGGGTACACAAAGGGGCCACTCATGCTGCACGATTCCCAAACGCACCACGCGGACCAATGTCCCAACTGTGACAGCCCGCTGACGGCAGCGGCCTTTGCCGCGCGCGCCGATGCGCTGGACATGGTGCGGGACGCGATACGGAACAAATCGGTGCTGCTGGCGTTTCAGCCCGTCGTGCAGGCCCGGCTGACCAAACGCCCGGCGTTCTATGAAGGGCTGATCCGCGTCCTGGACGCGACCGGCAAGGTGATTCCGGCGCGCGACTTCATGCCGTTTGTGGAAACCAACGAACTGGGGCGGCAGATCGACTGCATCTCGCTGGAACTGGGGCTGGCAACACTGGCGCAGGAACCCGGGTTGCGGCTGTCCATCAACATGTCTGCCCGTTCCATCGGCTATCCGGCCTGGCTTGCGACGCTGGAACGCGGCCTGCGCACCAACCCCGAAATCGCCGAGCGTCTGATTCTGGAAATCACCGAATCCTCGGCCATTATGATGCCCGATCTTGTGACCGCCTTCATGCATGAGATGCAGGAACGCGGCATCTGCTTTGCGCTGGACGATTTCGGCGCGGGCTACACGGCCTTCCGCTACCTGAAGGAATTCTACTTCGACATCATCAAGATCGACGGACAGTTCATCCGCGGCATTCACAAGTCCCCTGACAATCAGGTGCTGGCCCAGGCGCTGGTGTCCATCGCGCGGCATTTCGATATGTTCACCGTCGCCGAATGTGTGGAGACTGCGGAAGATGCCCGCTATCTGGTCGAAATCGGCGTGGATTGTCTGCAAGGCTATTATTTCGGGGCGCCCCGGACCCAACCCGCCTGGCGCGAAAAGCGCAGCGACAAGATCATGTCGGGGCAACGCGGCTGAAGGCCGACAGGTAGCCGCCTTCGGGGCCGCGCCCCCGCCGGATGCTTCGCAAAACTCAGCGCGGGCAAACGGCCCCGCTGACCTGACCTGACCTGACCTGACCTGACCTGACCTGACCTGACCTGACCTGACCTGACCTGACCTGACCTGACCTGACCTGACCTGACCTGACCCAGAAACCTCAGTAAAAGCTCTGCGGGTCAATATCTATCGCCAGCCGCAGGTTGGTCGGCGGTTTGATCTGCGCCACCCAGGCCGCCAGCGCGGATTGCAACGCAACGGTCCTTGGTGCCTTCACCAGCAACCGCACCCGATGCCGCCCCCGGATGCGCGCCACCGGGGCAGGCGCCGGGCCGTACAGCTGCGCGCCGATCCGGCGCAGCGGCGCATCCGCCCGCGCCAGCGCCGTGCCATGGGCAAAGACCGCATCCAGATCCGGCCCCGACAGGATGATCCCGGCCATCCGACCGAAGGGCGGCACCTGCGCGGCCTCCCGCTCTGCCGCCTCGGCCTGCCAGAACGCCTCATCATCGCCCGCCAGAATCGCCCGGATCACCGGATGGTCGGGCTGCGCGGTCTGCAACAGCGCCACCCCCGGCTTTTCCGCCCGGCCTGCCCGCCCGGCCACTTGGCGGATCAACTGAAATGTCCGCTCTGCCGCGCGCAGGTCGGACCCTTGCAGGCCAAGGTCCGAATCGATCACCCCGACCAGTGTCAGATGCGGAAAGTTGTGCCCCTTTGCCACCAGCTGCGTGCCGATGATGATATCCGCCCCACCCTGCGCGATGCTTTCAATCTGCGCCTTCAGCGCCCGCGCCGACCCGAACAGGTCCGACGACAGCACCGCAAGCCGCGCCTCGGGGAACAGCGCCACGGCTTCTTCGGCCAACCGTTCTACCCCCGGGCCGACCGCCGCCATCTTGTCAGCAACGCCGCACGATGGGCAGACCACCGGCATCGGCTTTGTCGCGCCGCATTGGTGGCACATCAGCCGCTTCTGGAAGCGATGTTCGACCATGCGCGCGTCGCAATCGTCGCACCCCACCTGCTGCCCGCAGGCCCGGCAGACCGTGACCGGCGCATACCCGCGCCGGTTCAGAAACAACAGCGCCTGTTCGCCGCGCGCCAGCGTCTGCGTCACCGCCGTCACCAGGCTGGGCGAGATCCAGCGGTTTGAAGGCAACACCTCGGACCGCAGATCAATCGTGCGCATCTGGGGCAATTCCTGCGGGCCAAAGCGCGCGGTCAGATCCAGCCGCGTGTACTTCCCCGCCCGCGCATTCACCCAGCTTTCCAGACTGGGCGTGGCTGACGCCAGCACCACCTGCGCGCCGCACAGGTTAGCCCGCAACACCGCCATGTCCCGCGCATTATAAAGCACGCCGTCTTCTTGCTTGTACGAGGTGTCGTGTTCCTCATCCACCACGATCAGCCCGAGGTTTTGATAGGGCAAGAACAGCGCCGACCGCGCGCCCACCACGAATTGCGCATCCCCCTGTCCCACCATGCGCCAGCAGCGGCGGCGCTCGGTCATCGTCACGCCGGAATGCCATTCGGCCGGGCGCGCGCCGAACCGCGCCTCGACCCGGGCCAGAAACTCGGCCGTCAGGGCGATTTCGGGCAACAGCACCAACGCCTGCCGTCCGCGCGCCAGGCATTCGGCGACAGCGTCCAGATACACCTCGGTCTTGCCCGACCCTGTGACGCCCTTCAGCAGCGTGGTGCCATAGGTGCCTGACGCCACCGCCGCGCGCAGACTGGCCGCCGCCGCGGCCTGATCGCCCGACAGTTCCGGCCCCGGCAGGGCCGGGTTCAGATATGGATAGGGGGTGTCGCGCGGCGTATCGTGTTCCACCAGCGCGCCAGATTTCACCAGCCCGCCGATCACCGCATTCGACACACCCGCCGCCTGCGCCAGTTCCCCCGGCGTGACCGCCGCACCGCCATAGGACGCCATGGCATCCATGACGCGCAGGCGTGCATCGGTCATGCGCGCGGGCTCTGCCCCGCCGATCTGCAGCACCTTGCGCATCGCCGGGCCGTCGCCCAGCCCCGGCGCGCGGGTGGCCAGCCGCAGCATCGCGGGCAGCGGCGTCAACGTATACTCCGACACCCGGATCAGAAAGGCGCGCATGGCATCGGTCATCGGTGCGGCATCCAGCACCCGGTTGACCATGCGCAGCTTTTCCAGCGGCAACCCGCTTTCGCCCGGCCCCCAGACCACGCCCAGCACGCGGCGCGGGCCCAGCGGCACCTCGACAAAGGCGCCGCTCCATGCCCCGCCCTCGGGCGCACGATAATCAAGCACCCCGCCCAAAGGTTGGGTGGTCAGCACGCCCAGCGGCGTGCCTTCGGCATAAAACGGCTGGTCTGACATGGTTCGCGCGGTCCATTTGGGCTTTAAGCCCTGCGTCTGCTAGGGTATGACGCGGGCAACCCCAGCCTGCAACCCAAAGAGGTCCTTATGAAATTCTTTGTCGATACCGCAGATGTCGCGGCAATCCGTGAACTCAACGAATTGGGCATGGTGGACGGCGTTACCACCAACCCGTCGATCATCCTGAAAGCCGGGCGCGACATTCTGGAAGTTACCAAGGAAATCTGCGACATCGTCGATGGTCCGGTATCCTCCGAAGTGGTTGCCACCACCGCCGACGCCATGATCGCCGAGGGGCGCAAACTGGCCGCGATCGCGCCCAACATCGCCGTCAAACTGCCGTTGACCTGGGACGGGCTTAAGGCCTGCAAGGTATTGTCGGGCGAAGGCAAGATGGTCAACGTCACATTGTGCTTCAGCGCCAACCAGGCCCTGCTGGCCGCCAAGGCCGGCGCCACCTTCATCTCGCCCTTCATCGGGCGGCTGGATGACATCAACATGGACGGGCTGGACCTGATCCAGGACATCCGCATCATCTATGACAACTATGGCTTTGAAACCCAGATCCTCGCAGCCTCGATCCGCACGGTGAACCATGTCACCGACGTGGCGCGGATCGGCGCCGATGTGATGACCGCCCCGCCCGAGGTGATCCGCAAACTGGTCTCGCACCCGCTGACCGATGCGGGCCTGGCAACATTTTTGAAGGACTGGGAAAAAACAGGTCAGAAAATCCTGTAACCTGCGTTATAGTCGGCCCAAATAAATAAAAACCGAAGCAGTATCGGGGCAGTGACAATGACAATCGGGACGGCCAAATCGGCCAGCTATGAAGACGACCTGCGCGCCCGGATCGTGGCCGATCCGGGGCTGGTGCTGGATGATCCACAGATCATGCGCGCGCTGGTCAAGGCGTCGGAAAGCGCGATGGGCGGCAATGTCGTCGATCTGCGTGGCATGGCGATGGAACGGCAAGAGGCACGGCTGGCGCGGTTGGAGGAAACCCATCGCGCCGTCATCGCCGCCGCCTATGAGAATATGTCGAGCACCAATCAGGTGCACCGCGCCATCATGGCACTGCTGGAACCCGACGTGTTCGAGAAATTCCTGCAGGTGCTGGACCAGGAGGTGACGACGATCCTGCGCGTCGATTGCCTCCGCATGGTGCTGGAAAGCGGCGATGCCGAACGGGAGACCGGCGTTGAACAGATGTCGGGCGTGCTGCGCGTCGTGGAACCGGGCTTTGTCGCGTCCTACATGGCGCATGGCCGCAGCCAGCCGCCGCGCCAGATCGTGCTCCGTCAAACCCTGCCGCCGACGCCCCGTCTCTATGGCGCGCGGCTGGGCGACATGCGGTCCGAAGCGGTGCTGCGCCTGGATCTCGGGGCCGGGCGCATGGCGGGAATGCTGACCATGGCCTGCGCCGACCCATTGGTATTCAAACCCGGGCAAGGCACTGACTTACTGGCATTTTTTGCGGGCGTGTTTGAACGCAGCATGCGCCGCTGGTTGTCGTGACCCTGTCGCTGTCGCCCGCCCTGCGCGATGCGCTGGAACGGTGGCTGGCAGAACGGCGCGGGCTGGATGGCGCGGCCGAAAACACCATCGCCGCCTACCAGACCGATGTTGCCGGGTTCCTTGGCTTCATCGCCCGGCATCTGGGCGGCGCGGCGGGGGTGGACCAGATCGCCGGGCTGACACAATCCGACCTGCGCGCCTGGATGGCGCATGAACGCGGGCGCGGCGTTGCGGCCCGGTCGCTTGCCCGGGCGCTGTCGGCGGTCCGGCAATTCGTGCGCTGGCTGGCCCCCCGGCACGGGTTTGATGCCACCGTCGTTCTGTCTGCCCGCAGCCCGAAATATCAGCGCAAACTGCCCCGCCCGCTGAGTACCGATGCTGCCCGCGATGTGCTGGACGGGGTGGCGGAACACGGCCAGCAACCCTGGGTCGCCGCGCGCGACACCGCCGTGGTTACGCTGATGTACGGCTGCGGCCTGCGCGTGTCCGAGGCCCTGTCGCTGACCGGGCGCGACGCCGCGCCGGGGCAGGTGCTGCGCATCACCGGCAAGGGCGGGCGCGAACGCATCGTGCCGGTGCTGCCCGCCGCCGCCCGCGCGATTGCCGCCTATACCCGCCATTGCCCGCATGAGCTTTCTGCCGCTGACCCGCTGTTTCGCGGCGTACGCGGCGGCCCCCTCAGCCGGCGCGAGGTTGCCAAGGTGATGGAGCGCACGCGCCTGTCACTGGGCCTGCCCGCCAGCGCCACACCGCACGCCCTGCGCCATTCCTTCGCCACGCATCTGTTGAACGCGGGCGGCGACCTGCGCGCCATTCAGGAACTGCTGGGCCATGCCTCGCTGCAATCGACGCAGGTCTATACCGCCGTCGATACCGCGCGGCTGATGCAGGTCTATAATGCGGCCCATCCCCGCGCCTGAGCGCCCTTGCCCCTTGCACGCGCCTTTGGCAGGGGCATATGGTCAGGCAAAAGATCGAACACAGGGGACATATCATGGAAGTCAGCAATGTGGGCGTCGTGGGCGCAGGGCAGATGGGCAGTGGCATCGCGCATGTCTTTGCCATCGCCGGGTATGACGTGCTTCTGACCGACATCTCCGCCGACGCCCTCGCCAATGCCGTGGCCCTGATCGACAAGAACCTGACCCGGCAGGTCAGCCGCGAAAAGATCAGCCAGGAAGGCAAGGACGCCGCCATCGCGCGGATCAGAACCACCACCACCCTGTCCGACCTTGGCCCATGTGACCTGATCATCGAGGCCGCCACCGAACGCGAGACGGTGAAACAGGCGATCTTTGAAGACCTGCTGCCGCATATCAAGCCCGAAACCATCCTGACATCGAACACCTCGTCGATCTCGATCACCCGTCTGGCCAGCCGCACCGACCGGCCCGAGAAATTCATGGGCTTCCATTTCATGAACCCCGTGCCGGTGATGCAGCTTGTCGAGCTGATCCGCGGCATCGCGACGGATGAGCCGACATACAGAACCCTGCTGGGCGTCGTTGAAAAGCTGGGAAAAACCGCCGCCAGCGCCGAGGATTTCCCCGCCTTCATCGTCAACCGCATCCTGATGCCCATGATCAACGAGGCAGTCTATACCCTGTACGAGGGGGTTGGATCGGTCAAATCAATCGACGAATCCCTGAAACTGGGGGCAAATCACCCCATGGGTCCACTGGAACTGGCCGATTTTATCGGGCTGGATACCTGCCTTGCCATCATGAACGTCCTGCATGACGGGCTGGCCGACACCAAATACCGCCCCTGCCCGCTGCTGACCAAATATGTCGAAGCCGGGTGGCTGGGCCGCAAGACCCAGCGCGGGTTCTACGACTACCGGGGCGACGTGCCGGTGCCCACGCGCTGAACGGGTGCTGAACCCTGCCGGGGCGCGAAACCGTTCCAGATCGCGCCTCGCCGGTCAGAACTCTTCGCCGAAACGGTTCGCCACCAGCTCTTGCAACGCATCGGCCAGTTCGCGGGCCTGCGTGCCGCTGGTGCGGACGTTGATCGAGGTGCCGCGCGACGCGGCCAGCATCAAAAGGCCCATGATCGAATCGCCTGCCACGCTCATCCCGTCCTTTTCGACCTCGGCGATGGCGTCGAATCTCTCGACCACTTCAACGAATTTGGCCGACGCCCGCGCATGCAGCCCCTTTTCATTGATGATTTTCAGTTCCTGCACCGTCATTCTCCCCCCATGGCTTGCAGCGCGGATATCGGCAGCGCCCCCGGCTACAGCCCGTTTGTGACACACCAAAAGCCCAACGATCTAATATGAAGTGTCTCAGGTCGGCGCCCCCCCCCCGACTTCGATGCTGTTGATATATTTGCGCCCCGCTTCCAGCGCCAATGCGACGGCCTGCGCCACCGGCAGGCGGCGCGATTTCGCCAGCTTGATCAGCATGGGCAGGTTCGCGCCATAAATGATCCGGCGGTTGGGCGCGCGGCAGGCGGGCAGCGACAGGTTCGACGGCGATCCGCCGAACATGTCCGTCACCACGACCACGCCATAACCGCGGTCGACCTCTTCGGCGGCTTCGCTGATTTCGGCCTGTTTCTCGGCGCGGCTGTGGTCGTATTCGATCGAGACGGCGCGAATGCCCACCTGCTTGCCCACCACATGCTCGACCGCGGCAAGATATTCGCGCGCCAGCCCGCCATGTGCAACGATCACGACCCCAATCACGCGCGCGGTTCCGTCTGTCCGGCGGGCGACAGGCCGGCGCGCCGCTCCAACTCGCGGTGCCGCACCGCGACAGGCCAACCCTGTTCGGCCAGCCGGTCGCACATCGCCTCGGCCAGAAACACCGAACGGTGCTGGCCGCCGGTACAGCCGAAAGCCACGGTCAGGCTGCTTTTCCCCTCTTCGATGAATGCAGGCAGCAGGCTTTCGATCAGCGCGCTGACCTGCGCGAAGAACGCCGCATACCTGGGATCGTCGGCGATATAACCCGCCACCGTTGCGTTCTGCCCGGTCAGGCGACGCAGATCGTCCGACCAATGCGGATTGCGCAGAAACCGGCAGTCAAACATCATGTCCACCCCGCGCGGCACCCCGCGCTTGTAGGAGAACGACTGCACCGACACCGTCATCCGCGTGCCGGTGGACGTGCCGAACCGCGCGCCGATCTCGGCCTTCAACTGGTGCGGCGTCAGGTCCGACGTGTCGATCAGCACATCCGCCCGCGCCCGGATCGGCACCAGCAGATCAATTTCATGCGCAATCCCGGCCTCGGGCGGCCCCGAAGGGCTAAGCGGATGGCGGCGGCGCGTTTCCGAATACCGCCGGATCAGCACATCGGGATGACAGTCGAAATACACCAGTTCCAGGTCGATGCGGGGGTCATCGGTCAGCTTGTCGATCAGCCGTTCAAACCCCGCCGCACTGAAATCCCGGGTGCGCGTGTCGATGCCCAGCACCAGCGGCCCGGGCAACGGCGCGCCCTCCAGCAGGCGCGGAATCAGTGACAGCGGCAGGTTGTCGATCGCCTCAAACCCCAGATCTTCCAGCGCGTTGATGGCCGTCGACCGCCCGGCCCCCGCGGGGCCGGTCACGAAAACCAGCGTCTGATGGTCATGGCCCAAGTGGATGCTCCTGTCCCGGCTGCCAAGCTGTACCGGCAGTTAACATATATTGCCAGACCGCCGCAGGGAAACCAACCGTTTCAGCTTTGTGCAATAGCGGTATCGCATGGGGGCCCAACAGGTGCCAGCGGGCGGGCGGCAGGCGGGCGTCTTCGACCCTCCCCATGTCCACCACCAGACGCACCGGGGCCTGCGCGCACGGTACCGCGCGCAAGATACCGACGCCACGCGCCTCGATCTGGCCTGCGATGGCTTCCGGCGCGCTGGCGGTCACATCGGTATCGGTTATGCGCAATATTGTGCGATCGTCCGCGACCAGTTGCGCGCCGTGGGACATCAGCATCAGGGCCAGCGTGCTTTTGCCCGCCCCCGACGGCCCCAGGATCAGCACCGCCCCCGCACCCTGTGCCCCCGGGCACGCAACGCAAGAGGCATGCACAATCACCGCGCGCCGCTCAGATCGGCAGACCGACGACAAACCGAGAGCCCAGCGGCGGCGAATCCTCGGCGGCATCGAGCGGCCGGATATTCTCGGCCCAGATCACGCCGTTGTGCGCCTCGACGATCTGCTTGGAAATCGCCAGCCCCAGCCCCGAATGGTTGCCGAACTGCGCCTCGGGGCGTTCGGAATAGAACCGCTTGAACACCTTCGTCAGCGCCTGATCGGGGATACCCGGCCCAGTGTCCTCGACCACGATCAGCACGCGGTTGTCGTTCTTGCGCGCCCAGATGCGCACGGCATCGCCGTCCTCGCAAAACGAAATCGCATTGGTAATCAGGTTGACGAACACCTGCGCCAGCCGTGCCTCCAACCCCGAAATCAAGATCGGCTCGGCGGGCAGCGCCTTGATGAAATCGACCCCGCGCGCCGCGGCTTCCTGCGACAGATGCTCGGACAGGTTGTCCAGCGTCTTGAGCAGATCGAAAGTCTCTTCATCCTCTTTCACCAACTCGCTGTCGAGGCGCGAGGCATTTGACGTATCCGAGACCAGCCGGTCCAGCCGCCGGACATCATGCTCGATCACATCCAGCAGCCGGTTGATCTGTTCAGGCTTCTTGGCCATGCGCAGCGTTCCCACGGCAGACCGCAGCGACGCCAGCGGGTTCTTGATCTCATGCGATACGTCGGCTGCGAATTGTTCATTCGCGTCGATCCGGTCATAGAGCGCCGAAACCATGCCCCGCATCGCCATCGACAGGCGCCCGATCTCATCGGGCCGGCCGGTCAGGTCAGGGATGCGCACGCGCCCCGGGTTCACCTTACGCGCATCCTTGTCACGGCCCAGTTCGGCAGCCGTGGCCAGATCGGCCAACGGATTGGCAATGGTCGACGCCAGCACGAAACTCAGCCCCACGGACACGATCAGCGCGATCAGGAACATTTGCAGCACCTGCTCACGCTCATTGCGCAGCATCTGGTCGATGTCGCGCGCCTCGACCAGCAGCGCCACGACACCCGCCACCGGCCCCTCGCCCGGGGGGGCCGCGTCGAACACCGGCGCGGCGACGGCGAACCACATGCCGCTATCGGGCATGCGCACCACGCGGCTGTCGGAATAGCCGGCCATCGCCCGCGCGTGCAGCGTCGGGATTAGCGTATCAAACGACGTATCGCCGCGGTTTATCAGGCGCGCGCCGGTAATATAGCTCAGCCCGGACCACACGGCCTCCAGGAAATCGCTGATGACCGTGGTGCTGGACTCGGACGTTCCCGCATCAGTGGGGGCGGAACTGCGCGCGGCGACGCCCAGCTTGCGCAAAAGCACCCCGCCCGACCCGTCCAGAAGCAGCACTTCGGTCCGGGGCGTCAGCGTCAGATTGTCGATGAAACCCGCGCGCTCGGCCAATGACGCCTGGCCCGGCGGTGTTCCAGCCCCCGCGCCATCCGGCGTCCCGGCCCCCGCGCCGTCCGGCACCCCGACGCCCGTCCCATCAGGCCCCCGCGCCGATCCCAGCATGTCCGCGATCAGTTCCGCCTGCGTGATCAGCGTCAATTGTTGCTGGCGCACCAGACTGTCTCGAAACGGGTTGGTGAACAATACGCCCGCGATCAGCAGTACCAGCGCCAGCATGTTGAACAGCACGATCTTCCGCGCCAGCGGGGAGGAATAGATGCTGAAAATCCCCCGGCGTTCCCGCCGGATGCGCACCTCGGTCTCGACCGAGCTGTTCGGCCGAACCCAGTCATCCCCCAGGACAACGTCGGCCCTGGGTGACGAAAAATCTGTGCTCACAGCACCCCCCATAGACAAGATAGTCTACGCCTCGTTGTACTTGTAACCGATGCCGTACAGCGTCTCGATGGACGAGAATTCGTCGTCAACCATGCGCATCTTCTTGCGCAAGCGCTTGATATGGCTGTCGATCGTGCGATCGTCGACATAAACCTGATCGTCGTAGGCCACATCCATCAACTGGTCGCGGCTCTTGACGAAGCCCGGGCGCTGCGCCAGCGCTTGCAGCAGCAAGAACTCTGTCACGGTCAGTGACACATCATTGCCCTTCCACTTCACCGAATGGCGCAGCGGGTCCATTTCCAGGTTGCCGCGCAGCATGATCTTGGTCTCTTCGGTCGATCCGACCTCATCGGTTTCCACGGCCTGCTTGCGCCGCAGAAGCGACCGGATACGCTCGACCAGCAGACGCTGCGAGAATGGCTTTTTCACATAATCATCCGCGCCCATGCGCAGGCCCAGCACTTCGTCGATCTCATCATCTTTCGACGTCAGGAAGATCACCGGCATCTGGGTTTTCTGGCGCAGGCGTTGCAGCAGTTCCATCCCGTCCATGCGGGGCATTTTCATGTCCAGAACCGCCATGTCAGGCATCTTGCGGTTGAACGCGTCCAGCGCCGACTGGCCGTCGTTATAGGTTTCAACCTCAAAGCCTTCGGCTTCCAGGCAGATGGACACGGATGTCAGGATATTCCTGTCATCGTCCACAAGCGCGATCTTGGACATTGGTGGATCCTTGCTGCTGCTCTGTTGTTATATATGGGATTGAACGCCGCACCCATGCCTTATTTTTGCCATATTTTACCCGATCCCCTGAAATATTCAACCAGATAGTGGGTTGACGCAGGTTTTCGACCCGAATCGCATCACCATGCCCACCTGCGCAACAACTGCAAACATATTGAGTATTACTATTCCGTTTATTTCAGCGTGGTTGCGCTAACTACGGACCATACCCTATTCCTCCGTCAAATTGCCATGTTATAGCCGCCTTGCCGGTCACTCATGCGTCCGGACGGGGGGTGCCTGAACCTTGCACCAATTGTTCACCTTGAAATCGCCTGATGCAGGCGGGCGGTAAGGAGCAGACGAATGACAGGAACCAGAGTTAACCCCAAATTCCTCTTGAAAGATCAAGGCATTGAGGGGGTAGCGGCTGCGTATTACAACCAGACCGAACCCGCATTGGTGCAAGCCGCCCTGATGCGCGGCGAAGGCACGCTGGGCCGTGGCGGGGCCTTCCTGGTGTCCACCGGCAGCCACACCGGCCGGTCGCCCAAGGATAAATTCGTCGTCCGCACCCCCGGGGTGGAAGACAGCATCTGGTGGGAAAACAACGCGCCCATGACGCCCGAAGCCTTCGACACGCTCTATACCGACATGATCGCCCATATGGCCGGGAACGAATACTTCGTTCAGGATCTGTTCGGCGGCGCCGACCCCGAACACCGGCTGGACGTGCGCGTTGTGACCGAACTCGCCTGGCACGGCCTGTTCATCCGCCACATGCTGCGCCGCCCCGAGGCATCCGAGCTTGCCGCCTTCGTGCCGGAATACACCATCATCAACTGCCCGTCCTTCACCGCCGACCCAGCCCGTCACGGCTGCCGGACCGGCACTGTAATCACGATGAACTTCGAGCGTAAGCTGATCTTGATCGGTGGCACCGCCTATGCGGGCGAGAACAAGAAGTCCGTCTTCACCTTGCTGAACTACCTGCTGCCCGCGAAAGGCATCATGCCGATGCATTGCTCGGCCAACCATGCGGTGGACAACCCCGATGACGCGGCGGTGTTCTTCGGCCTGTCGGGCACCGGCAAGACCACGCTGTCCGCCGACCCCGCCCGCGTGCTGGTGGGCGACGATGAACATGGCTGGTCCGACAACGGCATCTTCAACTTTGAGGGGGGATGCTACGCCAAGACCATCAACCTCAACCCCGAGGCCGAACCCGAAATCTACGCCACCACGTCGCGCTTCGCCTCGGTCGTGGAAAACATGGTGTTCGACCCCGACACGCTGGAGCTGGATTTTGAGGATGACAGCCTGACAGCCAACACCCGCGTCGCCTACCCGCTGGACGCAATCTCCAACGCGTCCGACACCTCGCTGGCCGGTTTCCCCAAGAACATCATCATGCTGACCTGCGATGCCTTTGGCGTGCTGCCGCCCATCGCGCGGCTGACCCCGGCACAGGCGATGTATCACTTCCTTTCGGGCTTCACCTCGAAGGTCGCGGGCACTGAACAGGGCGTGACGGAACCGCAGCCCACATTCTCGACCTGCTTCGGCGCGCCCTTCATGCCCCGCAGGCCAGAGGCTTATGGCAAGCTGCTTCAAGCGAAGATCGCCAAGCACGGCGCCACGTGCTGGCTGGTCAACACCGGCTGGACCGGCGGCGCCTATGGCACCGGCACGCGCATGCCGATCAAGGCCACCCGCGCCCTGCTGACCGCCGCACTGGACGGCTCGCTGAACGACGCCACGTTCCGCCGCGACCCCAACTTCGGGTTCGAAGTGCCGGTGGCCGTGTCCGATGTGGCCGATGTCTTGCTGGACCCGCGCCGCACCTGGGCCGAAGCCGAGGCCTATGACGCCCAGGCGGCCAAACTGGTCGCCATGTTCGCCGATAACTTCGCACAATATGTGCCCTACATTGATGACGACGTGAAATCCGCCGCCATCGGCTGAACATCAATGCCCGGCTGTTGGATCAGCCGGGCAAAATCGTTCTGGCGCCAACGCGCGCACCCCTCACCCAAAGAACGCGCGCCGCAGCAGGTTCAACCCGGTCAGCGACAGCAGCACCAGCGTCCACCAGCGGAAGCGTTCCGCATCCAACCGGTCCTGGATCGCATAGCCGATCCACAGCCCCAGCATCGCGGGCACCACCAGCGCCAGCGAAAATGCTCCGCTGACCCGGTCCACCACGCCTGATTGCAGGTGCGCGCCCAGCAGCACCACCGCCCCGATCAGGAACACCACGCCCTGCACCCGCACCATCTCGCGCTTTTCCGCACCGATGGACAGCAGGTACACCAGCACCGGCGGGCCCCAGACGCCCGACACGCCGCCGTACAGCCCGCCGATCACCCCGGAAATCCATTCCGCCCGGTGCCGGTTTTCCAGCTTCACGCGCAGATTGACCTTCATCAGTTGCAAGACCGCGAAGGCCACGATCGGCCCGCCCAAAAGGCCCAGCATCACCCGTTGCGGGATATAGGGCAGCATCTGCGCCGAGATCACGATGAACAGAATGATCGCCCCGATCATCCGCCAGTATTGCTGTACCGATGCCCATGCCGCCGCCGCCCCCTGCCGGAAGGCCTGCGATACATTGGTGACCACCGTCGGCACGATCAGCCCGGCCAGCGCCAGCTCGATTGGCATGAAACTGCCAAAGGCCGAGATCATGATCATCGGCATGGCGAAACCCACCGCGCCCTTGACCACGCCCGAAACCAGCGTCACGCCCAATGCCAGCGCAAAGGCCCACAGCGGCAACCCGCCCGCAATATACTCCATTTTCATCCTCAACCGTCTGAATTCAGTTTTATCTGAAGGCGTTGTAAACAGGTTAACGACCCCGCGCCCAGCGGAAATTACCTGCGACACTTTCGGCAATATTATTGATGTCTTTTGAATTTTTCTTGCGCACCCGCAGCAAAAGCCCTATCTCATGCTGCAACTGCGAAATGCCGCGCCGACGCTAGAGAGGAATCGCCCGATGCCCCATGATGGTCAACAGATGCCCACGGTGCTTTTGCCCAACCTGACCGCGCTGACTGGCGCCACGCTGCCCGCACTCGGCGCGCTGCTCGACGCTGCGACCGCCGCGCTGCGCACCCGCCTTGCGCCCGGCGGCAAGCTTGATGCAACCGCGCTGGAGGCCGATCAATACGCCGCCCATGGCCTTGCATGGCTGGCCACCTATGTCGAAAGCCTGCGCCAGATGCAGGGCTGGGCCGAACGCCTGCACGCCACCGGCGCCTTCGCCGAGATGGAGGCGCTGATCCACCAGATCGCTTTTGGCGAATACCTCAGCCAGATCATCGGCGGCATTCCGATGAACCAGGGCGAGATCCTGCGCCTGCGCGACATGGGGCTGGATGCCGCCACGCTGGACCATCCTGCCATCGCCACACTGACGCAGACCGGCAACACCAGCGCCGCGCGCACCCGGTTGGTAGAGCTGATGCGCGAAAACCATGGTCGCGCCACCTTCGGCGATACCGGGCTGGATGATGAACTCAACATGATCCGCGACCAGTTCCGCCGCTATGCCGAAGATGCGGTGACGCCCCATGCCCATGAATGGCACCTGAAGGATGACCTCATCCCGATGACGATCATCGAACAACTGGGCGAAATGGGCGTCTTCGGCCTGACGATCCCGGAGGAATTCGGCGGTCTTGGCATGTCGAAGGAATCCATGGTGGTGGTGTCCGAAGAACTGTCGCGCGGCTATATCGGCGTCGGTTCGCTGGCCACCCGCACCGAGATCGCGGCAGAACTGATCCTGTGCGGCGGGACTCAGGCCCAAAAGGAACACTGGCTGCCGAAACTGGCATCCGGGGAGACCCTGCCCACCGCCGTTTTCACCGAACCCAACACCGGGTCGGACCTCGGCGCGCTGCGCACCCGCGCGGTCAAGGACGGCGCGGAATATGCCATCACCGGCAACAAGACATGGATCACCCATGCCGCGCGCACCCATGTCATGACCCTCTTGGCCCGCACCGACCCCGCCACCACCGACTACCGCGGCCTGTCGATGTTTCTGGCTGAAAAAGAACCCGGCACCGATGCTGTCCCCTTCCCCACACCGGGCATGACGGGCGGCGAGATCGAGGTCCTGGGCTATCGCGGCATGAAGGAATATGAACTGGCCTTCGACGGTTTCGCGGTGAAATCCGAAAACCTGTTGGGCGGCGTTGCGGGGCAGGGCTTCAAGCAATTGATGCAAACCTTCGAATCCGCCCGCATCCAGACCGCCGCGCGCGCCGTGGGCGTGGCGCAGAATGCGCTGGAAGTGTCCATGCAATACGCGCTGGACCGCAAGCAGTTCGGCAAATCCCTGATCGAATTCCCCCGGGTTTCGGCCAAACTGGCCATGATGGCGGTGGAAATCATGATCGCGCGCCAACTGACCTACTTCAGCGCGCGCGAGAAAGACGCCGAACGCCGCTGCGACCTGGAGGCAGGGATGGCGAAGCTGCTGGGCGCCCGCGTGGCATGGGCCGCCGCCGACAACGGCTTGCAGATCCACGGCGGCAACGGCTTCGCGCTGGAATACCAGATCAGCCGCATCCTGTGCGACGCACGCATCCTGAACATCTTTGAAGGGGCCGCCGAAATTCAGGCGCAGGTCATCGCCCGCCGTCTGCTGGCATAACCCTACGCCCCCGCCCGCGCCAGCGCGTCGACAAACCGCGCCCGCGCTTCGGGCAAGGGGCGGTTGGCGCGGGTCTGCGCCTGCGCGGCCGCCAGAAAATGCCCGGTCAGCCGCAGCCCGGCGCAGATGTCATCCAGATCCGCCGGCCCCTGCCCCAGCAGGCATTCGGGCAGCGGCAAAAGCCGCGCCGCCCAGTCGCCCGCCCCCGCGCGGCTGACAGCGCGCCCGGTCCGGGGCGAGACATAGGCCAGGTCCTCGTGCCCCCCGGTCACCGCGCAGCGCGTCAGGTCCAGCCCGTAACCGCTGTCTTCCAGCAGCCGCATTTCCCAGGCCAGATAGGCAGGCAGCCAGCCGTCATGGCCCAGATGGTCCAACAGCGCGATGGACGCCGCATAAAGCCCCGGCTGCGCCTCGCGCTCCGGCAGCAGCGCGGCCAGCAGGCTACAGGTCGCGCTCAACCCCATCAGCGCCAGCCGGTCGTCCATCACATGGCCCGCGCGCTGGCGGATCGGCTCGACCGTGAACGCACCGATATGGTCCTCCAGCCGAGCGCGCCAGACCAGATCCAACTGCGCGCCGGGCTGCAAGATGGGTGACATCCGCCGCCCGCCGCCGCCGCGCACCACGCCCGCGTGCCGTCCGTGATTTTCGGTAAAAACCTCAATGATTGCGGCACTTTCGCCGTGTCGCTGCACGCTCAGCAGCGCGCCCTGATCGCGCCATTCCATCAGCGCCCCCCCGGCGCGGGGTTCGCCCGCAGATCACCCGGCAAGGCCGTCTTCCTCCAGAAGATGACGGCCTGTGCGGTCCTCGACCTCGATCACCCAAACGTCAGGGTCAAACCCGCGTTGGCGCGCAATCGCGGCATCCACGTCGCGCTCGGCCCCTTCGGTCAAGACCACCCAGACCCGTTCGCCGCTGTCCAGATCGAAGGAACGCTGGAACACCCGCGCCGTGCCGTCCAGTGGCGATACCTTCACCAGCACCGCGCCCGCCGTCGCATCGCCCCGCGCCACGACGAAGGCCGGAATATCGGCCAACCGCAGGCGTGTCAGATAGGCCGCAACCCAGAAATCGGCGGTCAGCCGTGCCATGGGCAGCACCCCGCGCAGGCCAGCACCCGCGCACGCCTCAGATCACGCGTTGCCATCCTTGAATTCCAGCCCCATTTCCGAATACCGCTCGGATTCCTCCAGCCAGTTCGGGCGCACCTTCACTTGCAAGAACAGGTGCACCGGCCGGCCCAGAAATTCCACCATCTCGGCGCGCGCGGCGACGTTCACCGATTTGATCGTCTCGCCCTTATGGCCCAGAATGATCCCCTTGTGCCCGTCACGCGCCACATAGATTATCTGATCTATCCGGGTGGACCCGTCCCGGCGATCCTCCCAGGCTTCGGTTTCGACCGTCAACTGATAGGGGATTTCCTCATGAAGGCGCAGCGTCAGCTTTTCGCGCGTCATCTCGGCGGCGATCTGGCGCATCGGCAGGTCGGCGATCTGATCCTCGGGGTAGAACCACGGCCCTTCCGGCAGCGTGCCGCCCAGCCATGCGCGCAACGCACCCACACCATGCCCGCGCTCGGCCGAGATCATGAAGGTTTCCTCGAAGGCAAACGCCGCGTTCAGCTTGGCCGACAGCGCCAGCAGCACCTCGGCCTTCACGCGGTCGATCTTGTTGATGGCCAGCGCCACGCGCTGCGCAGGCCCCACCCTTTCGCGCAACGCCTCCAGGATCGCCGTGACCCCGTCGGTCAGCCCGCGATGCGCCTCGACCAGCAACACCACCACATCGGCATCCGCCGCCCCGCCCCAGGCCGCCGCGACCATCGCACGGTCCAGCCGGCGGCGCGGACGAAACAGCCCCGGCGTATCGACAAAAACGATCTGCGCCGCACCTTCCATCGCCACGCCCCGGATGCGCGCGCGGGTGGTCTGCACCTTGTGCGTGACGATCGAGACCTTGGCCCCCACCATCTTGTTCAGCAGCGTCGATTTACCGGCATTCGGCTCGCCGATCAGCGCCACGAACCCCGCGCGGGTCGGCCCCTCCACCGGCGCCTGCGCGCTGTCGGGCATCATCGCATTGTCACCCATCGGGGTCGCGTCATCCGGTCCGGTTTCCTGATCGCTCAAATCTCTGCCTCCAACTGGCACAATAAACTGCGCGCGGCGGCCTGCTCGGCCTGCCGTTTCGCGCCTGCGGTGGCCTGCGCGCTTTGCCCCGAGGCAAGCTGCACCTCGACCGTAAAGACCGGCGCATGGTCGGGGCCGGTGCGCGCGACCTCCACATAGACCGGCGGTGTCTGACCGCGCGCCTGCGCCCATTCCTGCAAGGTGGTCTTGGCATCGCGCGCGTCGGTTTCCACCGCGATGATCCGTGGGCCCCAAAGCCGCAAGATCAGGCCGCGCGCCGCGTCAAAACCGCCGTCCAGATGCACGGCGGCAATCACGGCCTCCATCCCATCGCCCAGCAGCGCCTCTTTGCGCCGGCCGCCCGACACCATTTCCGACCGGCCCAGCCGCAGCACATCGCCCAGGCCAACCTCGCGCGCGACATCGGCGCAGGTTTCCTTGCGCACCAGCGCGTTATAGCGCGGGGCCAACTGGCCTTCGCGCGCGCCGGTGTCGGCGGACAACAATGCCTCGGCCATCACAAGGCCCAGCACACGGTCGCCCAAAAATTCCAGCCGCTGATTATCGGGCCGCTGCGGGCCCGAGATCGAGGCATGGGTGACCGCATGCACCAGCAGATCGGGCCGGGCAAATTCATGCCCGATCCGCCGTGAAAACGCCATCAACTCTGTCGAAAGTTTCACTCAAGCCCCACAAAGAAACGGTCGGACCGCCAGGTCCAGAAATACAGCATCGAACTGCCTGCGGATGAGAATACCACATGCCGCGCCCGTCCGATAAGGTGGTCGAACGGCACCATGCCCACCCCGCCCACGGCCTGCGGCGCGCGGCTGTCGAGCGAGTTGTCGCGGTTGTCACCCATGAAGAAGAAATGCCCCTCGGGCACCGTAAAGACCGGCGTGTTATCCGCCGCGCCGTTGTTGTCAATGTTGAGCACCGGATAGCTGACATCGTTCGGCAACGTCTCGATCGTGCGGGATTTCAGGCAGGTGCCGCCCTCGCCCACCGGCGCGTTTTCGCACCGTGGGAACTGCTGCACCGGGCCTTGCTGCGCATAGGGTTCAGAAAAATCACCCGCCGGTTCCTGCGGCACCATCGTGTCGTTCAGATACAGGCGGCCATCGCGCGTCTGCACCCGGTCGCCGGGCAAGCCGATCAGCCGCTTGATGTAATCCGTCCCCGCCGTGGGGTGGCGGAAGACGACGATATCGCCACGCTCTGGTTCAGATGCAAAGATCCGGCCAGAGATCGGGCAGATCGCAAACGGGCAGGAGTATTTTGAATACCCATAGGCCATCTTATTGACGAACAGGAAATCCCCGATCAGCAGGGTTTCCTTCATCGACCCTGAGGGAATCCAGAACGGCTGAAAAAACAGGGTACGGAACGCGCCCGCAATCAGCAGGGCAAAAACAATCGTCTTGATGGATTCGCCGATACCATCTTTCTTCTGCGTCGCGCTGGCCATTCAGTGTCGTCCTTGGTTTGCCCGTTCCGGGGCTTTGGTCGGTGATGCGCTTCAATGGGCGCGGGCGGGCAAAGTGTCAAGTTTTGGCAGGCACGATGGGCAATGCCTCGATCATCACGAAGGCTGAAGCCCAGGGTGCGTCATCGGTCAGCGAAACATGAATCACCGCGCGGTGCCCTTGCGGTGTCATTGCGGCCAGCCGTTCGGCGGCCCAGCCGGTGACGGCCATGGTGGGCTGCCCGCTGCGCAGGTTGGTCACCGCCATGTCCTTCCAGGAAATCCCCATGGCAAGGCCAGTGCCCAGCGCCTTGGAGCACGCCTCCTTCGCAGCCCAGCGTTTGGCCAGCGTCGCGGCCTCATCGGGGCGGCGGGCGGCGCGGGCCAGTTCGACCGGCGTGAAGACGCGGTTGCGAAAACGGTCGCCAAAGCGCGCCAGCACGCCCGCCACCCGGTCAATATTCGCCAGATCGGTGCCGATCCCCAAAATCATCCGACCAGGCCGCGCGTATGTATCAAAGCCATACCGAATCCATACCGTTTCCAGACGCCGTTTTCAGGCCGTTTTGGAACCCTCATGCCAACGCCGCGCGGGCCCGGTCCATCACCGCGCGCATCCCCGAAATCGCGCCGGGCAGGCCAAGGAAGACCGCCTCGCCAATCAGGAAATGGCCGATGTTCAGTTCTACCACCTGCGGGATGGCAGCCAGATCAGCGGCGGTGGCAAAGTCCAGCCCGTGGCCCGCATGTACCTCCAGACCCAGCGCTGCGGCCTGCGCCGCCATGTCGCGCAGGCGGGTCAGTTCCGTCGCTGCTGCGGTGGTTTCACCCGCGGTGCGCAGGTCGCAATAATGCCCGGTATGCAGTTCCACCACCTGCGCACCGACCTGCGCCGCCGCCGCCACCTGACGCGCATCAGGTGCGACAAACAGCGACACCCGGCACCCGGCCTGTGCCAAGGGGGCAATGAAATCCGTCAGCCGCGCGGCATCACCGGCCACTTCCAGCCCGCCCTCGGTCGTGCGTTCCTCGCGGCGTTCAGGGACGATGCACACAGCATGTGGGCGATGGCGCAGCGCAATCCCCTGCATCTGGGCAGTTGCGGCCATCTCGAAGTTCAGCGGCACCCGCAGCGCCGCCATGAGCGCGTCGATATCCGCATCGCGGATATGGCGACGATCCTCGCGCAGGTGCGCCGTGATCCCATCCACCCCCGCCGATTGCGCGACCAAGGCCGCGCGCACCGGGTCCGGCACCGCGCCGCCGCGCGCGTTGCGCAGCGTTGCCACATGATCGATGTTCACGCCCAAACGTAGTTTTTTCATCGTCTTAGCTATCCCTTTCCCCCGAAAGCTGCACGGCCTTTTGCTGGCGCACACGCTCGAACCGTTCGCGCATCTTCTTGCGCCGACGCGCCTGATAGGCCCGGATCAGCGGTAGCGACACGAAATAGCCGATCACCCCGGCCACCGACCCGGCCACCAGCCCACCCAGTAGATAGGGCAGAAACACCTCGTGGAAAAACCTGAAAAACCGCTCCCAATGCAAGGGCGAGCCGGAAACCAGCGCCCAGAAATTCGCCGACAACTCGCCCGTCGCCTGCCCGAAAGCCATGGTCAGTTGCGACAGGTGCAGCGCCTCGGGCGCGCCCAGAAGCACGCTTCCCAGTTCGGTCGAGGCGGCGAAGATGATGGGAAATGTCAGCGGATTGCCGAAAAATGTCGCCAGAAGCGAGGCAAGTATATTGCCGCGGACCAGCCACGCGATCAGCGCCGCGCCCAGAAAATGCAGCCCGAACAATGGGGTGAACGATATGCAGATCCCAGCGCCGATGCCCTTGGCAATCCGCTCGGGGCTGTCGGGCAGTCGACGCAACCGATGCGACACATAGCTTGCGGCGCGCATCCACCCCCCCTTGGGGTAGAACAGCATCGCTAGCCATTCCTTCAGGCTGCGTTTTGTACGGCGCTTGAAAAGCATCGCTACCTCGGTCCCGATGCCACATACGACACCACACCCAAGGGCGCGTCACGGATGCCGGGATGTGTCGCGGTGCCGCGTGATCTGGGCAACATCGTTTTCAGCCTCCAATGCCGTCAGCACCCTGTGCATGTGTTCTACATCACATAAGTCGACTTCAATGAGAAGGCGGTAAAAATCCGGCTTGCGGTCAATAAATTTGAGGTCAGAGATATTGGCGCGCTGTTCGCCGATCAGGCTGCATATGCGCCCCAGAACGCCGGCATCGTTCAGAATCGTCAGTTCGAAAGACACGGTATGCGCAGGCGGATGCTGGCCATCCTGCCAGTGCAGGTCGATCCAGCGGTCAGGCTGCTCGTCGAATTCCACCAGCGCCGGACAGTCGATGGCATGGGCCACAACGCCCTTGCCACGATAGGTGATCCCGACAATCCGCTCGCCCGGGACAGGCTGACAACAGGCGGCCCGGCGGAAAGCCTGATCAGCGGCAAGGCCCACGACAGGACGACGGGCATCCACCCGTTCGCCGGTCAGGCTGGCCAGTTCGGGATACAGCGCCTCGACCACCGCGCGCCCGCTGAGCTCTGCACTGCCCAGCCGCGCCAGAAGGTCGGTGCGGGTGCCAACGCGCAGGGATTTCGCCGCCGTGGACAGTGCCTTGTCCGAGACCTTGCGACCCACATTCTCGAACGCAACGCGGGCCAGCTCGCCGCCCAGCCGAACAAAACGCTCACGGTCTTCTTCGCGCAGCGACTTGCGAATGGCGGCCTTGGCGCGCCCGGTGGTGACGATCTCGATCCAGGTGCTTTGCGGGCGCTGGCCCTCAGCGGTAATGATTTCAATGCTTTGCCCGTTCTTCAGCCGGGTCCAGAGCGGCACACGCAACCCGTCAACCTTGGCCGAGACACAGGCGTTCCCGATACGGGTATGGATCGCATAGGCGAAATCCAGCGGCGTGGCGCCGCGCGGCAGTTGCACCACATCACCCTTTGGCGTGAAGCAAAACACCTGGTCGGAATACATCTCCAGCTTGACGTGTTCGAGGAATTCGTCGTGGTCATCGGCGGCGTCGAACCGTTCGGTCAGCGTGGTGATCCATTTCGCCGGATCCACAGCGAAGGGGTTGGTGGCGCGCTGCCCGTCCTTGTAGGCCCAATGGGCGGCGACCCCGGCTTCGGCCACGTCATGCATCTGGCGGGTGCGAATCTGCACCTCGACCCGTTTGCCATCGCGCCCCGACATCGTGGTGTGGATAGAGCGGTAGCCGTTGGATTTCGGCTGGCTGATGTAATCCTTGAACCGCCCCGGCACTGCGCGCCAGCGTTGGTGGATGATGCCCAGCACACGGTAGCATTCTGCCACGTCGTCAACGATGATGCGGAAGCCGTAAATGTCCGACAAGCGAGAGAACGCGAGGTCTTTCTCCTGCATCTTGCGCCAGACGGAATAGGGCTTCTTGGCCCGTCCGTACACATCGGCGGCGATCCCCTCGCGGTCCAGTTCGGCGCGCATGTCGTTGGTGATCCGTTCGACCACATCGCCCGCTTCGCGTTGCAAGGTCAGAAAACGGCGGATGATCGAGTTGCGTGCATCGGCATTGAGAACGCGGAAGGCCAGATCCTCCAGTTCCTCACGCATCCACTGCATGCCCATGCGCCCCGCAAGCGGCGCGAAAATATCCATGGTTTCGCGGGCCTTCTGGACCTGCTTGTCCGGGCGCATCGACTTGATGGTGCGCATGTTGTGCAGGCGGTCGGCCAGCTTGACCAGAATGACCCGCATGTCACGCGACATGGCGATCAGCAATTTGCGAAAGTTCTCGGCCTGCTTGGCCTCGGTGCTGGAAAGCTGAAGGTTGGTCAGCTTGGTCACGCCATCGACCAGTTCGGCCACATCCTCGCCGAACAGGCGCGCCACCTCGGTATAGGTGGATTTGGTGTCCTCGATCGTGTCGTGTAGCAGCGCGGTAACGAGGGTCGCATCGTCCAGCCGCATTTCGGTCAGGATGGCGGCCACGGCGGCGGGATGGCTGAAATAGGGCTCGCCGGAATGGCGCATCTGCCCGCGATGCATCTTTTCGCCATATTCCCACGCACGGCGCAACATATCGTCGTCAGTGCGGGGGTTATAGTTGCGCACGAGCGCAAT
Organism: Roseicitreum antarcticum; assembly: GCF_014681765.1. Classification (GTDB taxonomy): domain Bacteria; phylum Pseudomonadota; class Alphaproteobacteria; order Rhodobacterales; family Rhodobacteraceae; genus Roseicitreum; species Roseicitreum antarcticum. The sequence continues at coordinate 2,082,903 of NZ_CP061498.1, forward strand.
CAGGTCATCTGCCGTGATCACCTGATGCGCCTTTTCAGAGGTTGGAAAAATCGTGGGCCGTCCCGGTTCAGATCAACACCTTCAACCCTGCTGCCCCTGCGCTTCCATCAGGGCGCGCAGCATCTGGGCTTCCGACATGTCATCCTGCGCCGGTTTGTCCTGATCGTCACCCATCAACAGGGCCATATCGTCATCTTCGGGCATGTCGACTTCGATCTGGGTTTGCAGACCTTCGATCAGCCGTTCGCGCAGAGCGTCGGCGCTTTGGCTTTCATCGGCGATCTCGCGCAGGGCAACAACGGGGTTCTTGTCGTTATCGCGGTCGACGGTCAGAGGGCCGCCAGCTGCAATCTCGCGCGCACGATGGGCGGCAAGAACGACCAGTTCAAACCGGTTCGGAACCTTATCGACGCAATCTTCAACGGTGACGCGGGCCATAGGCTGATCCACTCCATAACGGGGTAAAGGAAGGTTAGCCTGTCCCCATACAGGGCGAATGCAGGTTTTACAAGGACGCGGGGTGATTCGGTCGAGTTTATCTTGCCCGTATCTTGCCCGCGCCGGGCGGACCCCGGGCGGAACCCTGTCAGCCCAGCCGCTGCACCGCGTCGACCTCGGCGCGCGGCAGGGCGGCGAGCATCTGACGCACCGTGCGCCGCAGCACCGGATGCACCCAGTCCGGCGCGACCTGCGCCAGCGGGACCAGCACGAAAGCCCGGTCTTGCAAACGGGGATGGGGCAAGATCAGGGTATCAGGGCGCGCGGCCATCTGCTGCGCCAGCGGCAGATCGCGCCACTGCGCGAAAATGTCCGCATCAGGCAAAACGGCGTCATTCCATGCCAGAAGGTCCAAATCCAGTGTGCGTGCCGCCCAGCGGGTTGTCCGCTGGCGGTCAAACGTCTCTTCGATGGTATGCAGCGCATCCAGCACCGCAGCCGCATCGAGGGGCGTGCGGAACCCTGCGACTGCGTTCACGAAATCCGGCCCGGCGCCCTCGGGAAACGCCGGCGTGCGGTAAAGTCCACTGCCTGACTCCAACGTGCCAAGCCGCTGCGCCACAGCCGCAATCGCTGCGCTGACAGTCGCGGCGGGCTCACCGGAACGTGAGGCAAGGTTCCCCCCGAAAGCGACGAGAGCCGTATTGTGCTTTTGCATTTTGCTACTACTTGGGAACCAGGGACACTGAATTTACGTTCCTAACAGTTGACGATTTTCGCGCAACTGCCGCGATATTGAAATCGCCACATCTTCTAACATCCTGCAGGCAGGTGATGAATGTTTTATAAAGACGAACGGCTCGCGCTGTTCATTGACGGGTCAAATCTTTACGCTGCTGGAAAAGCGCTGGGATTTGACATCGACTACAAACTTTTGCGGCAAGAGTTCATGCGGCGTGGCAAGTTGCTACGTGCGTTTTACTATACTGCATTACTGGAAAATGACGAATATTCCCCAATCCGGCCGCTGGTCGACTGGCTTAATTACAACGGCTACTGCATGGTGACGAAGCCGGCAAAGGAATACACCGACTCTATGGGCCGCCGGAAGGTGAAGGGAAACATGGATATCGAACTGGCCGTCGACGCGATGGAGCTTGCGCCGCGGATGGACCATGCCGTGCTGTTTTCGGGTGACGGCGATTTCCGTCCTCTGGTGGAAAGCCTCCAACGTCAGGGCGTCAGGGTGTCGGTTGTTTCGACCATCCGCAGCAATCCGCCGATGATCTCGGACGATCTGCGCCGCCAGGCGGATGACTTCATCGAGCTTGACGACCTGCGCGAGATTGTCGGCCGCACCCCGCGTGAACCACGCTGGACCGCGGCCGGGACTGTCGACGCCGCCACCTGACACGGCCAGGAAACCCCGCCGTTGGCGCTGACCATCTCCATGTTGACGCTGTTCGTCGCGGCCTTTCTGGCCGCGACTGTGGTGCCGTTCCAGTCCGAAGTGGTGCTTTTGGGCATGCAGCTGACTGGGATTGCACCGCTATGGCTGTTGCTGATCGTGGCCAGCATTGGCAACATTTTGGGGGCTTTCATCAACTATGCCATCGGCGTGCGGTTGGAGCATTTCCGCGACCGACGCTGGTTCCCGATGAACGCCGCCAAGCTGGAACGCGCGCAGCGCTGGTTCAACACATACGGCGTCTGGACATTGCTGCTGAGCTGGGCGCCGGTGCTGGGCTGGTTCACCGTGGTCGCGGGCATCATGCGCACACCTTTGTGGCAATTCACCCTCCTCGTCTCTATCGCCAAAACGGGCCGTTATGCGGTGGTGATCTGGCTGACGGCGCGGGCCATGGGCGACTGAGCTCCAACCGGGCCGTACACCACCGCACGACCGTCGCGGGCGGGCCAAAGGACTGGACGCAGGCGATCACAGGCTTTACCTGTCGGATGCGCGCGAAAGGACCGAATGCCATGACTGCACACCCGCCCCTGACCCTTTACCTTGCCGCCCCGCGCGGCTTTTGCGCCGGTGTGGACCGCGCCATCAAGATCGTCGAACTGGCGATCGAGAAATATGGCGCACCGGTCTATGTCCGCCATGAGATCGTACACAACAAATACGTCGTGGACGGACTGCGTGCAAAAGGCGCGGTCTTCGTCGAAGAGCTGGACGACTGCCCGGACGACCGCCCCGTGATCTTCTCTGCCCATGGCGTCCCGAAATCGGTGCCCGAGGCCGCGCAGGCCCGCCAGATGCTGTTTGTCGATGCCACCTGCCCGCTGGTCAGCAAGGTGCATATCGAGGCCGAGCGGCACCACGAGAACGGCCTGCAAATGGTGATGATCGGCCATGCGGGCCACCCCGAGACTGTTGGAACCATGGGCCAATTGCCCCCCGGCGAGGTGCTGCTGGTCGAAACCGCCGCAGATGTGGCCTTGCTGGAGGTGCGCGATCCCACGCGGCTGGCCTTCATCACCCAGACCACCCTTTCGGTGGATGATACCGCCGACATCGTGGCCGCCCTGCACGCCCGCTTCCCCGCGATCATCGGGCCGCATAAGGAAGACATCTGCTATGCCACCACCAACCGTCAGGCGGCGGTGAAAGAGGTCGCGCCCAAGGTCGATGCGCTGCTGGTGATCGGCGCGCCGAATTCCTCGAACTCTCAACGACTGGTCGAAGTGGCGCGCGCGGCGGGCTGCGGCTATTCGCAACTGATCCAGCGCGCCACCGACATCGACTGGCGCGCGTTGGAAGGGATCCGGGCCGTGGGCGTCACGGCAGGGGCCTCGGCCCCCGAAACGCTGGTGAATGAGGTGATCGACGCCTTCGTCGCGCGCTATGACGTGACGCATGAACTGGTCGAAACTGCGGTAGAGCGGGTCGAATTCAAGGTGCCCCGCGTGCTGCGTGTGCCCGCATGATCCGCGACATCCCGCGCGCGCCACTGATGCTGGGGCTGGCGGGCCTTCTGCCGTTTGTCTGGGGCGCGGCCACGGTGTTGTTTCCGGCGCTGGCGGCATCTGGGCAGGAACTGCTCGGCCCGCGTTTCGCCGGGCCCTATGTGCTGGTGGCCTATGGCACGGTGATCTTGTGCTTCATGTCCGGCGTGCTGTGGGGGTTTGCCGCAAAGGCCGAAGCGACGGGATGGCGCGGCTATGCGCTGTCGGTCGTGCCCGCGCTCTGGGCGTTTTTCATGGTGGGCGGCGGGGCGGATGCCGCATTGTCCGCGCTGATCCTGGGGTTTCTGGTTTTGCTGGTGTTTGACATGCAATTCGGCCAGTGGGGGTTGGCGCCGGTCTGGTGGATGCGGCTGCGGCTGATCTTGACGGCGGGTGTCGTCGCCTGCCTGCTGGTGGGCCGCTATGTCTGAAGTGACGATTTATGCCATGCCGTCCAGCGGCAACACCTACAAGGTGCGGCTGTTGCTGGCGCATCTGGGCCGCGATGTGCGGGTGGTGAAGGCCGAGGCGGGCACGCCAGAGGTTGCCGCCCTGCGTGACGCAGGCAAGCTGCCCTTGGGATCGCTGCCGGTGCTGGAACTGCCTGACGGCACGTTGATCCCCGAATCCAATGCGATACTGTGCTATCTGGCCGATGGCACGCCGTGGCTGCCCACCGATCCGGTAACCCGCGCGCACGTCCTTGGCTGGATGTTCTGGGAACAAAACGCGCATGAAGGCTGCATCGCCGTGCGCGGGGCGCTGCGCACCTATCCCCACCGCCAAGCCGAGGCGACGCCCGACCGCATGGCGCAGCTCCTGGACGCAGGCCACCGCGCCTTGGCACGGATGGAGGGGCATCTGACCCTGGCCGACTGGCTGGCCGGGGCGCAGCCCACCATTGCCGATCTGTGTCTGTTCGCATACACCCACCGCGCGGCCCATCCCGGCGGTTTCGACATGGCGCGCTTTCCCGCCGTCACCGCATGGCTGGCCCGCACCGCCGCCCTGCCCGGCCACCAACAGATGGATACCTGATGACCGACCTTTTCGCGTATACCGATGGTGCCTGCAGCGGCAATCCCGGCCCCGGCGGCTGGGGCGTCTTGATGCTGGCGCGCAGCGGCGAGGCGGTGGTGAAGGAACGCACACTGCAAGGCGGCGAATCCCTGACCACCAACAACCGCATGGAACTGATGGCCGCGATTTCGGCGTTGGAGGCCCTGTCGCGCCCCACGAAGATCACGCTGGTGACCGACAGTGCATATGTGAAGAACGGCATCACCGAATGGCTGGCCGGATGGAAGCGCAAGGGGTGGAAAACCTCGACCAACAAACCCGTCAAGAATGATGACCTGTGGCGCAGGCTGGATGCCGCCCGCGCCACCCATGACGTGACGTGGGAATGGATCAAGGGCCACGCCGGCCACGCCGAGAATGAGCGCGCCGATGAACTGGCCCGCGCGGGCATGGCGCCGTTCAAACCCGGCGCGAAAGTCGCCGCGCCGTGACTTTGGTGCAGATGCTCGACTATGCGGCCGTGTTCATCTTCGCGCTGACCGGCGCGCTGGTAGCCAGCCGGGCGCAGTTGGACATCGTGGGCTTTTTGTTCATCGGCGCGTTGACGGCTGTGGGAGGTGGCACCCTGCGCGATATGATCCTGAACCGCGATCAGGTTTTCTGGGTGGCCGATCCGATGATGATAACCGTTGCCTGCGTCGCGGCGATCCTGGTTTTCTTTACTGCACATCTCCTGGAAAGCCGCCTGAAAGCCATCGAATGGCTGGATGCCGCCGCCCTGTCGGTCGCCGTGCCTGCGGGTGTAGGTGCGGCCTTGGCAACCGGCCAAAGCTGGGGCGTGGTGCTGATCATGGGGGTCATCACCGGCTGCTTTGGCGGGCTGATGCGCGATGTGGTCTGCAATGAGGTGCCGCTGGTCCTGAAGAAAGGGCAGCTTTATGTCACCGCCGCTTTCGCCGGATCGGCGGTTGCAGTGTTGGTGCTGGAGACGGGGGGCAGGACCGGGCTTGCTCTGCTGGCCTGCGCGGGGGCAACCTTCGTTTTGCGTGCGGGCGCGCTGATGTTCGGCTGGCAATTGCCGGTCTACCGCTCGCGCCCGCCGCGCGCGTGACGCGCCGCGCCGACACTGAAGTCTGAAGGCCGCTGACGGGCGGCCGCGGCTGCACATTGCTTGACTCTCGCCCCTATCCCCGCGAAACGGGCGCACCGGCGCGTTTTGTCGGAAAGCACCCACGGGAACCAGTGATATGAGCGGCGTCGAACAAAAAACAGTCCACCCCGATGATGCGGGATCGCGGCTAGACCGTTGGCTCAAACGACAGTTCCCGCAGATCACCCAAGGGCTGATCGAGAAAGCCTGTCGCAAGGGTGAAATCCGCGTCGATGGCGGGCGGGTCAAAGCCTCGACCCACCTGGAGGGCGGGCAGAATGTGCGCATCCCGCCGCTGCCCGACGCCCCCGCCCTGCCACCCGAACCCCGCACCGCCGTCAGCCGCGACGATGCCTCGATGCTGCAAGCGGCGGTCATCTGGCGGGACGAACACATCATCGCGCTGAACAAACCGGCAGGCCTGCCGTCGCAAGGCGGTTCTGGCCTTGGCAACCGACATGTGGACGGGCTGTCGACCGCGCTGATGTTTGGCTACAAGGACAAGCCGCAATTGGTCCACCGGCTGGACAAGGATACCTCGGGCATCCTGTTGCTGGCGCGCACCCCGCGCGTCGCGCGCCGCCTGTCCGAAGCCTTCCGCCATCGCGAAACGCGCAAGATCTACTGGGCGCTGGTCGCGGGCGTGCCGCATCCGCAGATGGGCACCATCCGCTACGGGCTGGTGAAGATGGCAGGCCACGGCGCGCGCGGCGAAGGCGAGAAGATGCGCTGCATCCACCCGCGCGAGATCGACACGACCGAGGGCGCAAAACGCGCCACCACCGATTATGCCGTACTGTCGAGCCTTGCCAAACGCGCCGCCTGGATGGCCCTGTCGCCGATCACCGGACGCACGCATCAACTGCGCGCCCATATGGCCGAGATGGGGCATCCGATCATCGGTGACGGCAAATATGGCGGGTCCGGGCAAGAGAACCTGGGCGACGGCTGGGGCGCGCAACTGGGCGGCGACATCAGCCGCAAGCTGCATCTGCACGCACGCTCGCTGCGGCTGAAGCATCCCATTACCGGCGCGATGCTGACAGTGACCGCCCCCCTGCCCGACCACATGAAACGGTCGTGGAAGACCTTCGGCTGGTCGGAAAGCGACGTTGCCGATGACCCTTTCGCGGAGGAATCATGACCCTCCGGCTGGTGGTTTTCGACGTGGACGGCACGCTGGTGGACAGCCAGAGCGCAATTATCGGCGCCATGCGGGCGGCTTTCGCAGCCTGCGACCTGCCCGCGCCGATGGATTCCGACACGCTGTCCATCGTCGGCCTGTCACTGGACATCGCCATCGCCCGCCTGCGCCCCGACCTGCCCGCGCCCATCATCGCACGGCTGGTGGCGGCCTATAAGGACAGCTTCAGCACCAACCGTCAGCTGAGCACCATGCCGCTTTACCCCGGCGCCCTGGACGTGGTGACGCAACTGCACGAGCAGGAAGCGACCCTTCTGGGCATCGCCACCGGCAAATCGCGCCGCGGGCTGGACCATCTGATGACGCTGCACGACATGCAGCGCTTTTTCGTCACGACGCAGGTGGCCGACAACCACCCGTCAAAACCGCATCCATCAATGCTGCATGCCACGCTGCGCGAAACCGGGGCTGATGGCGGGATCATGATCGGCGATACCACCTATGACATGGACATGGCGCGCGCCGCCGGGTTCACCGCAATCGGCGTCTCCTGGGGCTATCACCGGGCTGAACATTTGCACGCGGCCGGCGCGCATGTGGTCATCGATGCTTTCGACGCGCTGCCCGGCGCACTTGCGCGCCTGTGGGAGGTTCCCGCATGAGCGCATGGGTCAAGAAACGGTTCTGGACCGACACCAGCGTTGTACCTGCCGAGGGCGGCTTTACCGTGCATCTGGACGGACGTGGGCTGCGCACGCCCCTCAAGGCACCGGTGACCGTCCCGACCGAGGCAGCGGCTGCGCTGATCGCTGCCGAATGGGAGGCCCAGACCGGCAAGATCGACCCCGAGACGATGCCCGCCACCCGCGCCGCGAATGCCGCCATCGACAAGGTGACCGGCCAGCAGGCCGAGGTGACGGAAATGATCGCGGCCTACGGCGACAGCGACCTGATCTGTTACCGCGCCGCCGCGCCGCAGGAACTGGTCGCGCGCGAGTCCGCCGCCTGGGACCCGTTGGTCGACTGGGCTGCAGTCACATTCGGGGCGCGGCTGACGGTGCAGGCCGGGGTCATGCATGTGCCCCAACCACCCGAGGCGCTGCGCGCCCTCAGCGCGCCGCTGCACCAGATGTCGGCCTTTGAACTGACCGCCTTTCACGATCTGGTCTCGATGTCGGGTTCGCTGGTGATCGGGCTGGCCAGCATCATGGAACTGGCGCCGACAGACACGCTCTGGGCGCTGTCGCGTATCGATGAAGACTGGCAGACCGAACTCTGGGGTTCGGATGACGAGGCCGAAAACCTTGCCCGTCTGCGCAAGAGCAGCTTCGTCAACGCCAACAGATTCTATGACGCAGTCCGAACAGGCACCCGGACCCTGCGCTAAGATCAGGACGCTGATCGGAATACTGCCCGCTTTGCAGGCAGATCGCCCCTTCGATGCCGCAAAAATGGTCTGGGGCTTGACCTGTTGGAATGAATCGGCACAAACTCGCTGACACTGGTTAACACTTTGACCAGTGACAGTAGTCTAAACAAGACTTCCAGACCGCTAAAAACGGCGGCGATATCAGGATGAGGTAAAAATGAAGAAAACCGTATTTTTTGGCACGTTGGCAGCAGCCGGTATGTCGGCTGGATTGGTCAGCGCGCAGACCGTGGACCAGATCACTGAACGTGGCGAACTGATTTGCGGCGTTTCGACTGGTGTGAACGGCTTCTCGGCCCCGGATGCGAACGGCGTCTGGCAGGGCTTTGACGTCGACGTGTGCCGCGCCGTCGCAGCAGCCGTACTGGGCGATCCGATGGCTGTGAACTTTGTGCCGACGACCGGCCAAACCCGTTTCTCGGCGCTGGCATCGGGCGAAATCGACATGCTGGCCCGGAACACGACCTGGACCTTCTCGCGCGATGTGGACCTGAAGTTCACCTTCGCGGGCGTCAACTACTATGACGGCCAGGGCTTCATGATGAAGCGCTCCATGGGTGTTGGTTCGGCAATGGACCTGGACGGCGCAACCGTCTGCATCCAGACCGGCACCACGACCGAACTCAATCTGGCTGACTTCTTCCGCGCGAATGACATGGAATATGAACCGGTTCCGATCGAGACCAATGCCGAAGCCCAGCAGCAGTATCTTGCGGGTTCGTGCGACGTCTACACGACCGACGTGTCGGGCCTGGCCGCAACCCGCGCCAGCTTCGAGACCCCCGGCGATCATGTGATCCTGCCAGAAGTCATCTCGAAAGAGCCCCTGGGGCCTGCAGTGCGTAACGGCGACGACCAATGGGCTGACGTGGTCATGTGGACCCTGAACGCGCTGATCGCTGCCGAAGAACTGGGCATCACCTCGGCCAACGTGGCTGAACTGGCCGAAGGCACCACCAACCCGCAGATCAACCGTCTGCTGGGCTCTGAGGGTGGCATGGGCGAGATCATGGGTCTGGACGCCGACTGGGCCGTTCGGGCGATCTCCGCGTCTGGCAACTATGGCGAGATCTTCTCGGCCAACATCGGGGAAGAGACCCCGATCGGCTTGGCCCGCGGGCTGAACGCCCAGTGGACCCAAGGCGGGCTGATGTACGCCCCCCCGTTCAACTGATCTGATATCAGGGCGCGCCAGAAATGGCGCGCCCTTTTTTGTATTCAGAAATAAGCAGAGATGAAGGCACCGGCACCGCGCATGCGCGATGTCGTGATGTCGCGTACCAATAAGGTCACCTGCGGGGAGTATAGATTCATATGGCCACGACAAGCGAGATTCCGCATAAATCGTTCCGGCTAAGCATGCTGCTTTATGACACCAGATACCGGTCGATCACGATTCAGATTTTCTTCTTGATGCTTCTGATGCTTGGCGCGGCCTGGCTGGTGGACAATACGATCAGCAACCTGCAGACGCTGGGCAAGGACTTCAGCTTCAATTATCTGTTCACGACAGCTGGGTATGACATCAACCAGAGGCTGATCGAGTATACCAGCCAATCGACCCATGCCCGCGCCGCATTGGTGGGCTTCCTGAACACCATCTTGCTGGCTGTACTGGCCTGTGTTTTGGCCACCGTGCTGGGGGTTATTGCAGGTGTGCTGCGGCTGTCGAAGAACTGGATCGTCAGCCGCCTGATGACCATCTATGTCGAGGTGTTCCGCAATATTCCGACGCTGCTGTGGATCATCATCTTCGGCGCGATCATGACAGAATCGATGCCTGCGCCCAACGCCTTCCGGGGCGACGACCCGTCGGCGAGCATGCTGTTCAACGAATCCGTCGCGATCACGAACCGGGGCATCTATGCACCCGAACCGTTGTTTTCGCGCAGCCTGGGCAATCTGGACATCGGGATCTTCCTGATCAGCATTGATCTTCTGGCGATTATTGCGCTGATCGTGGCGGGCATCTACGCCAACCGCAAGCTGATGGTCCATGCAACGAAGGTGCAAAACGCCACCGGCGTGCGGCCCACCACATGGTGGAAAACCCTGGCGATCCTGTTCGGCCCGGCAATCGTGCTGCTGGTCGCACTGGGCTTCCACTTGGGCTATCCCTCCTTGCAAGGTTTCAACTTCCAGGGCGGCACGCACATACGCAATTCGCTGATTGCGATGTGGTTGGGCCTTGGCATCTACACCGGCGCATTTATCGCCGAGATTGTCCGTTCGGGCATCCTGGCAATTTCCAAGGGCCAGTCCGAGGCAGCTTTTGCCCTGGGCCTGCAACCCACCCTGACAACACGGCTGGTGATCCTGCCGCAGGCGCTGCGAGTCATCATCCCACCGCTGATCTCGCAATATCTCAACATCACCAAGAACACCTCATTGGCGCTGGCTGTGGGCTATATGGACATGCGTTCCACCCTGGGCGGGATCAGCATCAACCAGACCGGGCGCGAGCTGGAGGGGATGATGCTGATGATGCTGATCTATCTGCTGATCAGCCTGACCATTTCCGGCCTGATGAATGTCTATAACAGCAAAATCAAGCTGAAGGAGCGGTGAGCCTGATGGACAAATCAACTCTGTCATACGTCCGCAAGGACATGCTGCCCGAACAAACGCCGCCCCTTGCACAGGCGGGGGGGCACCGATGGGTACGCGACAACCTGTTCTCTGGCTGGCTCAACACCATTCTGACCCTTGCGTCGATCTATGTGGTCTATGCGGCGATCATGGCGATCGGTCCCTGGCTGATGAACTCTGTCTGGAACGCCGAGTCGCTGACCGAATGCCGCGAGATCCTGGACGGCACAGCGGGTGCCTGCTGGGGCGTCATCAAGGCGCGCTGGCACCAACTGCTTTTCGGGTTCTACCCCGAGGAACTGTACTGGCGTCCGGTGCTGACGCTGATCTTGCTGTTCGTGTCGCTGGCGCCCGTGCTGTTCCCCAATGTACCGCGCAAGCTGCTGTATCTCAGCGCGGCCTTCCCCTTCATCGGCTTTCACCTGCTGTGGGGCGGGTCGATCTGGCTTCCGATCACGGCGGCGGCGGGCTTTGTGGTGGGTTTCTTCGCCTATCGCTTTGCCAAGGTTGTCAGCCCGCTGATCGGTGTGGGGGCGGCCATCATCGCCCCGGTGCTGTGGTGGCTGATCGTGGCCGGCCCGTTGACTGAAGCGCTGGCTTCGATACTGCCCATCGGCTTGGAAGCGGTGCGGTCCGACCGTTTCGGCGGCTTCATGATCTCGCTCATCATCGGGTTTTCAGGGATCTCGCTATCGCTGCCCATCGGCATCTTGCTGGCACTGGGCCGGCAGTCGGACATGATCTTCGTCAAATCCGTCTGCGTGATGTTCATCGAGTTCATTCGCGGCGTGCCGCTGATCACACTGCTGTTCACCGCATCGCTGCTGCTGAACTACTTCCTGCCGCCCGGCACTTCGTTCGACCTGATCTTGCGGGTCATCATCATGGTGACGGTCTTCGCCTCGGCCTATATGGCCGAAGTGGTGCGCGGCGGTCTGGCCGCCCTGCCCAACGGCCAGTATGAGGCCGCCGACGCGTTGGGGCTGGACTACTGGAAGGCCCAGCGGCTGATCATCATGCCACAGGCGCTGAAGATCTCGATCCCCGGGATCGTGAACACCTTCATCGGCCTCTTCAAGGATACGACACTGGTGGTCTTCATCGGCCTTCTCGACCCTATCGGTCTGTCGAACGCGATCCGCGCCGACAGCAACTGGCAAGGCATCTACTGGGAGTTGTTCATCTTCATCGGCGCCCTGTTCTTCATCTTCTGTTTCGGAATGTCGCGATACTCCATGTCCCTGGAGCGGCGTCTGAAAACCGACCATCGTTAAGGAGCATATAATGTCCGAAGCACTCTCTACAGAGACGTCAGAAGCCGCCATTGACCTGAGCAAGCTCAAAGTATCCGATGAGGTTGCGATCCAGGTCACCAAGATGAACAAATGGTACGGAACGTTCCACGTCCTGCGCGACATCGACATGACCGTGTACCGGGGCGAACGCATCGTGGTCTGCGGCCCATCCGGGTCCGGTAAATCGACGCTGATACGCTGCATGAACCGGCTGGAGGAACATCAGGCCGGGCAAATCATGGTCGATGGGACAGAGCTGTCCTCCGACCTGAAGAACATCGACAAGGTGCGGTCCGAGGTCGGCATGGTCTTCCAGCACTTCAACCTGTTCCCGCATCTGACCATTTTGGAAAACTGCACCCTCGCCCCGATCTGGGTCCGCAAGACACCCAAGCGCGAAGCCGAGGAAGTGGCGATGCATTTCCTCGAAAAGGTCAAGATCCCGGAACAGGCCAACAAATACCCCGGCCAATTGTCGGGTGGCCAGCAACAGCGCGTCGCGATCGCGCGCAGCCTTTGCATGCGCCCGCGCATCATGCTGTTTGATGAGCCGACATCGGCGCTGGACCCCGAGATGATCAAGGAGGTGTTGGACACCATGGTCAGCTTGGCCGAGGAAGGCATGACCATGATCTGCGTGACACACGAAATGGGCTTTGCCCGTCAGGTGGCAAACCGCGTGATCTTCATGGATCAGGGCCAGATCGTTGAACAGAACGAGCCAGAGGAATTCTTCCTCAACCCCAAATCAGATCGCACCAAGCTGTTCCTGAGCCAGATCCTGGGGCATTGAAGGGATGCCGCCAAAAGGCGGCCGCCACCCGTAAACAACAAACAGCCCCGGTCATCGCCGGGGCTGTTTGCTTTTATACTTGGCCCGAAGGAACAGGGCAGAATGTCAGGAACCCGGCGCGGCGCGGTCAGGCAACCGTGTCATGTCAGCTGCTGGACCCGATTGTCAGCACCTGATTGCGCCCGCTTTTGACATACCGCAGTTCGGAATCGCTGATCGATGACACGCGACCACCATCCAGCGTATCGCCAACCCCCACGCGCACCACATTGCCGTTTGACAACCGCACCAGCGCGGCACGGTTGTTAGAGGTGCCAAACACGCCCAACAGGTTCACTTCGCGCAGGTTGATTGCCCGAGTCTGGGTCGCCTGCTCTGCTACCGAGGCAGAGCTGGGGATAGACGGGCGCGGGGTTGCCGCAGCAGCAGCGCTTGCTTGTTGCACCAACGGTACAGCGGCTGGAGGTTCGGGCTGCGCGACCACCATCGCTTGCACGCGGGCGGCGAAATCCGACGGGCGGTTGTTCGGCCGCAGCGACGCGGCGACGGCCATGGGGTTGTCGGCGACAAGGGGGGCGGCGGCAACTTCCTCGGCGGGTGCTACAGCCGCGCCACCGATACTGCCTGCGCCTGCGGTAAGGTCACTGGGCCGCGGCGCGGGGCGCACCCCTGCCAACGCTGTCAGGGCCAAACCGCCCGGCGATGCAGTCACTGCGGGGTCGCTCACCGGCGTATTAGACTCGGCCAGTTGGGGGGCAATTTCCGCCTCAGCTGCCGGCTCTACCTCGGGCGCGATACCGTCCGTAGCGGCGATTTCCGACGCTGCATCCGAAGGCGTCGCATCGTCGGGCAAAGGCCTGGCGGGCCGCGTGCCGGGGCGGATCTCGGCCAGCGCCGGGTCGGCCGTTGGCAGGACAGCATCTGGCTGCGGCAGCGCACCCTGATCTTGCGTCTCGGCGGCAGGTTCAGGTAGCGGCGGCGCCTCAGGGCGTTCAGGCGGTGTCACAACGGGGCTACCGGAATGCACGCGGATACCCTGCGGCGTAAGCGCTCCCTCCGGCGTCGGAATAACCAGCCCATCCGGCCCAAGATCGAATTCGGTCCCAAAGGGCGCGGGCGGCGGCAGGCTGAGCGGTGGTTCGGCCGCCAACGCGCCCGGCGGCGACAACGTCGGCAGCCCGGCAATGATATCCGCCAGCGGCGGGGCGGTCGTCGTGGAAAGGGCAAAGCCACCCTGATCGGCCTCAGGCGGGTTCATGCCCTGCGGCCCTGCCTGAACGTCGCTGGTGGCCAGATCAGAGGGGGCGGGCGTGACATCGTCAACCTCGGCGGGCGCCTCGGCGCCTGCGGGGGCAGTCTCGGCCGGCAGGCCGAGCGCTTCACGCACAGCCGCATCGCTGTCGGCAACCTGCGGCAGCGCCGGTTCAGCGGCAGCGGGGCCTTCGTCGGCAATCCCGGCCTCATCGGCCAACGACAGGGCGGGGGCCTCTGCCTCGGGCACGGCAGGCGCTGCCACATCCGGGCTGGCGCTTTCAGCCGCTGGCGCCTCTTCCGCCAGGGACAGCGGCGCAGGCGGTGCAACGGGCGCCGGGGCAGTTGCCGATTGCGGCGCAACAACGGGATCTTGCTCGCTTGTCAGCATGATCGATGCCAAGGCGACGGCGCCCAGAATGAGCAGCAAGCCAACGGTCAAAAGCACGCCGCGCTTCAAGAAACCCGTGTCGTCCTGAGCATTGCGGCGCGCCCCGAAAACGGTCATCGCCTCGGCCTCGGCCTTGCGGGCGTCGGGTTCGGCATCAGCCTTCGGACGGGGCTCGGCCGTCGCCGAAAACGCGGGCTTGACCGAGGGCTGGGTCCAGGCAGTTGCCACGGGTTTCGCCACCGCAGACGGTTTCGCCACGGCCACCGGGCGCGCGGGCGCGCGGACAGCGTGTTTGTCCGCCTCAGCCGCATTATCTGGCGAGGCTGCGGGTTTTGGATCAGCGGGCGCAGGTGAAGACCCACTCGGGGCCACAATCCCCTTAAACATCGCCCCCGCGCGTTCCGCAAAGCGCGCGCCGACACCCTTTGGTTGCTGCGGCAGTTGCAAGCGGCTGGACACAGATTCGGGCGCTGCGGGCGGAACCAGCACCGGGTCGACCTTGCCGCTGCGGCGCGATCGGAAAGCAACCACCGGGGCATTCGCACCGCCGGACCGGGCCTTGTCCTCAGGTGCTTTCGTCTCGGAAGCACGGCGCGGCACTTCAATCGCGCGGGCAGGAAGCTCTGCCTTCGTGGCCACATCCGCGCTAGAGATATCAGGGCGGCTGGGATCGGTCAGAACCGCAATCGACTTTGCTTCGGTCGCAGTCCGCGCCTGCGGCACCGGATCAGAAGGCGCAGGCCGTACCGCCTGCGCAAATTTGGTGGCCATGGAGGAAAACGCACCCGTCTTCCCGGCCTTCTCGGCCGACGCGCCAGACTCTGCGTAAGCCGGGGCTGCCGTGGGCGCATCGGCGGGTTTCTTTGGCGTGTCCGGCGCCTTGCTGGCAGGCGCAGGTCCAGCGGGCGCCTTGCTGGGCACCGGGGCAGAAGCGGCGCTGCTGGCAGAGACAGGCGCGGGCGGCGAAGCACGGCCAGGGACCAAAGGCGTATCCGCGCCGCGCGGCGGCGTGGCGGCTTTGCCATTCACCGCCAGCGGCGCGGCATCACGCTCTGGCATGACGCCGGGCCCGAGGATCTGCGCTGCACAGGCGGTGGGGCCAAAAAAGGGCTCCCCGGCAAATTCGGCGGCGTCTGGACGGGCGACAAAACTGACGGGATTCAGCTTGTGGCTAACGGCGAAGGCTTCCGCCTCGGCCAAGGTCTCGCGCGCCACCACGGCGACATCGACACCCGCGTCGGTCAAGACCCAGTCAAAGACCAGTTCATCAATGCTGTAGGGCGTCAGGCCGTCAATCTGCTGCACGATCTGAGCGCGACGGCGCGCGTCATCCGGGCCGGGCGCGTTCAGGTGTCTGTAGAGCACCTCGGAATTCGGAATCACCAGCTTGCAGGTCACGCCATGCGGCGCCAATGTCTGCGCAGTCCCGCGCCAGAACGACATTTCACCCGCCAGATCATCGGAATCAAGCGCCACCGTGCCGACCCGCAGCCACCCATTCGAGGCCCGGTGCAGCAACGCCACGCTTTCATGCGTCAGACTTAGGGCAAAATTTGGTTTCATAACCCGCCTTTAGCATAAGCAACGGAAGATAGGGGAGTCGTCGTTTCTATATCGGTTGGTTTACAGCAGGTTTTTGCCGATAGAAAGTAAAACGACCGCTAGCACGCAGGGACCTGATGTGGCGGGAACCAAAGGCCCCCGCCACACCTCGGGCGCGCTGCCCAAAGATCAGGCCACGGCCTTCGCCAACGCCTGGTCCAGATCCGCAATCAGGTCATCAGCATGTTCGATTCCGATGGAAAGCCGAACCACCTCGGGCGCGGCACCTGCGGCGCGTTGCTGTTCGGGCGACAACTGGCGGTGCGTGGTGCTGGCCGAGTGGATGATGAGCGACCGCGTATCGCCAAGGTTGGCGACGTGGCTGAAGATCTCGACCGATTCAATCAACTTGACGCAGGCCTCATACCCGCCCTTCAGCGCGAAGGTGAACAGCGACGATGCGCCCTTCGGACAGATCCGCGCGACGCGGTCGAAATAGGGCGAAGAGGGCAGCCCGGCGTAGGTGACATAATCCACGCGGGGGTCGGCCTCCAGCCAGTTGGCGACCTTCACGGCATTCTCCACATGACGATCCATGCGCAGCGACAAGGTCTCTATCCCCATCAGCGTATAATGCGCCGCCTGCGGGTTCAGCGTCATGCCAAGGTCGCGCAGACCAATGGCAATTCCGTGGAAAGTGAACGCCATCGGGCCAAAGGTCTCGTGGAATTTCAATCCGTGATAGGCGGGCTCGGGGGCCGAGAGGGATGGGAACTTGTCGCTCGCCGACCAATCAAAATTGCCCGAATCCACAACCACGCCCCCTGTGACCGTGCCGTTGCCGGTCAGGTATTTCGTCATCGAATGCACCACCAGCGTGGCACCGTGCTCGATGGGGCGGCAGAGATAGGGCGTCGCCGTGGTGTTGTCGACGATCAGCGGCACCCCGGCCTTGTTTGAGATGGCGGAAATCGCATCCAGGTCGGTGATGTAGCCGCCGGGGTTGGCGATGGATTCGCAGAACACCGCGCGTGTGTTCTCATCAATCGCGGCCTCGACAGCGTCGGTATCGTCGAAATCGACGAATTTCGCCGACCAGCCGAAGCGCTTGATCGTCTGGCTGAACTGCGTGACCGTACCGCCATAGAGGCGGGTCGAGGCGACAACATTCTTGCCCGGCCCCATGAGCGGGAACAGCGCCATGATCTGCGCGCCATGGCCCGAGGAACAGCACACTGCCCCGACGCCGCCTTCCAGCGCGGCCATACGCTCTTGCAGGGCCGCGACGGTGGGGTTTGTCAGGCGGGAATAGATGTAGCCGACTTCTTGCAGGTTGAACAACGCAGCGGCGTGATCGGCATCGCGGAACACATAGGCGGTGGTCTGGTAGATCGGCACCTGCCGGGCGCCAGTGGCCGGGTCTGGCCGCGCGCCTGCGTGAACCTGTAATGTCTCAAAATGCGGTGTGGTCATGAATGCTCCCTCCTCAACGATGACGGTGCTGCGCCGTGGCGCAAGAACCGGAAATGACGGGAACCTCCCGCCCGAGGCGTCACGCTATGCCAAGCCGCCGGACAGGACAACCGGGCCGATGCGGGCAAGCGAGGGGCGCGGTGAAAATTCTGCAGATGGGCGCAAGCGCAAAGCGCCGAAAAGGTGCTTTGGCCCCGCCGCCGCTGTAGGCGCGACGGACGGGTCAACGGCCCCCGCGGCTGAGCGAACCCTCAGCTGTCGGTCTTGGCGTTCGTCTTGGTCTTGGGCTCGGGCACCGCAGGCTTTGGCGGGCTGGGCGTTGGCACGCGGGGTTCGGGCACGCGCGGTTGCAGCTTCGTCGGCTCGGCCACGCCGGTTTTCTGCGGTTGCGGTTGCGGCTTCGCTTGCGCCTTGGCGGGTTGGTCTGGGGTGCTCGGGGCTGCAGGCGTGGCCGGTGTCGCCGGTGCAGGCGTTGCCGATTGCGCCGCCGGGCGGTCGGGCGCAGGCAGGGCCCGTGTCTCATCAGGATAATATTCCGGGGACGTCACCTCGATCCGGCCCGA
Organism: Roseicitreum antarcticum; assembly: GCF_014681765.1. GTDB lineage: Bacteria > Pseudomonadota > Alphaproteobacteria > Rhodobacterales > Rhodobacteraceae > Roseicitreum > Roseicitreum antarcticum. Next base: position 2,100,936 of record NZ_CP061498.1, read on the forward strand.
TGCAAGATCGACCAAAACCTTGGGTTTCGGGTCCAGCATATACAGAACCTCGTTCACCTCGGCCAGCGCGCGTTCCAGCGTCTGGCGCTTCGTTTCGGTCGCGACCATGGCCTTGTTCTTAGTACCGAAAAGGAATTTGAACACAATGTCCCCCTGTTAAAGCTTGACGTATAAGTAGGTCAGCCCGCCCCCCGATAAAACCCCTGCCGCCGGAAACGGGGCGTTTTTCGCCGATCCGCCCGGGCGCAACGCCGCGCAATCAGGCAAATCCGGCGGCAGTTCGGATCTGGCCGACACTGATGCCACGCCAGTTGCGCATCTCTCCGCCCAGACGGGCCAATGCGGCGGGATGCGCCGCGTCCAGCACCCCGGCCCGGATCAACAGCGCGGTTATCGCCGCCTCGGCGGCGCGCACGCCACCATCGACGATCTTCAGCGCAATGCCCAGCTTCTGGCCCGGCAGGATGGCGACATAGACCGCCTCGGCCCCGAACTTGATCGCGGCCTGCCCGTCCATGGCGCGCATCAAATCGGTGCATGCACGCCCCTGCCCCGCGACCAGATCGGGATGCGCCGCCATTGCGCGGTGCAGGCGCACCGCCGCTCGCTCACGCGCGTTGCCTTCGGAATCGGCTGCCGCAAAGCTCGCCATCGCCCGGGCCAACCCTGTCACCGAGGTCGCGAAATTAGGGGCGGAACAGCCATCGATGCCGAACCAGGGGCTTGCCTCCTGGGTGATGTCCTCGAACGCCTGAAGGATGGCACGCTGCACGGGATGGGCTGGGTCCACATAATCAGCCCCACCACCAAGTCGCTGATTCAACATCAGGAATCCGACATGCTTGCCCGAACAATTGTTGTGCAGTTGGCAAGGCGCTGCGTCGGACCGGATCAGCCCGTTGCGCGCACTGCGGTCCGATGGCTCTTGACAGCCGCAAAGCAAATCCCCCTCGGACAGGCCCAGATCAGCCAGCCAGCGCCCGGCCAGATCGGTATGGATTGCGCCACCCGAATGCGAAGCACAGGCCAGGGCCAGATGCGCGGGCGTCAGGGCATCGGCGGCCCCGCTTTCCAGCAGCGGCAACGCCTGCAACATCTTGCAACTGGACCGCGGGTAAATCACCGCCGACGGGTCACCCCAGGCCGCGACGATTTCGCCGTCCGGCCCGCAAATGACCGCATGGCCGGTGTGCACGCTTTCCACCTGCCCACCGCGCAAGACCTCGATCATCGGCACGGCACCAACGTTCACGGACGCTGTGCCGTCCAGGGGGTGCGCGTCTGTCTGGCCGCTCTGCATCTGACCTCTTACCTCTGATAGGGTGCCAAAGCGGCACCTCTGCCTCACACCTGCGCGATTTTCCGCCAACAGGTCTTTCTAAACTCGTGCATTTCACGTTAAGAGACGTGTAATGGCAGATGTACGGGCCAACCACTGTAAAGCGTGCCAAAGCGCGACATATGGCCCGGATGACAGGCATATACCGGCTGGAGGCTGAAATCAAATGACCGCATGGGCTATGAAATGCATCGTCGGGGCTGCAATGGCGGTTGGGGTTGCCGGGGCAGCGCTCGGACAGGACTCGACCAATCGCGTCGCAGTTGAAACCGCGTGGAGCGTGTTTGTCGAAGACTCGCCGCAGGAATGCTGGGCGGTTTCCGCCCCGCGCGAGACCGTCAATACCCGCGACGGCCGCGCCGTGTCGGTGCGGCGGGGCGACATCTTGCTGTTCGCGATCTACCGCCCGGGCGGTAGCAATACCGCTGAAATCTCGTTCACCGGCGGCTATCCTTTCGCAGAAGATTCAACTGTGGGCCTGACCATCGGCACCGATGAATACCAGCTTTTCACCGAAGGTGAATGGGCCTGGGCTGCTTCGGCCGAAGACGACGCCAGCATCGCCGCCGCCATGCGCCGCGGCACCGATGCTGTCCTTACGGCCCGCTCATCGCGCGGCACCAACACACGCGACACCTTCTCGCTGTTTGGCTTCACTGCCGCGACGGAAGAAGCCGCGCGCCGGTGCGAAAGCAGCTGATACCACCGTCCTGCGCTACACGTTGTCAGAAACCGCCCTTTTTCATTGGGCGGTTTTTGCTATATAAGGGCTTGACCCCAACCCGAAAGCATCCCGCATGACCGCGACCGCCCCCATCACCCAAGACTTTCTGACCATACCGCGCAAAACAGCGCCGGGCAGCAAGATCAATCTGGTCGGCATGACGCGCCCGCAACTGACCGATGCGCTGATCGCCATGGGCACGCCCGAGCGGCAGGCGAAAATGCGCGTCGGCCAGATCTGGCAATGGGTCTACCACTGGGGCATTCGCGATTTCGAGGCGATGACCAACCTTGGCAAAGCCTATCGCGCACAACTGGCCGAAACGTTCGTGGTTGAAATTCCGCAGCTGGTCACCCGGCAGATCAGCGATGATGGCACCCGGAAGTATCTGGTGCGCATCGCGGGCGGGCACGAGGTCGAAGTCGTATATATCCCCGAAGAAGGGCGCGGCACGCTGTGTATCAGCTCACAAGTCGGCTGCACGCTGACCTGTTCGTTCTGCCACACCGGCACGCAGAAACTGGTGCGTAACCTGACGCCCGGGGAAATCGTCGGGCAGGTCATGCTGGCGCGCGACGACCTGGACGAATGGCCCCGGCAGGGTGAGCCGAAAAACGAGGTGCGCCTGATCTCGAACGTCGTGCTGATGGGCATGGGTGAGCCGCTTTACAACTTCGACAACGTGCGCGATGCGATGCAGGTGGTGATGGACAACGAAGGCATCAGCCTGTCGCGGCGGCGCATCACCCTGTCCACCAGCGGCGTGGTGCCCGAAATCGCCCGCACCGCGCAGGAAATCGGCTGCCTGCTGGCCGTCAGCTTCCACGCAACCACCGACGCGGTGCGCGATACGCTGGTACCGATCAACAAGCGCTGGAACATCGAGACACTGCTGACGGCGTTGCGCGATTATCCTCACCTGTCGAACAGCGAGCGGATTACCTTTGAATATGTGATGCTGAAGGACGTGAATGATTCCGATGAGGATGCGCGACGGCTGGTCCGGCTGATCCGGGGCATCCCCGCCAAGATCAATCTAATCCCGTTCAACGAATGGCCCGGCGCGCCTTACCAACGGTCCGACTGGGCGCGGATCGAGGCCTTCGCCGACATCATCTACAAGGCGGGCTACGCCAGCCCGATCCGCACCCCGCGCGGCGAAGACATCATGGCGGCCTGCGGGCAGCTGAAATCCGACACCGCGCGCGAACGCAAATCCCGCGCCCAGATAGCGGCGGAAACCGCCTCGGGCAGCATGGCGCCGGCACTCTCTGCCGCGCCGGACGCCGGGGGGCACTGATGCCGCTGATCTTGCTGGCGGTGGTCGGCGCGCTGGCAGGCTATGTCGCAACCCGGCTGATGCGGGTGCAGGTGGACCTGCCGACAGCGATGGGCATCGGCGTGATCGGCGCGCTTGTCGGCGGGGTCGGCCTGCGGGTTTTGATGAACGCAAGCGGCTGGATTGTCACTTTCGTGGTCGCCACGCTGACCTCAATGGCGCTGATCTGGCTTTGGAAGTATTTCCGCACCTGGTTCTAGGCGGGGTTGGAACAACCAACCTGACGCGCACGCCCCTCACGGCCATGTGCCAGACGCAGCTTCCGCGCTATATCCCTGATAAGACGCAAAATTGGCGCGCATAGATCACAGGAGGCAAGGCTGGAAAAGATCGTCATCATTGGTGCCGGCATGGCGGGCGTGGCCTGTGGCAGGGCGTTGGCCGATGCCGGGCATATGCCCCTGATCCTCGACAAGGGGCGCGGTATTGGCGGCCGCATCGCGACCCGGCGCAGCACCAATGTACAGTTCGACCACGGCGCGCAATACGTCACCGCCCGCCACCCCGAATTCGCCGCCGTGCTGGACGCGATGCGGCGCGATGGTGCCGCGGCAAACTGGGTGGACGGGACCGGACGGCAACATGTCGTTGGCACCCCAGGCATGTCTGCGTTGGTCCGGTATCTTGCCAAGGGACTGGACATCCGCCAACAGGTCGAAGTGACGGCCCTGCACCGCGTCGCCGAGGGCTGGCAGATCGAAACCGCTGACCGACCGATCACCGCTCGCCGCATCATCGTCACCACACCCGCGCCGCAAACGGCAGCGCTTTTAGGGCCCGATCATGTGTTCGCCGCACACCTTTCAGGCGTCGAAATGGCGCCCTGCCTGACGCTGATGGCGACGACCCGCGCGACACCCGCACCCCCTTTCGTCAGCCAGCGCCAGACCAACAGCCCACTGGCCTGGATCGCGCAGGACAGCCACAAACCGGGACGCGCGGCGGCGGGCCTTTGCACCTGGGTTGCGCAGGCCAGCGCAGAATGGAGCGCCCGACACCTTGAGCACGACAAGGACGCCATTGCACAGCTGATGCTCCCACTGCTTTGCACCCACCTTGGAATCAGCGTCGCCGATGTAGAAAGCGCCGCTGCCCACCGCTGGCGCTACGCACGGGTGAACACACCACTGGGCCAACCGTTTTTGCGCGACGCAGACGCAAGCGTCTACGCTGGCGGCGACTGGTGCCTTGGTCCCCGGGTGGAAGCCGCTTGGCAAAGCGGCACCGCCATCGCCCACGATATCCTCGGTTGACGAAACAAAGCGCCCATCCGATCATCAGAAGGTGAGGCAATTGCCCAAAGCCCCCTGCCAGTTCTTCAGGGCTGCGCCGATAGGGTAGGTCGCGCAGCACGCGCGTTGGAATTTTGAAAGTGCCGCGCCCAGCCCCACTTGGCCATCGCCATCATACCATGCGCGATCCACCCCCACATCAAAACAGATCCAGATCACCCGCGGTGCGCGCAGCCCCCGGTGCCGGTTCCTTCCCGATCTGTCCCAAGATTTCGAGAGACAGCTCGCGCAGCTTCATGCGACGGACCGGCCCGGAGATATCGACGCGCGCCGTCCGTTCAATTTCCGGAACGATATCTTCGAGAAAAATCGACAGCTCATCCAGCGTCTGAACCAGATGGTCGATACCCTGCAATGACAGTCGAATGCTCTTTCGATCGAAACCGTCAGATCGAATATGATCGCCCGCTGCATCCTCGATCCGCCGTCCGGAAGCCGAGAGCTTGCGCATCTGAAAAGCGACACTCTCGACAACGTCCCGCAACGGAAAGACTTTCTCTTTTTCAGTCATGTTTCCTCCTAAAGCGGACCGACCACGGCCTGAATACAGCTCCGCAATTGAGGTGTACTGAAGGGTTTCTGAATGAAGTTGTTCATTCCAAGCGCGCGCCCTTTGCTCAGAATTTCCTGATCAATGCGGCCACTCACCAAAATGAACCCTATCCTGGCGGTGGATTTATTGTCCCGAAGACCCTTCAACAGGCCAAGCCCATCCATCCCGGGCATGTTGTAGTCGGAAATCACGATGTGAACGGGATTGGCGACCAAGGATGGCAGCGCTTCGTTCCCGTCCCGACGAAAGTCGATTTTTTTCACACCCATTTCTTCAAGGGCCATAATAATGATGCTGCGGCTCGTAGACATGTCGTCCACCACCATAACCGAAAGACTGTCTCGTAGTGCCATCTCAGTATCCTCTATCTGCGCTGGTATTTCGGCCTCGGTCCAGTTTATTGTTTGGGTTGATCATTTTATAGGCGGTGTTCCCAACCAATTCGAAATACTCTTTGGTTGAAGGTGAAAGTCGTTCGGAATGCCCAATGAAAAGATAACCTCCCTGGCGCAAGACAAGGCGAAATCCATTCCATATCTTAGTCTGTGTCTCTAAATCCATATATATCGCGACGTTGCGACAGAAAATCAGATCAAATTTTCCAGAAAACGGCCAGCTCTGTATCAGGTTCAATCGCCGAAAGGATACCAAATCTCTGATACCGGATTTTACAATATAGCGCGACTGGTCTGCGGTGGCATCAAATCCGATATCAAGGTACTGCTGAGGAATATCCTGTACGCTGGTCGTCAGATATGACCCAGCTTCAGCACGCTTCAGAATTTCCTGATCCACATCTGTCGCCAGGATCCGCACATTATGGGAGAGGACATCTGGAAAAGCGCGGAAAATACATAGCGCAATACTATAAGCCTCTTCACCGCTCGAACAGGCGGCAGACCAAATGCGGATTCTGTCTCCCGCACGCGCCCTTTTTATCAGGTCTGGAAGAATGTCTTCACACAATATATCAAAGTGGTACTTTTCACGAAAAAAATGTGTCGTATTCGTCGTCAGTGCCGAAATAAGGTGATCACGTTCATCCGCCGATCTAGAGTTCCAAGCCATATCAAGATATGTCGAGAAACTATCGAAGCCGAGCGCCCGAATTCGGCCCGCAAGCCGTGAGAATACCATTGGTTCGTTCGCGTCGGACAACCGGATTCCGGTACTGTCATGAAGAAAGCTGGCTATGCGCGAAAAGTCTTCCATTGTGAACGCAAGATCACGCTCCACCCCGATATTCTTGGCGCTGACGGTTATACCATTCATTGCGAATGGTCCTGTTGCGGAAGCTGCGGCAAGACTTGATGAATATCAATAATGCGTAGCATCTGTTGATCAACTGCAATCACGCCCTCGATGAAGGTTTGCGCCGCACTGGATGTCACATCAGGGGTTGGCTGGATGGCCGACGGCGAAATCCCCAGTATGTCGGAGACGGCATCGACCAGAAACCCGACGGTCTGGTTCCCGACGACGCAGATGACAATCACATGGCGCGCATCCGGGTCAAGCGATGGCAAGCCCAACCGCGCCGCCAGGTCGACAATAGGAACAACCGAGCCGCGCAGATTGATGACGCCCAGAACGTAGGAAGGCGCATGCGGCAAGATCGTCGCGGGTGTCCAGCCGCGGATTTCACGCACCGACATGATGTCGACGCAGAAATCCTGCCCTCCCACCCGGAAGCTGACCAGCTCACGGGTCTCTGCGTGTAAACGCTCTGCTATCGCAACCATATCAAAGTTCCTCTAAGCGCATCATTGAAGGGGACACTGACTCAGCCCGCACACGCAACGCGGCCTCTTCCGGATCAATGATCAGTGCAATTTTTCCGTCGCCAAGGATCGTTGCGGCGGCAACTCCCGGAACATGCCCGTAGTTTCCTTCCAAACCCTTAATGACCACCTGTCGCTGATCGTGAATACGATCAACAGCAAGTGCCCATCGTTCATTCTGACCCGACTCGACCAGCAGCAGCACCATTGATGTGTAGTCATCGCTTCGTTTGCGGTGGCCGAAGACCTCGGCCAGGTCGACGATCGGGACAAATGTGTCACGCACAGCCACAACCTGACCATTGGAAGCGACCTGATGGATATCTTTCGCCGACGGACGCAGGGTCTCAATGATCGCAGTTATGGGAATCACCATCGTCTGACCGGCGACATCCACGACCATTCCGTCCAGCACCGCAAGGGTTAGGGGTAGGCTGATCGACAGGGTTGTGCCCTGCCCAGGCACCGACGCGATGTTCACCCTGCCACCCAGATTGTGGATCGAACTGCGAACGACATCCATACCAACCCCGCGGCCGGACAGGTCGGTGACCTCCCGCGCGGTTGAAAAGCCCGGCAAAAACAAAAGTTTATCAATTTCATTGTCGGACAGAGCACTTTCCGGGGGGATTAATCCCTTGTCGATGGCAATCTGCCGCACCTTTGGCCGGTTAATGCCGCCGCCATCGTCTGATACCTCTATCAACACACGGCCCGAGCGATGAGCCGCTGAAAGTTTCACACGCCCGGTTTCTGGCTTGCCAGCGGCGCGACGTACCTCGGCCAGCTCCAATCCGTGATCTACCGAATTTCGGATGATATGCGTCAAAGGGTCAACCAGGCGTTCGATAACGGTTTTGTCGACCTCCGTGGCTTCACCCTCAGTCTCGAAACGGACCACTTTTCCAGAGATGTCGGATGCCTCCCGCAGGATCCGCGCCATCCGCTGAAACAACGGCTTCACGGATTGCGCGCGGATTGCCATAACATTCTCTTGAATTTCTCGCGCAAGGTTCTTGAATTCATCCAGTCCAGAAATGACATCGGGCGACTTTGACAGCCCGGCATCCTGAACGCATTGCGAAAGTACGGCCTGGTTGATAACCAACTCACCCACGATGTTGATCAACCGATCAACCAGTTCAAGGTCGACCCGAACTGTACCCTGAAAGCCGGCGGCGGCCTTCGTAGGCTTGTCGGAACCCGCGCCGCCCCGCGATCTGGAAGGTGGCGGGCTTGGCGGGCTATCTTGTCGCGCGCCAGCCGAATCCGGCTGCGGTGTTGCCGCAGTATCGACTACCTCGGGTGCCCGCCCGACGTCGACAATCTGCGGTTCCGATGGTTTTGTCGTTATGTCTTCGGCGCCTTCCTCACGCGTGATCTCCAGGCTGCATGCACCGTCAACAAATTCAAACACCTCTCGGATGGCTTCTTCGGAATCGCTGGTGCGCAATATCAACAACCAGGTGAAATAGGAATCAGCGCAGTCAAGATCGTCCAACCTGGGCAATGCATCCGTATCGACCTTGACCGACAGGGAGCCAAGCTCTGCCAGCGCGCGGAACAGATGCACCGGATCATTGCCATTGGCAAACAGTCGTTTTGTCGCGGAGAATACGATCGTAAATGTACTTTCAGCCGCCGGTCCAAAATCAAACGCAAGCGCAAGAGGTTGAAACCCAAAATCCGGTTCCTCTGCCGGGCCACCAGCGACAGCACTGGACTGAGCTGCGACGGAACTACCGGAGATCTGCGCCAGTTTTTCCAACAGATCAGCGCCGACACTGGTGTTGATTTCGGTATTGTCACGCGCGACCACGACAAGTGCTGACAGATGATCAGCCGAGCGAAGTAGAATCTTCATCACCGCATCTGTCGCAGACAACCGACCCGACCGCATCTCGTCCAAGGCTGTTTCAAACTGATGGGCAAATTTTACCAAGGCGTCGAGACCAAATGCGGCCGCACCGCCCTTGATGGAATGAACTGCGCGAAAAACCGAGTTTACAGTCTCCGGATCTACCGCATCGCCTGGCGTATCGGTGATCTCGGTCAGCCCATCGTCCAGCATCTCCAGGAGCTCCTCGCACTCTTGGAAGAATGTCTGTCGAATATCTGATGAAGATGTCATTCTTACCTCAATGCGATGAAACTCGTCTGATTGCGGAAACCAACTTTACGTCGTCGAAGGGCTTAACAATCCAGCCCGTCGCGCCACTATTGCGGGCGCGCTCTTTAAGATCGGGCGCGCTCTCAGTCGTCAACACCAGTATCGGTACTGCCGAGAAAACTGGTCCAGAGCGAATTGCCTCAATAACGCCAAAGCCATCCAGGCGCGGCATGTTGATATCTGTTATAACGACCTGGGGTGAGACTTTTGACAGTTGCTCCAAACCGTCCACACCATCGACCGCGACATGGACCTCGAAACCGGCATTCAATAACGCTTCTCTCAACATTTCCCGGATCGTTCGGGAATCATCGATCGCAAGTATGACAATTGACACTATATTAACCCTTCTGTTCTGAAGTCGCTATCCAGACCAAGGCACTCAAACTCTGCATGAAGTGCGGCAGATGCCTTCAATTCAAAAAGGCTGCTGCCAGCGTTCCACTCCCGCGCCATGGCAAGAAGAATCTGCGCCAGAAGTGTCCCGCCAGACACCACTTCAGTGCCGTCAATGGAAACGGGAAGACCTCGGAAGTTCTTCAGGTTTTCATAGAATTCTTGCGCTCCAACATGATCAATTCTTTGCTGTAGTTTTACGGTCTCGGTCATAAAATGCAGATCCTTTCATCGAATGCATGAGGCAGCGCGCTTGCCGCCAATACCACGCACGCCCCCAGTGGTATTTTCTCAGAATATTGTGATGCCATCGTCGTCGTTCGATTTGCCAACGGAGCTTCTTGAAACTAAAACCTCAGAGCTTCGAACAATCATTTGTCGCGCCTGCCCTGTCGTCGGGACATATCTGATTCGTCTTGCGTCAGTTCCGCCTAGGCTTTTTGCCACACACCTTATTCCTTCATTCACCAGAAATTTTTGTGCAAACTCCATATTTGCCGGGCCAATCTTTCCAAGCCCGTCATGCATCATCGCACCACCGAAAAGTTTCGCTTCCATCCGGTCCTTCCGGGCTCCCATTTTCAGCAACCCGTTGATCAGAAGTTCCATAGCATGGGACCCGTAGCGCATCTGCTGCCGTTCATCGGGACTTCCTTCGGGAAGCAAGAAGTGGTTCATCCCTCCCACGCCACGGACCGGATCGGTGATACACGTCGCGACACAGGATCCCAGAATTGTGGTCAACACCGTATTCGGCTCGTCCGATACGAACTGGCTGCCCTGGACCACATGGATTACGTTGAAAATCCCGCGATCAATCCTTTCTTGATTTTCAAACACTTGTGCGCACCAATCTGTTCACTGCCATTTTCGTCGCTCGAAGAGCCCGTATCGTTGGGCGCGATCAGAAATCCTCCCAGCCCTCAACTTCAGCCGGTTGCGCGGCAGCGGCACTGCCCCCGGCACTCCGGGCGCGCGCCATGGGCCGGGACATTTTTGCACTTTTCGCCTTCTGGGGACGGTCGGTCGCCTTGGCCCGCTCTGCACTGCTGGCACGGTCGACCTTGAAGTGGGATACGATCTCGACCAACGAAACAGCGTCCTTGGTCAGCCCCTCGCTTGCTGCGGTGGTCTCTTCAAGCCGCGCCGCGTTTTGCTGTGTCGACTGATCCAATTGGTTGACGGCACTGTTGATCTCGACAAGGTTTGCAGATTGCTGGCGCGACGTGACGGCAATATCCGAGACCAGCCCCGCAATTTCGGTAACGGACCCAACGATTTGGCGCAGCGCATCACCGGTTTTCCCAACCAGATCGACCCCGCGCTTGACCTGCGTACCGCTGTTGGCGATCAGATCGTTGATCTCACGCGCAGCGTCGGATGAACGCTGTGCAAGTGCCCTCACCTCGGACGCGACAACTGCGAACCCGCGGCCCGCATCCCCTGCCCGCGCGGCCTCGACGCCGGCGTTCAGCGCAAGCAGGTTTGTCTGGAACGCGATATCATCGATCACTTTGATGATGGAGGTGATCCGGTCGGACGAGCTTGCGATCTGATCCATGGCCGAGACGGTTTCGATCACGACCTGGCCACTGCTTTCGGCGCTGGCCTTGGCATCGCGCACGGCCATGTCGGCTTTTGTCGCACCGTCCGCCGTGGATTTCACCGACGATGTCAGATTGTCGAGGGCGGCCGCCGTCTGCTCCAGTGTTGCGGCGGTGCTTTCCGTCCGGCGAGACAGACTGTCAGCCGTTGCGCTGATGTCACGCGCTTCGTTGCTGATGTTCTCGGCGTTCATCGCGATCTCTAGCAAGGCGCGGGACAGATTTTCGACCATGTCATTGTAGTCCCGCCGAAGATCTTCGTAGGTGCCTGCGAACGGCTGCTCGATACGTACAGTCAGATCCCCCGCATTCAGGTTCTTGAGGCCTTGGCGCAGCGCTTCTACGACCGCGCTCTGCTCACGCTCGTCTGCGGCTTGGCGCGCACGCGCGCTGTGCAGTTCAGCCTGTTCTTTCGTGACATCTTTGCCAAGCAGAAGCAGACGAATTGCCTTTCCATTGTAGTCCTTAACGCAGGTCAGGCTGCCATCCACGGTGCTGCTCGCGCCGCCGCTTGTGCTAAACAGCAACATCCCAATATGCGCCGAGCTTTGAATGGCCTTCTCCATGATGGCGCCGCAGTCCTTGGATTTGTCGGCACTCGATGTCAGAATCTGTTGCAACGTTTTCTTGAGTATCTCGTTTTCCGAAAATCCGAGGCTTTTCAGAAACTGTCCGTTCGACCCGATGCAACGGCCATCCAGCGCGAATTCCGCCTTAATCTGGGTGCTGTCGATCGCTTCGATGATCGCGCCGTTCAGGCGGCTTTCGGTCACGTCAATCCACTCCAGCACATAGCCGACCTGGTCGCCCTTGACGTCGCGGATACCCGTTACGGAAAGGGAAATCCGTGCATCGCCGAACGCCACCACCGTGTTGAATGTCGAACTCCCAATGGAACGCATCTTTGCGCGAATATGCTCACTGTTGTTCTTGTGGAAATGGTCCACGGATCTGCCAACGATGTCGTCGGGGTCGAAATCCGGGCGCACCAGGCGGATACCCTCTGCATGATGGCGAAACAGCTCGGTCATCTTGGGGTTGAGATAGTTCACCACCATCTTGTCATCCGTGATCATGATGCACGAAGAGGAACCGGTGAAGGCCGCGCTCTTGAAGGTGCTTTCAATTTCGGCGGCAAGACCCTGCTTCAACAGTTCTCGCAAATCCTCCAGCGCTTTGCCGATCGCGCCGATCTCATCATTGCGGTCGGCAGCAGCAGCCTCAACACTATAGTCTTTGCGGCTCAGCGCCGACACAACACCCTTCATCTGCTTGAGCGGCAACGCGACGGTGCGCCGGAACAGCAGCATCATGAAGGCGACCGCCATCACAAACAGCACGAGCCCCACCAGCAAGGCGCGTAGCTTCTCGCCGACAACCTCAGCCCTCAGTATGTCCGATGTCCATTGCGCCGCGACCGCGCCAGCGACGCTTCAGTCCTCACCAAAGAACGTCGGCACCGCGATCGAGAACCCGTCTTCAGAAGTAACTTGGCCCCCCGATGCGATCGCGCGCTGTGCCAGCGCCTGAAGCTCGCTCTGGGTGCTTGTCCCATCAGCGACACTGGCAACCGTCGCGCCGTCGGCGGACACCGCGATGACCGTGCGCACCGCACCCTCGGCATCGGCCATCTGGGCAGCAAGCTGTTCGTCGATAGCGTCGATTCGGGCGAAACGAATGGCGCCACTCACCTGACGCGCAAGCGCTGCCGTGTTGCTTTGCGCCTGATTTCGGATCTGGGTATCGACCAGCCCCATGAGGGTAAACCAGTTGAGCACCGACAAGGTGCCAATGACGATACCCACAGACAGGACAAGCGCCGCTGCGATCTTGATGAAAATTGAATTCAACCGTGGGGTTTCTACCGATGGAGACATTCCGGGGTTCCTCATGGGCCTGGCTTAAGTGATGATGATCTGGCGATGGTGTTGGAGGTCAGAACATCTCGGCATTCAGGCCGATGGTGACTGCACCTGTCGGAATGCCCGAGGTCGGATCGACAACCGTGAAGGAAACCTGCATCTGGTACGACTGGACGGATTCATCGAATTCCACGTCCGAGACATGAATGGCATCGGGCCCCACCATGAATGTCTCTTGGTGCTTCGCCTCATCCCCCTGGTAAATGTCCGACGTGACATCGCTGATCGCGACGTTCAGGCCTTTGGCATCCATGACGATGACCTCGGTCACAAGGCCACCGGTGGCCTCGACTTGTGCGCGCAGATAGTCTGACACCGCACTGCCCAGAATCCTGTCGATCAGAATGCTGTTCGTGCCGACCTCCGCCGTCCACTGGGCATCAAGCGCAAGGATTTCATTCTGCGTCATCCCTGCGGTCCGGGCATTGGATGCGGCGATAGCGTCAAGAACCTGCGGAACCGAAAACCAGTCCCGGACCTCCGAATTCACATAGGCGGTGACACTTGATTCCATTGCCGCTGCGGGGCCGATCGTCGCAGCAAGTGCAATGAAAGAGGCAAGACCAAGGTGTTTCATTTTAGACTTCCATCATTTTAAGGGGGACTGAATCGCTGTCCGACCTACTGTAGGGATCAAAACTTAATGATCGGCTTACGGGCGGAATCGCGGCAGACGGCGAGGCCTCTTGGCCCAGGCCGCCACAACCGCACCGTACCGGCGACACCCCTCAGGCCGAGACAGATGGCGGCAGGGCAGAGCGGGCGACTTGCGCTGACAAGCTGCTGCGCCGCAGTGCAAAACCTGTCATAAAGCCATGTTTTTTGGGCGATTTCGGCGACCGTTGATCAGGCGGGGGAACACCCGCAACGGGGGGCGCCCACGCAACGACAGAAGTTCTTGAGCCGGGGAGGTTGCACAGAAGGCGACCCGAAAAGGCGGAAGCTGCGGCACACGCGTGCCCAACTGGCCCCGATAAAACTTGAGCTATCGTTAATAAATGTGAAAATTGGGCCCTGTTGGTCGGCTTTCTTGATCGCACGGATGCCCCCTCTCGGCGGCATCACAGCAAGAAAGCGGATCCATGCCACCAAGGCAGCGTGCGAACCGCGCAGAGGTTGATGCGGGCGGGAAACCCACGATGCTTGAACCTTTGGCAAAACGATATTGAGGACCTCCGTATCCCCTAAGATTGCCAGAGCACCGGATGAGCGCTTCGGTCCCGTCTCGACCCGCCATTGCGGTCTCCAACCACAGCAAGTGTGCGTGGTAATACCTGTCGCAAGACAGGGTAGCCCGCATTGGCGTGGGCGGCGTTCCAACGCCAAGGGCAATACCGTCACTGCGCGGATCATGCGCGCCCGTGATACCGTTCCGACCAGCCAAGATACGACCCAGCCAAGATACGGGCAGCTTGCCCGCAGAGCGGATCATGATCGGGCAATGCCGCGACACTGTGGTTGCGCATCATCTTCGGCGCGCGGGTGTCGCTCTTGATCGCGCTGGCCGTCGTGTTTTTCTCAGGGATTGTCGGTGTCGTTCTGGGGCTCGTATCGGGTTATTTCCGGCGCTGGGTAGATTCCGGGATCCAGAAACTACCGGAAGTTTTCTGGGCCTTGCCGCTGAGTTCCAAACTCATTGAGTTTCGCAGCAAGGAAATGGCCGGTGCGGCTGGCACTGCGGCGAAAAAAGAAGTCTCCCCGCATCTGTCACATCCCCTGGCGGCGCACATAGGAAAATCCAACTGCAGACCATCGGTCCCGTGCGTAAGCTTCAGACTGGCATTGAGTGCGGCGGATAACCGGCACTGGACCGCTGACCGAACTTGACCGTTGCGGCAGGATCAATCAACTTTTACCCTCAGCAACAGTCCCGCCTTTTCAACGTGCGCCGAACAAAGCGCGCAACGTCATTCGTCTGCGAGCGCCGGGCGGTTCGGCCCACCCATCGTGCCAGCACGAAGACTGACGGCGTGGCGATCTTGCTCCAGAAACCAGCTGTCGAGCAGCTTGTTGATGCGGTCGGGGTGTTCCAGCGGCGGGCAATGGCCACACTTCGCCAGCGCGACAAGCCGTGCCCCAGGAACAAGCTTGTGCATTTCAACTGAAAACGCTGTATCAATCACCGGGTCGCATTCACCTGTCACGATCAAGGTCGGACAGGCTAACCCGGGCAGCAGAGGGCGCATATCGCGGCGGGCGATGATCGCGGATTGTTGCGCCGTCAGCGCATCCAGGCCAAGGGCGACCGAGGCATCGGCCATGGCAGCGAATACGTCAGGCGACAGTGTTATCGGATCGTGAACGCAGGCTGTCATCGTCTCGCCGTGATCGGCACGAAGGCCGATCTTGGCCGCTTTCTGAAGCCGCTCCTCGCGGCGCAGGCGCGAACCGTCGGTTTCGGGGCGGGCGCTTGTCGCGATGAGTGTCAGGCTTTGCACCCTGTCCGCTGCGGCTTCCATCACCTCAAGCGCGATGTACCCGCCCATCGACCACCCCACCAAGTGGAATGCACCGGGGCACTGGTCCAGCACGTGACCGGCCATCGCAGCGATCGAGGGCAGGTCGTGATAGCCATCGGGCACGATCACGGAACGATCCCCTGCAAGATGCGCTATCTGATGGGTCCAGGAGGCGCGGTCGGCCTGCAAGCCCGGTATCAAGACGACCGCGTCACCCATGCGCGGGCCCTTCGGCGTCGGCCTCAATCGCTGCCTGGGCAATTTCATCGCTGAAATGACAGGCGGCGCGGTGTTCGCCCTGCACAATCTGCAACGCAGGCACCTGCTGCGCGCACAGGGGACGGACGAAGGGACAGCGCGTGCGGAAATGACAGCCCGATGGTGGGTCAATCGGGCTGGGCAGTTCACCGACGGGCGGGCGCGCGGCGTCACGGCCCCGGGGCGTGGGTTCCGGCACCGCGCGCAGCAACGTCTGCGTATAGGGATGCGCGGCACGGTCGAACACGGCATCCACAGGCCCGTACTCGACGATCCGGCCCAGATACATCACGGCCACCGTGTCAGCCACATGGGCCACCACAGAAAGATCGTGGGACACCAGAACAAGGGTCAGGCCCATCCTGTCCTGCAACCGCAAGATCAGGTTCAGGATCTGCGCCTGTATCGACACGTCCAGCGCTGACACGGGTTCATCAGCGACGATCAACTCAGGCTCCAGCGCGATGGCCCGCGCGATGCCGACCCGCTGACACTGGCCGCCTGACAGTTCATGGGGAAACCGGCCAAGGTGATGGGCGGAAAGGCCGATAAGCTCTGCAAGTGTCGTCACCTGCGCATCAATATCGCCACCGCGCCGATAGTTCAGCAGGGGCTCGGCGATGATCTGGCGCGCCGTCATCCTCGGGTTCAGCGATGCCTGCGGGTCCTGAAACACCAATTGAAACCGCTGCCGTGCGGCGTGCAGCGCGCGACGGTCAAGCTGCGCCATGTCCTGCCCGTCGAACCGCAGGGTTCCGTCGGTCGGGCGGTCAAGCTGCGCGATAATGCGGGCAAGGGTCGACTTGCCACAGCCACTTTCGCCCACAAGGCCCAGGGTTTCGCCCCGATGTACCCGCAGGCTTACCCGGTCCAGCGCATGAAGATGGCGCCGCGGGCCGCGAACCCCGCTGCGTCCCAGGTCGAACACCCGGCTGACGCCGTCGATTTCCAGCAATGGTTCGCTCATGCCCAGGCCCTTACAAGTTCGTGGTCGCGCATGGCCTCGAATACCGCATCCGACCGGATGCAGCGCGCTGCATGGTCGGGGGTGACGGCGTGGGCGGGCGGCAGCGGATCGCGGCATGCAGGTTCGGCAAAGGCACAGCGATCGGCGAAAGTGCAGCCGGGTATGCGGCGGTCAAGCCGGGGCACGCTGCCGCCGATTTCGGCCAGCATGGTACGGCGGCCACTGGCGCGCGAGGGCAGCGAACGCAGCAATCCAGCAGTGTACCCATGGGACGGACGTTCGAAAATCGCACCCACCCGCCCCTCTTCGACGATGCGCCCAGCGTACATGACCAACATCCGCTCTGCCACCGAGGCGACAACCCCAAGATCGTGGGTGATGAGGATCACGCTCATCCCAAGGTTACGCTTCAGATCTGCGATCAGGCCCAGGATCTGCGCCTGCACCGTCACGTCGAGGGCGGTGGTCGGTTCATCGGCGATCAGCAGTTCAGGATCGCAGGCCAGCGCCATGGCGATCATCACCCGCTGGCGCATCCCGCCCGACAATTCATGGGGATAGGCCGACAGCCGGCCCCCGGCATCTGGAATGCGCACCAGATCCAGCATCTCGCGGGCACGGGTCAGGGCAGCGGAATGGCTGCTGCCACGATGGCGGCGCACCACTTCGGCGATCTGCATGCCAACGGTGTGAACCGGGTTCAGGGATGTCATTGGATCTTGAAAGATCATCCCGACACGGTTGCCCCGCACCTGCCGTAGCACCCGTTCAGGCGCGCGGGTCAGGTCAATGTCGCCCAGATGGGCGGCACCGCTGCTGATACGGGCGATCCCGCGGGGCAGAAGGCCCATGATCGCCATGGCGGTCACGCTTTTGCCGCAGCCGGACTCGCCGACGATCGACAGGATTTCACCCCGGCGCACATCGAACGAGATGCCTTCAAGCGCATGGATGGTGACGCCCCGGCTCACGAAATCGAGACTGAGGTCACGGACCCGCAGGGTGGGCGCACTGCTCATAACCCGCCCCTCGCCACCTTGCGGGGGTCCAGAGCATCGCTCAGCCGGTCGCCCAGGATGTTGACCACAAGAACCAGAATCGACAGCATCGCGCCGGGATAGAACATCAGCATCGGGTGTATCCTGAAATGAGTGCGGGCATCGGCCATCATGCCCCCCCAGCTTGGCACCTCGGGTGAAGTACCGACGCCCAGAAAACTGAGCACGGCCGAGGCAATGATGGCTGACGCTGCGGCATAGGTGGCCTGTACCAGAACCGGTGCCATCGTGTTGGGCAGGATATGCCGCCAGATCAACGCCAGACCCGATGTGCCGATGGAAATCGCCGCGTCCACATAAGGCTGTTGCCGGATCCCAAGGACAAGAGAGCGGACAAGCCGCACCATGCGCGGAATCTCAGGGACGGAAATCGCGATGATCACGGTCATCAGCCCGGCATCCAGCAGCGCCGCCAGCGCGATGGCCAGCAGAACTGCGGGAATCGCCATCATCGCATCGTTCAGCCGCATCACAACGGCCCCACCGATGTGCGAAAGCCCGGCATAAATGCCGATGGCCACCCCTGGAACAGCCGAAATCAGCGCGACGCAAAAGGCGACGGTTAGGGATATGCGGCTGCCGTGTACCGCCCTGGCGAAAACGTCGCGGCCCAGATGGTCTGTGCCCCAGATCGCATCAGCGCTTGGCGGGCGCAGGCGGTTGGCCGGGTCGATAAGCACCGGATCACCTGCGATCAGCGGTGCGAACAGCGCCATGGCAATGAACCCGGCCAAGATGAACAGGCAAAGCGCGGTTACGGGATCACGCAGAGCAAGCGCCAGATTTTCGCGCAGCGCACTGCGTCGGCGGGCGGGGGATGTCACTTCCAAGGGGGCGGCAGGGGTCATGTCAGCCCTTCACCCGTGGATCGAACCAAGCGTAGCTGAGATCAACAAGGATATTCACAAGGATCAATGTCGCCGAAAAGAACAAAATCACCCCCTGCAGCACGGGATAATCCCGCCGGGTGATGGCATCGACAGTCAGTCGTCCGATGCCGGGAATGTTGAACACGGATTCGGTGACCACAACTCCGCCGATCAGCGTGGCAAGGCCGATGCCGATGACCGTTATCACCGGCACCCCGACGTTTTTCAGGGCATGGACAATCAGGATGCGCACAGTGCCCAGCCCCTTGGCCCGCGCGGTGCGGATGTGGTTCTGGTTCAGCGCATCCAGCATCGCCGCCCGTGTCACCCGCGCGATCAACGCGGCGAAGACCAGCGCCAGCGCGAAGGACGGCAAAGCGACGCTGTGCAGGGTGGTCAGCACACCGTCGGACAGAGGTTTGTAGCCCTGCACCGGAAACCAGCGCAACTGGACTGCAAAGACATAGATCAGCATGTACCCGATCACGAACACCGGCACCGAAAACCCGATCACCGCCAGCCCCATGATGGCCCGGTCCAAAAGGCTGTTCGCCCGCCATGCCGCAATCACGCCAAGGGGCACGGCGATTGCAACTGTCAGACACAGGGTTACGGCGGCCAGCACGAACGTCGGTTCGACGCGCTGCCCGATCAGCCGCGTCACAGGTTGGTTGGAATAGATAGATGTACCAAGGTCCAGACGTACCGCATCGGCAAGCCATAACGCGAACTGAATATGCAGCGGTTCGTCAAGCCGCAGGCGGGCCCTGATGGCCTCGACCTGCGCCGGGGTGGCATTGTCGCCCGCAAGCAAGACCGCCGGATCACCCGGCGTCAGATGGGCCAGCGAAAAGATGAATACCGCGACCAGGAACAGGATCGGAATGGCGGCCAGAAGCCGTTTGGCAAGATAGACGGGCAAGTCAGGGCTCCTGCTGAGGGGGCCCGCCACCGGAACATCTCCGATGGCGGTGCGTGGCGCGGATTACTCGGCGCGGCGGACGTTCCAGAAGAACGGCACCGGGCTGTCGATGAAGCCGGTCAGGTTGCTGGCAATGCCCTGTGACGGGAACGCCTGCCCCATCGGCACATAGCTGACCAGATCATGGGTCAGAACCTGCATCCGCTCGGCCAGGGCGACCCGCTCATCCTCGGTTGCTGCGGCAGCGAATTCTTCACGCAACTGCTGCAACTCCTCCGAACAGGCCCAGCCGAACCAGCCATCTTCGCAGGCACCCGCGACATAGACGTTGGTCATGGGATTGATCTGGTCGACATAGCCCCAGCCGGTGAAGAACAGGTTCCAGCCCCCCTCGGCCACGGGCGCCTTGCTGGCGCGGCGGGTTGCCACAGTGGCCCAGTCGCTGGCCTGCACCTCGACTTTGAACCCGGCCTCTTCCAGCATCGGTTTCAGGACCGAATAATAGGCGTCGTGCACCGCAATGTCGCCGACATGCATCAGCATCACGGGCGTTCCGTCGTATCCCGCCTCATCCAGAAGCGCGCGCGCGGCATCAACATCGCGGTTCAGAACCCGGTCGGTGTTTGCATCCGACGCATAAGGCGTGTCGCAGAAGAACACCGCCGCGCATTCAAGATAGCGGTCGGTGGCATCGCCATAGGCAGCCTGCAGGAAAGGCGTCTGCTCAAGCGCGTGTTGCAGCGCCTGACGGATCAGTGGATCGTCGAACGGCGCATTCAGGTGGTTGACCACAAGCTGCATCGAATTGCCCGCCTGCCGCGCGGCAATCGGCTTTGCGTCGTCCTGTCCATCGAAGAACGCCAGCATGTCGGCGGGCACTTCCTCGATCCAGTCGATTTCACCCACGATCAGCGCGTCGATGGCGGTAGCCGTGTCAGGGATATACGTCAGCTCGACCCTGTCGAAATGCGCCACCTTGCCCCCTGCAGCCATGCTGACAGGTTCGTCACGCGGAACGTAATCGTCGAACTTTTCGAACACCGCGATGCTGCCCGGCACCCATTCATCCTGGATCAGCTGATAGGGACCTGACCCGATAGGCGTCGCAACCGCCTCGGACGCGGGGGTTGCAGCCAGGCGGGCAGGCATGATCACCGGCACGTTCGACGAAATCTTGCCAAGCGCGTCCAGAACAAGGCCCCAGGGCTCGGACATCGTGATGGTCAACGTAGCATCGTCCGTCGCCGCAATGCTGTCCATCTTCGAGAACAGGACCCGGCCCAGCCCGTCAACCCCGCCCCAGCGCTCAAGCGAAGCCACGACATCGCCCGCCGTTACCGGGGCACCGTCGTGAAACGTCAGGCCATCCCGCAACGTGATGACATAGACCAGCCCGTCGTCCGAAATCGTCACACTGTCGGCCATCTGTGGCTGGACCTGATATTGCGCGTCCATGGCAAACAGCGTGTCGTACATCAAGTACGACGCATTACGGATTGTGAAATTGGTGGTCGCGATCGGATCAAGAACGTTAATGTCGCCGTTCATCCTCAGGCGCAGCGTATCTTGGGCGATTGCCACGGCGGGCAGCCCTGCCAACAGCGTAGCCGCCAGCATCGACGCAAGGTGTCGCATCTCAAGTTCCTCCCTTTGGTGGCGCACGGTTCTGCGCCGCGTGGCAAATCGTTTTGTGGTACCCGTTCACCTTTGCCGGTAAGCGAACGAGGCGTAGTGCACTCCTCCTAGTGCGTAACGATTTGCACGCTAGCTGCAACTTTTCCATCGATCAAGTCATTTGTTGCTATGCCGCCAGCGTCCTGCATCAGCATCAGCATCTATCTGCTTGACGAAACGTTACGCGCTGTTGATATGTCATGGGGTAATCGAAAGGAAAATTCGTGGCGACGATAAAGGATGTGGCGCGGATCGCCAACGTGTCGGTTACCACGGTATCAGCGACGCTCAGCGGATCGGCCCCGGTCAGCGAAACCTTGCAAAAACGCGTCTGGGATGCAGTGCGGGCCGCGAACTACCAGCCCGATCCGGTCGCTCAGAATCTGCGGCGGGGGGTGTCCACCACCATCGGCTTGATCGTCCCCGACATCGCGACCCCGTGGTCGGCGCATCTGGCCCGTGCAATGCAGAAGGCACTGTCCCAACGCGGGTTCAACATGTTGTTTGCCAGCAACGAAGACGACCCGGACCGCG
This sequence comes from Roseicitreum antarcticum, assembly GCF_014681765.1. Lineage (GTDB taxonomy): Bacteria > Pseudomonadota > Alphaproteobacteria > Rhodobacterales > Rhodobacteraceae > Roseicitreum > Roseicitreum antarcticum. The sequence continues at coordinate 2,122,797 of NZ_CP061498.1, forward strand.
AGATGAACGAGATCGCCCTGATGACGGCGCACCGCGTGGCGGGCCTTATCATCGCGCCCACCAGCCTCGGCGACAAATACGCCGAGCGCCTTGTTGCCGCTGTGACGACACCGGCGGTCCTGGTTGATCGGGTCGTCGCCCCCGATGTGTTCGATGCGGTGGCAGATGACAACGAACTCGGCGCGCAACTGCTGACGCATTACCTGCTGCGCCTGGGACACCGCGACATCGCCTTCCTGTCAGGGCGTCGCGGAATTTCGGCATCGGACGAAAGGTTCGATGCCTTTCGCGCCGCAATGGCCGGCCAGGGCGTGCCGGTGCGCGAAGACCTGATGTGCCGCTCGATCTTTCGCCATGAACATGCCTACGCCGAAGTCCAGACCCTGATGACAAACGCTGCGCCGCCGACGGCGATCATGTGCATCAGTATCGCCCAGCTTCTGGGTACCATGGCCGGGCTGAAGAACATGGGCTTGCGCGTTCCCGAGGATGTCTCGGTGATCAGCTTCGATGATTTTCATCCGGCGGTTGGCTGGCAACCATCCATCACCGCGCTGACGCAAGACACCCAGGAGTTGAGCGCACAAGCGGCCGCGCTTCTGCTCGCGCGTCTTGGCCGCGGGGCAAACGAGCCCGTTCAACCGCCGCAGATCGTGCGCATCAAGCCAAGGCTGTGCGTCAGGGAATCCTGCCGGTCGCTATTGCAAGGTTGACCCATTCAGGCCCGCACCCAACCAGCATCGGCCAGGTCTACCAACGCGACAGCCCATCCCACGACAGCCGGTACCTTGGCATTGTTTCTGGCCTTCGCCCGCCGCATCTGTACCTGTGACCAGGCGCTTCGGGCGGGGGGATGGGGTATCGGTCAGGCCGAACCAATCCCCCGGACAGCCGGGCGGACCCTGTGCCCTGTCGGCTATGGCCGCATCGGACGTGCCGTACATCGACGGCTTGCCGCGTTCGGAATCAGGCGGGTTTTCGTGCATGATCCATTCGTGCCCCATGAAATGGCGGACGAGGCAGGTGTGCATCCGGTGACGCTGGCGGATCTGGTGGCGCAATCCGACATTATATTGCCCCATGCGCCCGCCACGAGTGACGCGCCGCTCATGGACGCTGGGTGCCTTGCGACACTGAAGCGCGGGGCGGTGCTGATCAACGCGGCCCGAGGCGCGCTTGTCGACGGGCGGCTGCCTGGTGCGGGGCTGGACGTGTTCCGCCAAGAGCCGCCCGATCCGTCGAACCCGCTTCTGGGCATGGCGAATGTCTTTCTGTCGGACCGCACGGCATGGTATCCGTAAGGCTCTGTTGCCGCACTTCAAAAACGCGCCGCCGCCGAGGCTGATCTTGTCCTTTCAGGCGCCGCCCCCAGGAACTGGATAAACTCATGGTAGGAATGTTCGATCTGACCGGAAAAATTGCCCTCGTGACGGGGGGTGGGTCAGGGCTTGGCCTGGCCATGGCCAAGGGCCTCGCAGCCCATGGCGCGCATGTTGTACTTGTCGGTCGAAACCTGCCGCGCCTTGATGCCGCCGCCACGTCGATCAAGGATGCGGGCGGCAGTGCAGAGCCTGTGGTCTGCGACCTGCTTGATGTCGATTCCCCCACCGCGATGGTCCGCGACCTGGAGGAGCGTCACGGGCGGATAGACATCTTGCTCAACAACGCAGGGATCCAGCACCGCGCGCCCTTTGTCGCGTTCGAAGATGCCGACTGGTATCGCGTGCTGGATACCAATCTGACCGCGCCTTTCCGTATGGCCCGCGCTGTCGCGCCCGCCATGATTGCCCGTGGGTCAGGCAAGATTATCAACACACTCTCGGTGCTGTCATCGCTGGGCCGGGCCTCCGTGATACCCTATGGCGCGGCCAAGGGCGGGCTGAAGACGCTGACACGCGGTCTTGCGGTCGAACTTGGTGCCGCGAACGTTCAGGTGAACGGGATCGCACCCGGCTACATCCTGACCGAAATGAACACCGCCCTTGCCGCCAACCCCGAGTTTGACGGCTGGCTGCGCGCGCGCACCCCCGCCGGGCGCTGGGGCCGCCCCGAGGAACTGGCGGGCGCGGCGGTATTTCTGGCCTCGGCCGGGTCCGATTTCGTGACCGGACATGTCCTGACCGTAGACGGTGGCCTGACGGCCTCGGTATAACCAAGATCAAGACGGAGCTTTACGTTTTGATGCATTATATGATCCGCGCTTATGACAATGCGAACCAGCCACTTGCCGATACCACAACCGACGCGATGCAGGACGTGTATTTCAACCCTCTGCGCCCGGCCAAGAACGAACCCCTGACCATTGACGCCAAGGGGTTCGAACTGCTCGCCGTGGTCCTGTCAGGGCGATGCAACATCATGGTCGGGGATCAGCACTTCAACGATGTCGGGCAACGCGCGGATATATGGTCGGGCCGCGCGGCGCACACTTCGACAAATGGAATCGATACGGAATGCCCCTGAAGCCCTGCGCGAAGCGATCGGACGCGACGATCTGGGTCGTGACGAAGACATCGCGTTCCATGATCGCGTCGCAATGACCGCCGGAAACGAGAAATTCCGCACCCTGCTGAAGACAATCGGCAACCCGATTGCGCAGACGATCACCATCGGCCTGCAACTGGGACGCCAGAAAAGCGACAGCCTTCGGCAACGCGTCATCGAGGAACACAGGCCTATCGCAGAGCCAATCGCGGCCGGGGACCGTGAGGCCGCAACCACCGTTATGCGCTACCATCTTTTCCAGGCACGCGCGGGTCTGGTTGACATGCATCACCACATGAATCCGCAATCAGCATAAACAGATCGCCACCAGTGGCATGGCCCCCAAACGGCATGTCCTGTCCTTTGACCGATACGACGCGCTTCGCCGAAAGACTTACGAAGTCTCATGATCTTTCGGCAAACATGCAGCGATCCGCTCAGTGCCATAGTGCTGCTCTGCGGCGGAAAGAGTTACTTTGCCGTCAAGAATGTCCGTTGCGATAGCGGTGTCCGCGCGCTCTGACATCGGGCCGAAACCGCCACCGCCCAAAGTCTCGATCCGCAATCGGTCCCCTGCCGCAAGCGTCCGGCTACACTTGGAGGGAAGCTCTGTCCGGGTTGTGGCCGTGTAATGGATGATATGTGTCGTGCTCCCGGTGAGGCCGCCCAGCACGCCCGGTGCGCCGAACAGATGTCCGTCAGACCGCACCGTCAGCGCGGTCCCGTCGACCAGCGCCTGAAGTTCTCTTGCTATGCCCAGTCCGCCACGCTGACGACCGGCACCCCCTGAATCAGGGACCAAAGCGTATTCGATGCACAAGATGGGATACTCGGTTTCCAGAACCTCGACCGGCAAGTTGGCCGAATTCACGGTATGCACGTGCACGGCGTCCGCGCCATCATGCTCGGCGAATGCGCCCGCCCCACCCCCAGTGGATTCCGGATAGACGTATGTCGTGCCGCGCGCCGGGTCGCGTCCGGCCAGGACGATCAGCGAAGTGGAATCGTTGCTGGCCGACATGCGCTGCGCTTCGGGCAGGGCCTGTCCCAACGCATCGAAAATCGCCCCGGCCAGCCTGTTGCTCGTCACCGCTCGGGCGGCGACGGCGGCAGGGGCCGCGGGGTTCACCACGCTGTCGTCGGGCACGACGATGCAGATGGCGTCGATCAGGCCACTATTGGATGGGATCGTCGGGCCAAGAAGGGCCTTGATGGCGTAACAGACCGTCGCCTCGAGGGAAGAGGGTGACAGGTTGATCGCCCCTTTTGCCGTCGGGCCCGACCCCGTGAAATCCAACGTCAGCGCGTCGCCGGCCACCCGGACGGTGCACACCAAAGGCACCGGGTCGGACCCCGCACCGTCATCGTCCAGATACCGTGTCGCCTGCCATTCCCCATCGGGCAGCGCGGTCACGGCCGCGCGCACCAATGCCCCCGCATGCGCCACAATGCCGTTGACCGCATCCGCGACCGCGCGGGCGCCGTGATCGGAAATCAGCGCCTGCATCAGCGCCGCGCCACGCAGGTTTGCGCCGACCTGATTGCGCAAATCCAGAATGCGCTCCATCGGTTCGCGGGTGTTGTGCGCGATAAGGCCGATGACATCTTCGTCCGCCACGCCCGCGCGGGCGATCCGAATGGGCGGCAGTCGAATGCCTTCCCAGAAAATGCTGGGCGACGCCCCCGATACCGATCCCGGCTCTGGTCCGCCCACATCTGCATGATGCGCGATGTTGCCGACGAAGTAGGAAAGCGCCCCCTCCACGAAGACGGGAGTGATTACCGAGATGTCGGGAAGATGCGTCCCGCCCGCCAGATAGGGGTCGTTCATGACAAAGGCGTCGCCTTCCGCGATGGTATCGATTGGATACCGGTCAAGCAGGGCGCGGACGCCCCACAAAAGCGAGCCAATGTGAATGGGCATATGATCGGCCTGCGCCACCAGCCGCCCTGCGACGTCAAAAATCGCGGTGGAACAATCACCCCGTTCCTTGATGTTGGAAGAGAACGCGCCCCGGATCAGAAGATGGCCGACATCTTCGGCCACCGCCTTGAGGCGTTCATGAATGATCGACATGGCGATCAGCCGCTGTCCGTCGGTTCTCTGCGTCATGGCTGCAACTCCGGTGTCAAGATCAGCGTGCCGTCCTTCAGGACCTCGGCGCTCCAACCGGGTGGGATGACTGTCGTGGCGGTCATCTCTTCCAGGATCGCGGGGCCAGCGATGATGGTTCCGGGGGGCAGTTGCTCCCGCTGTCGGATGCTGGCGGTCTGCCACGCGCCGCCGATGTGTATGTCACGTGTGTGTCCCACATCATCCGTCACCACCGGCGCGCCGGAGCCGCCATGCGCGCGTATTGGGGTCGTGGCAGCCTTGAGGCGAAGCGTCACCACTTCGACCGCGCGGTCAGGCAGGTCATAGCCCTGTTCGATGCGATGGGCCTCCTCGAACCGGGCGCGCAGGGCGGCGGGGGTGTCGGACGGGTTAGCCTCCACAGTGATCTCGAAGCTTTGCCCGCTGTAGCGCGCCTCGATCTGGCGCGCGAAACGGTGATCGGCCACCGGGACGCCAAGACTGCCAAGCCACGCGCCGCCGTCTTTCTCCATATCCTCAAATGCAGTGTCGATCGCTTGTGCGGTCTCGGCCGTGAGGGGTATGATCCGCGTCAGCGACAGGTCCCGGGCGACGTCGCTGACCAGCAATCCCCGCGCGCACAGAGTGCCCGGCTGTACCGGCACGATCACCCGGCTCATCCCCAGGCCCGCCGCGACCTGAGCGCCCATGAGCGGTCCGGCCCCGCCAAAGGCCACAAGGGACATGGCCCCCGGCTCATACCCGCGCGTCAGCGCGACAGACCGGATCACGCGCGCCATGTTTGCCGTGGCGATCGCCACGATGCCTTCGGCGGCTTCCCCGACGCTCAGCCCAAGCGGCTGTGCGATCTGGTCGCGGATGGCGTCCGATGCCGCCGCTGTGTCCACTGTCAATCTGCCGCCCAGACGGATTTCGGGGTCAAGCCAGCCCATCGCCAGGGCCGCGTCCGTCACGGTGGGGCAGGTGCCGCCGCGCCGATAGGCGACAGGTCCGGGGTCGGCGCCCGCGCTTTGGGGTCCGACGACAAGCGCGCCGCCGTCGTCAAGCCGGGCAAGACTGCCACCGCCCGCGCCGACCACCTCGATGTCCACCATCGGGGCCAGCACGGGGTGCCCGGCAACACTGCGCACCCGCGCAAGGCGAGGCCTGCCGCCTGAAATCACTGCGACGTCCGTGCTGGTGCCGCCGACGTCGAACGTGACCAAATCGCCAAGGTCCAGACCGGCAAGCATTCGACCAATACCAGCAACACCGGCTGCGGGTCCGGATAGCGCCGTCCGCACAGGCAGCGCCTCCACTGCGGTCAGGTCCATCAGTCCGGCATTGGACGTAATGGTATAAAGCGGGCTGTTGAGGCCCATGCTGGTCAACCCGTCCGCCAGCCGCCGGAAATATCGTTTCGCGCGGGGTCCCACATAGCCGTTCATGGCCGTCGTCGAAAACCGTTCGAACTCGCGATACTCCGGGGCAACAGCGTGCGAGGTGGTGATGAACACGCCCGGCAATGCCGCGCGCAGGTAGGCCAGGGTCGCGTCTTCGTGTTTCGGGTTGGCATAGGCGTGCAGGTAACAGATCGCGACCGCCCCGATGTCGCGCGTGCGGATGGTTTCGGCGATCTCGTCCAGATGTTGCATATCCAGTGGGATCAGGACTTCACCGGACGCACGCAGCCGTTCCGTGACCTCGAACCGGTCGCGGCGCTGCGCCAGTGGGGCGGGGCGGGTGATACGGTAATTATAGACACTCGGGCGCGATTGCCGGCCAAGCTCCAGTATATCCCGAAACCCCTTTGTGGTGATCAGGGCCAGACGGTCGCCCTTTCGCTCGACGATCATGTTGGTCACAACCGTGGTCCCGTGGCCAAAGAACACGACGTCCGCGCCCGACGCGCCTGCCTCGGCCAGCAACTCCGCGGTGCCATCAAGGATCGCGCGGGACGGATCGTCAGGTGTGGACGCGATCTTGCGTGACCAGGCAGCCCCGGTGTCAAGATCCGTTGCCACGATATCCGTGAAGGTGCCGCCGACATCGAGGCCAAGCCGAAGTCTCATGCTGTCAGGTCCTTTCCATCGAACAGGCTGGCCGAGGTGCCGATACCCGAGCGGTCACACCGTATGTGGCTGCCAAGCGCGCCGCACCCCCGGAAGCTGGCAGCATGACAGATGTGGTCAAATGCCCTGAAAGCCTCTGGCCCTGCTGCATGAAAAATAGACGCTCCCGCAAAGCTCTGTCCCAACAAACCCGTTCCCCGATAATAAAGTTGACGGTCGACAATGTGCATGTCTACAAATGTTTGGGAAGTGCCGAAAGCGAATTTTTTTCAGATCGAGCAATGGCCGGCCGACGGCCTCAACCAAAGCGCGGCTACAGCAGAGAGGAATTAGCATGACTAAAGTGAGTATAGCGGCCCTGAGGAGCGGTGGCGCATCCTTGGCCTTGATCGCGTCAGTGGGCGCGTCTTTCGCCGCAGGCGATCTGATTATCGCGATGCCTGCGAACAACGAGCCTGCATCGTTGGACGGCCATATAGACCCGTACCAATCGACGTGGTTGATCAATTCGCTGATCACGGATCCGTTGGTCATCCTGTCGCCGGACGGGACGTACATACCGGGTCTGGCGACGGAATGGAGCGTCAGCGAAGATGGGACCACATGGTCATTCACCCTGCGCGAAGGCCTGACTTTCCAAGATGGCGAGCCGTTCAATGCCGAAGCGGTCCGGGTCAACCTTGAGCGCGTTTTGGCACCTGAAACCGCATCGGCGCAGCTTGCCAGCGACATCGGACCGATCGCGTCGATCGAGACGGACGGCGAGACTGGCCTGACCATCATCTACGACACCCCTTGGGTGACACTTCTGGATGCGCTGCGCCGCGCACCCCTTTGGTCGCCTGCGGCACTCGCCTCGGCAGAGCCGGGCGATATGGCGGCGACCCTTATCGGGACGGGACCGTTCCGGTTCGTCGACTGGGCGCAGAATGACAACATCACCATGGAACGGTGGGACGACTACGCGGGTGTCACGGCGATCTCTGACGCGCCGGGGCCCGTGGGGCTCGACTCCGTGACGATCCGTTTCATCGGTGAAAGTGCCGTGATGGGGCAGGTTCTGGCCACCGGCGAAGTCAACATGGTCTACACGCTGCCACCGTTGTTCTCGGACCAATATGTCGACAACCCTGACTACACGATGCTGAGTCGCGGGCAGGCAGGCACCGGCCTTCAGATGGTCATGAATACCCGAAACGCACCGCTCAACGACATCCGGGTCCGTCAGGCCTTGCTGCTGGCCAAGGATTCCGCAGCGGCCAATGATATCCTCTATGACGGTCTCTATCAGGCGTCGGATGGTCCGCTGAACAACATCCACCCATGTTATTGGGATGGGGCGACGGATATGTACCCCTTCGATCAGGAACGCGCGGCGGCACTGCTGGATGACGCGGGTTGGATCATGGGCGACGGCGGCATGCGCGTGGCGCAGGGCGTCGAAGGTGTTGCGGACGGCACGCCGCTCGTGATCCGCTATTCGACCCTGCACCACCAGGAAATCGGCGAGGTGTTTCAGGCCCAGATGCGTCCGGTCGGTATCGACCTGCAGATCGAAGTCGTTCCCGGCCCCGTGCAACTCGACATGGTGCAGCGTCGCGACTTCGAACTGATGTACGAGCGGCAAAGATCGCCAAGCCCGCTGATCCTCGATCAGGTCTGGAACTCGGCCTATGACGAACCAGGTGGCTGGGCATGGACAGGCTACGCGGACGCAGAGCTTGACGGTATCCTCGCACAGCTTCGCGCGGTGTTCGATGACGGGGAACGCTGTGATCTGGCGCGTGACGCGCAGCAGATCATCATGGAGAATGCGCTGATGCTGCCGACGCTGAGCCAGCCGATCATCGTAGGTCTGGATGCCTCGGTGCAAGGGTTCCAAATGGGCGCAGAAGGCAATTGGTTCTTCCTGCAAAACACGTCGATCGAAGAGTGACTTGTCGGCGGCCGTCTGAATGGACGGTCGCCGTCCATCCTGAAGCAAGGAAACCTGATGGGCCGATACGTGTTGGGTCGCCTGGTGCAATTGGTGCCGGTGTTGATCCTGGTTTCGCTGATCGTTTTTTCGGTCATGCGTCTGTTGCCGGGCGATCCCGCGCTGCTGATGCTGTCGGGCGCCGAAGGCGGCGCGATCACGCCCGAACGGTTGAACGTATTGCGGGAACAGATGGGGCTGAATGAACCTCTCACCACACAATATCTGAGCTTTGTTATCGGTGCGGCGCAGGGCGATCTGGGCAACTCGATCCGGTTTCAGGTCCCGGTCATAGACCTGATCCTCGACCGCTTCGGAAGCACGTTGGAACTGGCCGTGGCGGGCCTGTTCCTCGCCATTGCCATCGGGATGCCACTGGGCATGATCGCCGCCGCGCGTCAGGGCGGTTGGATTGATACGCTGTGCATGACGATGTCCTACATCGGATCATCAATGCCCGTGTACTGGCTGGGATTGCTGTTGGTTCTGGTCTTCTCGTTCACGCTGCGGTGGTTGCCGTCGGCTGGCGGCGGCTCCTTCGAAGCACTGATCCTGCCGGCGTTCACTCTTGGTCTGTTGTCGGCCGGGGTGCTGGCGCGCCTGATCCGGTCTTCGATGATTGAGGTTGGGACAGAAGACTACATGCGCACCGCGCGCGCCAAGGGCCTGTTCCCGCGCCTGATCATCCTGCGCCACGGCTTGAAGAACGCGATGATCCCGGTGTTGACGATGATGGGCCTGCAATTCGGCGCACTTCTGGCCGGGACAGTCGTGACCGAGACGGTGTTCAGCCGACCGGGGTTGGGACGGCTGATTGTGGATTCGATCCTGTCGAAGGACTACCCGCTCGTTCAGGGATCCATCCTGTTTCTTGCGGTTGTCTACCTGCTCGTGAACCTCGCGGTGGATATCGCCTACGCATGGCTTGATCCAAGGATCCGTTATGGCAACTGATACAGGGGACATCGAAACGCCCGTGCACCCCATGCAGTTGGCGATGGGCCGATATTTCAAACACCCCGGCGCGGTCATCGGGCTGATTGTGTTGGTATGCTGGATCCTGGTCACGATCTTTGCGCCCGTCCTGGCCCCCTACGATCCCGCGGATCTGGTGGGCCGCGCCCGCCAGGCGCCGTCCGCCGCGCATTGGCTTGGCACGGATATGTTGGGCCGCGATGTGTTGAGCCGGGTGATCTATGGCTCTCGCATCTCGATCTCGATCGGCCTTATCGCCGTCTTGCTGGGTGGTATCCCGGGCGTAATCCTTGGCCTTCTGGCGGGCTACTTCGGGGGCTGGGTGGATACGGTCATTTCGCGCTTTGTCGATGCGCTGCTGGCGTTTCCGTCGATCCTGTTGGCGCTGGTGGTGATCGCGGCCCTGGGCGCATCTATCCAGAACATGATGATCGCAGTCGGCATCGCGACCCTTCCGGATTATGCCCGCCTCGTGCGCGGCACGGTCCTGTCGATCAAGTCGCAACCCTATGTGGAGGCGGCGCGGCTGGTCGGCAACAGCCATTTTCGGATCATGGCGCGGCATATCTTGATCAATGCCAATGCGCCGATCGTGGTGCTGGCAACCTTGCAGATCGGCTCGGCCATTCTCATCGGGGCGGGGCTGTCGTTCCTTGGGCTTGGGGCGCAGCCGCCCACGCCCGAATGGGGTCTGATGTCAGCCGAGGGTCGGCAGATGCTGCAACGCGCCTGGTGGATCAGCACATTTCCCGGCATCGCGATCCTCAGCGTCGTGATCGCCTGCAATCTGGTCGGCGACGGTTTGCGCTCTGCCCTCGATCCGAAGATGCGGATGGGCTGATGGCGTTGCTTCAAGTCAAAGATCTGCACGTGGCCTTTTCCACCGACCGGGGGGAGGCGAAAGCGATCAGCGGGATCGACCTGACCTTGGACCAGGGTGAGACGCTCGCCGTCGTCGGCGAGAGCGGGTCCGGCAAGTCCGTGACCGCGCTGGCGATCCTCGGGCTGCTTCCGAAACGAACTGCCAAGGTGCGGGCGGCCGCCCTTGGCTTCGATGGCCGTGACCTTCTGACGTACTCGGAAGAACAGCTTCGCAAAGTGCGTGGAAAAGAGATCGGGATGGTCTTTCAAGACCCGATGACATCTCTCAACCCTGTTCTGACCGTCGGGCGGCAACTGTCCGAAATCGGAGAGGTTCACCTTGGCATGACCCGCGCAGAGGCACAAAAGCATGCGGCCGATCTGCTGGGGCAGGTAGGGATCCCGCAGGCCAAGGCGCGTCTGAGCGATTACCCGCATCAGTTTTCGGGCGGGATGCGCCAACGCGTCGGGATCGCCATGGCGATCGCCTGCAAACCAAAACTGCTGATCGCGGATGAGCCGACGACCGCGCTCGATGTGACCGTGCAGGCGCAGATCCTTGAATTGCTGGCCGAGATCCAGGCCGAGATGGGTATGGCGATTATGCTGGTGACCCATGATTTGGGCGTGGTGGCCAGGATCGCGGACCGCGTGCAGGTGATGTACGCGGGCCGGGTTGTCGAAACGGGACCCGCCGATGCCGTCTTTGCGCGCACAGCCATGCCCTATACCCGCGCGCTTTTGCGGTCCGTCCCGCGCCTCGATATCGCAGACAAGGGCGAACTGCGCCCGATCAAGGGCAGCCCGCCGGATATCATGCGGCCCGCCAAGGGGTGCAGTTTCGCGCCCCGTTGCGAACTGGTCCAGGCGCGCTGTCACCTTGGGCAGCCGCCCCTCGCACAATGCGGACCAGACCACCACGCGGCCTGCGTTCTCGTGGAGGAAACAACATGGATTCACTGATCCAACTCCAGGATCTTGAGGTGCATTTCCCCGTCACGACGGGCTTCCTGTCGGGCGCGCGCGGCGTCATCAAGGCAGTGGACGGGGTGACGCTGGATATACCCCGCGGTGAGACCCTGGGGATGGTCGGCGAAAGCGGCTGTGGCAAGTCCACTCTCGGGCGCGCCCTGGTCGGTCTGACCCGACCCACCGGCGGCAAGATCCTGATCGACGGGAAACCCCTGACACGCGATCGGCGCGTGCAGATGATCTTTCAGGATCCGTCGGCCAGCTTGAACCCCCGAATGACCATCGGGGCCACGATTGCCGAGCCGGTGCGCCTGAACGGGCTGCGAAAGGGGCGTGTGGCGATCACGCAGCGTATGCTGGAACTGCTCGATCTGGTCGGGTTGCCCCGAACGGCAGCATATCGCTATCCACAGGAATTTTCCGGCGGGCAGCGTCAGCGCGTCGGGATCGCGCGTGCACTGGCCTGCGAGCCGGATATCATCGTCTGCGACGAAGCGGTGTCGGCCCTCGACGTGTCCATTCAAGCGCAGATCGTGGCGTTGCTGGAAGAATTGCAAACCCGCCTCGGGCTGACATACCTGTTCATCGCGCATGATCTGGGCGCCTTGAAGCATATCTCGCACCGGGTGGCGGTGATGTATCTGGGCCGGGTCGTGGAAGTCGCGCCAAAAGCAGCGCTATTCGCCAATCCGCGCCATGCCTATACGCGCGCTCTGCTCAGCGCGATCCCGGTGCCTGATCCCGCCATCGAGCGGCAGCGGCGGCGGATCATTCTGAAGGACGACATACCAAGCCCGGCCAATCCGCCAAGCGGATGCCGCTTCCATACCCGCTGCCCCGTGGCGGTGGATCGCTGCCGCGTGCAAGAACCTGCGTGGCAAGAGGTGTCTACCGGCCATTCCACGGCCTGCTGGCGGGCGGACGAGCTGCCAGAACTGATGCCCGATCCCGTGACATCCTCCGTCAACACCTGATCTTGGATATCGCGCGCGCATCTTGATCGTCAGGATGCGCGCGCGACGCAAAAGCTATCCGACCACATGCCACCTGTGGCGAAACCGGCCCAGAGGCACGCCACCGTCAGGCGTGACAATGTAATTGCTGGTGGCCGAAATCCCGAGACCATCGGCGGTCAGAAGACCCGGATGGATGTTGATCATGGTGTTCTCATGGATCGGATCGGTGGCGCCGGGCAGGCCGAACGGGCGCAGCAAGGAATGCATCCCCTGTCCGTGAAAATCCCAAAGCCTGCGCCCGACGATGTCCACCCCGGCAGCCTCGTAAGTGCGCCGGATCGCCTGCACAACGTCGTCTGCCACCCGTCCCGGTCGCGTCGCCGCCATCGCATTTTCGATCGCGCAGCCCACCAGATCGAACTTCTTCGCCCAGCGCGCCTCGGGCGGCCGGAATGAGAAGCAGCCCCCCAGTTCAATCAGATATCCTTCAGGCGTCAGGAATTCCATGAACATCTTGACGATATCATCCCGCCCGAACACGCGGTCGGTGGCCGGACGCGTGCCGCTTCCCAGATCGTTGTTCAGGTGAATCACACCTTCCAGACACCCTTGCCGGACCGCAACCTGAACCGCGTCAGCGACGACGGCCCGTTCGCTGCGCTGCGGCCTGATGGCATCGCGAAACGCATCGAACACCTTCGCAACTCGGTTATGGGCAACCTCCACATCCACAAGGTCGGTGGGGGAAAGGATGCCCCAGACCCCTTCCACCATGTCGGTGGCATCCTTGACGACCGAAGGAAGCAGCCCATCAATCAGGCGCACCGCCTCACCATGCGGGAGGATCGTGTTGAGGCCGACAACCCCGATGCGGTCGCCAGGTGATGTTCGGGCCTCGATGGCGTCGATCACCGCTGCCGTCTTGTCCAAGACCGCCCGCGTGTCGGGAATGGCGCTGAGTTCCTTTGCCCATTCAGCCTGTGCGCCCAGTCCCAGAAAAAGGATCGGATCCTCCGCCGGGAAGACAACCATATGCGCCGCCCCGCCATAAAGCCGCCAGTCAGCGTAGTATCGGATGTACCCTTTTTGCTGAAATTCGGCGTTTCCAGTTATCACCACAGCGGCAAAGTTGTTCTGATGCATCAGGGCACGCAAACAGGCCAGCCGTCGCGTCACTTCACCCTTTCGATCCATCATGACCTCTCGATATCGGAAATACCCAAGGGCCCCGATCTTCGCGCATGTGCGAAAAAGGTCCCTATCTGACGTCTTCGATGCTAAGAGTGTTTCGCATTTTGTCCATCGCCAACTTTAGCGTCGAGCCAACGCGGTTCTTTGCGACACCCAACCTGACAGGCGGTGACAAGAATGCAGTCCCGTCCAAGGCCCTTATTTCAACCGAAAATCACGCCAAAGCACAAAATCCCTGACGCAAAACGACACAAACGTGACCCCAGGGCCCAAAAGCGCTGACGCACCACACATAAATTGGAAAAAAGTGGTGAGCCGTGCAGGATTCGAACCTGCGACCCGCTGATTAAAAGTCAGCTGCTCTACCAACTGAGCTAACGGCCCCACGTCCTGCGCTTTAGAAAGATCGCGCCTTGGGGTCAAGAGGCAAATGCCGAAAACCTGCTTCGCATCTGGCGAATCCACCACGGCGGGTCTATATGGCCGCAATGATACATGACACGCCCTTCCCCGCCCTGCAGTTTGCCAAGATGCACGGCCTTGGCAATGACTTCGTGGTGATCGACCTGCGCGCCGGGGCCCTTCGGCCCTCGGCCCGGCTGATTGCGGCCTTGGGCGACCGCCACACCGGCGTGGGCTTCGACCAGCTCGCGCTGATCGAGACCGGCCGCGACACCGATCTGGGGCTGACCTTCTACAATGCCGATGGCTCACTTTCCGCCGCCTGCGGCAATGCCACGCGCTGCATCGCCGCGACCGAGATGGCCGCCACCGGGCGCGACACGCTGACCCTGCGCACCGAACGCGGCATCTTGCACGCGCAGGACGCGGGCGGCGGGCTGACGCGGGTAAACATGGGCGCGCCGCTGCTGGACTGGGCCGATGTGCCGCTGGCCCGCGCGATGGACACGGCTCAACTGCCCATCGACGGCGCGCCCACGGCCACCGGCATGGGCAACCCGCATTGCACCTTCTTCGTGCCCGATGCGGAAGCTGTCGCGCTGGAAACCTTCGGCCCCGCGCATGAACACCACCCCCTGTTTCCGCAGCGCACAAATGTTGAGGTCGTGCAGGTCATCGACCGCACGAACATCCGCCTGCGCATCTGGGAACGCGGTACGGGGATCACGCTGGCCTCGGGCTCGTGCGCGTGCGCGGCGGCGGTGGCTGCGGCAAGGCGCGGGCTGACCGACCGCGCAGTGACGGTGCATGTCGATGGCGGCACGCTGCATATCGACTGGCGCGACGATGGCGTGTGGATGACCGGCCCCACCGCGCATGTGTTTGACGCCCAGCTTTCCCCCGCCTGGCTGGCAGAACACGCATGACCGCGCCCGTTTTCACCACACTCGGCTGCCGCCTGAACGCCTATGAGACCGAGGCGATGAAAGACCTCTGCGCGCAGGCGGGCGTGGAAAATGCCGTGGTGGTCAACACCTGCGCCGTCACCGCCGAAGCGGTGCGCAAGGCCCGCCAAGAGATCCGCCGCCTGCGTCGCGCCCATCCCGATGCCGCGATCATCGTCACCGGCTGCGCCGCGCAGACCGAACCCGAAACCTTCGCCCAAATGCCCGAGGTGACGCGCGTCATCGGCAATACCGAGAAGATGCAGCCCGCCACCTGGGCCGCCATGGCCCCCGACCTGATCGGCCAGACCGAGCGTGTGCAGGTCGATGACATCATGTCGGTGACCGAAACCGCGGGCCACCTGATCGACGGTTTCGGCACCCGCTCGCGCGCTTATGTCCAGGTGCAAAACGGCTGCGACCATCGCTGCACCTTCTGCATCATCCCCTTCGGGCGCGGCAATTCCCGCTCGGTCCCCGCCGGTGTCGTTGTGGACCAGATCAAGCGGCTGGTGGATCGCGGCTATAATGAGGTGGTGCTGACAGGCGTCGACCTGACCAGTTGGGGCGCCGACCTGCCCGCCACGCCCCGTCTGGGCGATCTGGTGCGGCGCATCTTGCGGCTGGTGCCCGACCTGCCCCGCCTGCGGATCAGCTCCATCGACAGTATCGAGGCAGACCCCGCCCTGATGGAAGCCATCGCGACCGAGCCCCGGCTGATGCCGCATCTGCACCTGTCGCTGCAGGCGGGCGATGACATGATCCTCAAACGCATGAAACGCCGCCACCTGCGCGACGACGCTATCGCATTCTGTGAAGAGGCCCGCCGCCTGCGGCCCGACATGGTTTTCGGTGCCGACATCATCGCGGGCTTTCCCACGGAAACGGATGCGATGTTCGAAAACTCTGCCCGGCTGGTGGCGGAATGCGGGCTGACATGGCTGCATGTTTTCCCCTATTCGGCCCGTCAGGGCACCCCCGCCGCGCGCATGCCCGCTGTGGACGGGGGGACAATCCGCGACCGCGCCGCACGCCTGCGCGCGCTTGGTGCGGCGCAGGTTGCGCAGCATCTCACGGCGCAGCAGGGCCAGACGCACCGCATCTTGCTGGAAAACCCCCGCATGGGGCGGACGGAACAATTCACCGAAGTGGCGTTTGGCACCGATCAGCATGAGGGGCAGATCGTCACCGCCACGATCACGGGTCAGACCGAAACGCAGCTTTGCGCCTGAGGATCAGCGCGCAGGGGGCGACGTTTCAATCCAGCGGCATTTCGACTTCTGGATGCCACCATCGAAACGCCATAGCCACCTGATTGCTGACCGCCATGCGGCTCAGAAGTCTTTCACCTTCTGCCTTCAGGCCGACCGGGCGCCCTCCACCGGCCAAACCCGCGCCCTACTGCGCCCGCACCACGTTGGTGCATTGCGCGGGCAGGTCGGCCAGGGTGTATTCACGCGGATGCCGGGCGCGGGGGGCGGGGGGCTCGGTCCGTTCGACCCTCGGGGGCGGGTTCAGGAAATCGGTCACCCACCATTGCAGCGTGTCATCACACCCGTCGCCGCCGTCCGACAGCTCTGCCACCGTCGGTGTCTGGGTGATGCAGCCGCTGCTGCCCGCCGGGCACCCCAGCCGCACATGGAAATGGTAGTTATGTCCCACCGCCGGGCGGATGCGTTGCAGCCACGCCCGGTCCGACCGCGTCGCGGTGCGGCACATTTCCAGCTTCACCGCAGCGGCCACAAAAATCCGGTCCACCCGCGGGTCGCTGGCCGCAGCGCGCAGCAGCGCAAGATGCTGCGGCGTCCAGTTGCTGTTGACGCGCAACTGATCCTCGGTCCGCACCGAGATCGAGCTGAGGTTTTCACGCGCTTCAACCGACAGATCCAGCCGCGCAGGCGGCAGCATCCAGATATCCGCATCCAGCCCCATCTGGTGGCTCGCATGCCCCGAGGTCATGGGCCCGCCGCGTGGCTGGCTGATATCGCCCACATAGACCCCGCGCCAGCCGATCTGCTGCGCCGCGCGGCTCAGGTCCTGCACATAGGCGATCATCTCGGGGTGGCCCCAGTTGCGGTTGCGCGACAGCCGCATCGCCTGCCATGTCGGCCCGGTCTCTGGCAGGCGCACGAAGCCTGCGCCGCAGCCCTTGGCATAAGAGCCGAACACCTGCGGCTGCGCCAGACTGGGTTGCTGATGCGCGCCAAACAATTGGTTTGCCAGTTGCGCCATGGCTGGCCCCGGCAACAAGAACGCGCAAACGGCGGCAAGAATACGGATCATGCGGTGGCGACCTCTCCCTCTGGATGGACCCAGTATAGCAGGATCAACCCCGCCACGAACAGCCCGGCGATGGGGATCACACCCAGTTGCTGGCTTTGCGTCACCTGCGTGACCAGTGCGACCAGCGCGGGCGCCAGAAACGCCGTCGCCTTGCCCGACAGCGCATAAAGGCCAAACGCCTCGGTCATCCGGGCGGGATTGGCCTGCCGCACCATCATGTTGCGCGATGCCGCCTGCACCGCACCGCCTGCCGCACCGATCAGCCCGCCGCAGATGTAGAATGCTATGTCCGGCAGGTTCGACCCGGCAGCGACGGGAACCAGCAAAACCGCCGCACGGTCGGTGGTGATGATCACGCCGCAGACCGCCGTGAGCAACAAGATGCACACCGCGATCACCGGCTTTGGCCCGAACCGCGCATCAGCCCGCCCGCCGACAAGGCAGAATATCGCGCCGGTCAGCGCTGCCATGATGCCGAAAACCCCGATCTGGGTGATCGACCAGCCCAGCACACCCGCAGCATAGATCCCGCCAAAGGCATAGATCCCGTTAAGGGCATCGCGGTACAGCATGGATGATCCCAGATAGGCCAACAGACTGGGATGGCGCGGCAACCCGCGCAGCGTCGCCCAGACATCGCGCACCCCGCGTTGCACCGCCCCGGCAACCCGCGGCACGCGCGCCACCGCCGGTTCGCGCACCCACAGGAAAAACGGGATCACGAACACCAGATACCAAAACGCGGTGAACGGGCCGACCGCCCGCGTCCCCTCGCGCAGGTCAGGGTCAAGGCCAAAGGGCGGCGTCAGGCCGATCAGCGTGGTGCCGCCCTCGTTCTCGGCCAGAAACAGCAGCATGATGATCAGCGACACCAGCCCGCCCGCATAGCCAAACGCCCAGCCATTGCCCGAAATCCGCCCCAGATCGGCGCGCCCGCCCAGCGTGGGCAGGTAGGCATTGGTGAAGATGATGCCGAATTCCAGCCCGATGACACCCACCCCGAAAGCCACCAGCGCCAGCAATGCGCCCGCGCCGCCGGGCATGGCCCACCACAGCGCCGACGCCCCCACCACATAGAGCGCCGACCACAGGAACAGCCACGGCCGCTTCGGCCCAGCGCTGTCGGCAATGGCGCCCAGCACCGGGGCCAGTAGCGCAACAATCACCCCCGTGACCGCCATCATCGCCCCCCACATTGCCTGCCCGCTTACCGGGTCCGGCGCGACCGAGGCCGCGAAATACGGCGCGAAAATGAAGGTCAACAAAAGGGTGTTGTACGGCTGGTTGGCCCAGTCGAAGAAATACCACCCCCAGATGCGGCGCTTTTGGGTGCGGCTGTCCGGGGTTGCGCCGTCGATGCGATCTTCGTTCATTTCCGCCCGCCTGTTCCCGCCATGATACGCTCGGATAGGACGGCGCCGCGCGCCTTGTCAACGAAATGCGCCCGGCCGACCGGGGTTTCGCGGCACCTGCCCCCCCGGCCTGCACCAGACAGAAATGCCGCCCGGAACTTGCACGCGTTATGTATCACGGCGATGACAACGCGGTGCGAATGCGGTGCGAACACCGGCAAAACGGCAAACCCGGGGGCAGTCCGCCCCCCTTTCAGCCCCCAAGCCCCCCGCAAGACCCCCCAGAACGCGACCCCAGACCGGGCGCAAAAATAACGCCATACACGGCGTTGACGGCCCAGTGAGCATCTTGAAAAGCCCCGATCACTCCGCTATACGCCACGCGTGGCCCCAATAGCTCAGTTGGTAGAGCACCTGTTTCGTAAATAGGTGGTCGGCGGTTCGAGTCCGTCTTGGGGCACCATTTCTTCACCACAACCGGGATGATGACCAACCCCATGTGAATGGGTCGGGTGCTGCGTGCCGGGCGTGGTGCTGCCCCCCGCCATTGCGTCCGGGAAAAGGGCCTCCTGTCAGGGTGTCCACTCACTTTGCGTGTCCACTCGCTTTGCCAAATCGCAGGCAGACAACCCCCAGCCTGCACCTCAGGTCCGCGCGCCGGAAGCCCCGGCGCGCCGCCACATGCACCCCCGCGCCGACAGGCCCGTGCCCCACCTGGGGCGCCTAAGCTTCGGCCGGTCGGCGCACATGGGCGCAGGCGTCCAGCGCCAGCGGCGACAGACCCGCCCCGCCCGCGCGCGCATGCGTCAGCAACTGCATCCGCATTCGGGGTTCCCAGAAGTCATTGATATGCGCCGCAACGCGTTCGGCACGGTCATCGCTGGCCGGGTCCTGGCTGGGCTGGGTCTGGAAAAACGTGGCGATCTGGTTGGCCATCCGAACCATTTTATCAGGCTGCATCGGTCGCTCCGGTCTCGATCCGTTCTGGGTGGGCGTAGACGTCAAACCCACCGCCACGCGCGAAGGCGGCCAGCGTCAGCCGCGCGGCCTGCGCCAGCCGCAACGCATGGGCGGTCGGGGCCGACACGGCGATCAGCACGGGGCATCCCGCCACCACCGTCTTCTGCACCATCTCGACCGACACGCGTGAGGTCAGGACAATCGCGCCCGCCCCGGCATCCAGCCCTTCCCGCGCCATCGCGCCGATCAGCTTGTCCAGCGCATTGTGCCGCCCCACATCCTCACGCGCGATGATGATCCCCTGCCCGGGCCGCATGAAGCCCGCCGCATGTACGGCATGGGTCTGGTCGTGCAGCGGCTGATGCGCGCGCAGGCTGTCCGTCACCTGCCCCACCTCCTGCCGCGACAGCGTTACGCCGCCGTGGTCCAGCACCGGCAGCGGGCGGATCGCCTGATCCAGACTGTCGATGCCGCACAGCCCGCAGCCCACCGGGCCCAGCATGCTGCGGCGGCGCGCCTGAATGGCCACCGCCTGCGCCTGCGGGACCCAGAAGCGCGCCTCCATGCCCGCGCCATGCCCCACGACCTCCAGCGCCTCGATCTGGTCCAGCCGGTCGATGAAGCCCTCGCTCAGCGCGAAGCCACAGGCGAAATCCTCCAGATCGGCGGGGCTGACCATCATCACCGCCACGGTGGTGCCGTTGAAGACCAGCGCGGTGGGCGTTTCTTCAGGCAAACAGCGCGTCACGGCGCGGGCACCGTCGCGCTGCACCGACAGGCCCCGTACACTTACCTGCGGGGGCACGCTGCATGGGGAAGGCCACACCATGCCCTATTCCGCCGCAGGCAAGATACGCCGCGATTGTGCCGCCTGCGCGCTATAGTCCGCCTGCCAGTCACTCGGCCCGTTCGACAGGCTGACCTGCACCGCCGTCACCTTGTATTCCGGGCAATTCGTCGCCCAGTCCGAAAAATCGGTGGTGATGACATTGGCCTGCGTGTCGGGGTGATGGAAGGTGGTGTAAACCACCCCCGGCGCCACGCGGTCGGTGATCTGCGCGCGCAGCGCCGTCTGTCCCGCGCGCGACGCAAGGCGCACGAAATCCCCGTCCTTCACCCCCCGCACCTCTGCATCATGCGGGTGAATTTCCAGCACATCCTCTTGATGCCAGGCCACATTCGCCGTGCGCCGGGTCTGCGCGCCGACATTGTATTGCGACAAGATACGCCCCGTCGTCAGCAGCAGCGGAAAGCGCGGGCCGGTGCGTTCCTCGGTGGCGACATATTCGGTGACGATGAACCGCCCCTTGCCGCGCATGAACCCGTCGACATGCATCAGCGGCGTGCCCTCGGGGTGCTCGGCGTTACAGGGCCACTGCACGCTGCCCTTTTCCTCCAGCACCGCGTAATCCACGCCCGCGAAACTGGGGGTCGTCGCGGCGATCTCGGCCATGATCTGGCTGGGATGGGTGTAATTCCAGTCCGCCCCCATGGCGCGCGCCAGCAGTTGCGTCACCTCCCAGTCGGCATGACCGTTGCGCGGCGCCATGACGCGGCGCACCCGGTTGATGCGACGCTCGGCATTGGTGAAGGTGCCGTCCTTTTCCAGAAAGGTCGAACCCGGCAGAAACACATGCGCGTAATTCGCGGTCTCGTTCAGGAACAGGTCATGCACGATCACGCATTCCATCGCGGCAAGGCCCGCGGCGACATGCCTGGTGTCGGGGTCGGATTGCAGAATATCCTCGCCCTGACAGTAAAGGCCCTTGAACGTGCCATCCACCGCCGCGTCCAGCATGTTGGGAATGCGCAGGCCGGGTTCGGGGTCGATGGTCACGCCCCAGGCGGCCTCGAAAATCCCGCGCACCTCGGCACCCTTCACATGGCGATAGCCCGGCAGTTCATGCGGGAAGGACCCCATATCGCAAGCGCCCTGCACATTGTTCTGCCCGCGCAGCGGGTTCACACCGACGCCCGGCCGCCCGACATTGCCGGTCAGCATGGCAAGGTTCGCGATGCCGATCACAGTGGTGGACCCCTGGCTGTGTTCCGTCACGCCCAGGCCATAATAGATCGCGCCATTGCCGCCATTGGCAAACAACCGGGCCGTGGCGCGCAGATCCGCCGCAGGCACGCCGGTCAGCATCTCGGTCGCCTCGGGGCTGTGGCGCGGGTCGCTGATGAAGGCGGCATAGTCCAGGAATTCATCCCAATCGCAGCGGTCGCGGATGAACCCCTCATCCATCAGCCCCTCGGTCACGATGACATGCGCCAACGCCGAGACGACGGCCACATTGGTGCCGGGCCGCAGCGCCAGATGATGTGCCGCGCGCACATGCGCCGATTTCACCAGATCAATCCGGCGCGGGTCGATCACGATCAGCTTGGCCCCGGCGCGCAGGCGTTTCTTCAGCCGCGAGGCAAAGACCGGGTGCCCATCCGTCGGATTCGCCCCGATCACGATCACCACATCGGTATGTTCCACGCTGTCGAAATCCTGCGTGCCCGCGCTGGTGCCAAAGGTCTGGCCAAGGCCGTAGCCGGTGGGCGAATGGCACACCCGCGCGCAGGTGTCGGTGTTGTTGTTCATGAACACCCCCCGCGCCAGCTTCTGCACCAGATAGGTTTCCTCATTGGTGCAACGGCTCGACGTGATGACCCCGATCGACCGGCGGCCATATGTCTCCTGCAAGCCGCGCATCTTGTCAGCGGCAAAGCGCAGGGCCTCGTCCCACGACACTTCTTGCCATGGCGCGTCAATCCGGTCGCGGATCATGGGTTTCAGGATGCGGTCGCGGTGCGTGGCGTAACCATAGGCAAAGCGCCCCTTGACGCAGCTATGCCCCCGGTTGGCCTTGCCATGCTTGTAAGGCACCATGCGCACCAGTTCGTCACCGTTCAGTTCCGCCTTGAACGAACACCCCACGCCACAATAGGCGCAGGTGGTGATGACAGATCGCTGCGGAATCCCCATCTCGATGATGGATTTCTCCTGCAATGTCGCGGTCGGGCACGCCTGCACGCACGCCCCGCAACTCACGCAATCCGACGCCATCGCATCATCGGACCTTGCGCCAAACGACACCCGGCTGTCGAAGCCGCGCCCCTCGATGGTCAGCGCAAAGGTGCCCTGCACCTCTTCGCAGGCGCGCACGCAGCGCGAGCAGACGATGCATTTCGACGGGTCATAGGTGAAATAGGGGTTGGATTCGTCTTTCGGAATATAGGCCGGGTTGACCTCACCGCTGGTGTTGCGGGCACGGAAATGCGTATCAACGGCATCATAGCGCACATCGCGCAGCCCCACGGCCCCCGCCATGTCTTGCAACTCGCAATCGCCATTCGCCGCACAGGTCAGGCAATCCAGCGGGTGGTCCGAGATATAAAGCTCCATCACCCCGCGCCGCAGCTTGCGGATCTTGTCGGACTGGGTGCGCACATCCATGCCCTCGGCGACCGGCGTGGTGCACGATGCGGGCGTGCCGCGCCGCCCCGCGATCTCGACCACGCACAAACGGCAAGAGCCAAAGGCCTTGACACTCTCCGTCGCGCACAGCTTCGGCACGGCAATCCCCGCCTCGGCGGCGGCGCGCATGACGCTGGTGCCTTCCGGCACGGTCACGCTGAAACCGTCAATGCGCAGCGTCACGGGCGTGCCGCTGCGCGCGGGCGTGCCCATGTCGCGATCACCATGCAGGGCGTCAGGGATGATGAAATCCTTCATTCGGCAGCCTCCTTGCGGCGGGCGAAGTCTTTGGGGAAATGCGTCAGCGCCGACATCACCGGATAGGGCGTGAAGCCGCCCAGCGCGCAGAGCGAACCGTCCTTCATCGTCTCGCACAGGTCCGTCAGCAGCGAAATCGCCTCCGCATCCCCGCGCGCAATGCGGTCGATGGTCTCTACCCCGCGCACCGCGCCAATCCGGCAGGGCGTGCATTTTCCACAACTCTCGACCGCGCAGAATTCCATGGCAAACCGCGCCAGCCCCAGCATGTCGGCGGTATCGTCAAACACCACGACCCCGGCATGGCCGATCAGCCCGCCCGCCGCGTCAAGATCCTCATAGCCCAGCGCCGTGTCGAATGTCGCAGGCGGCATATAGGCACCCAGCGGCCCGCCGACCTGTACCGCCTTCACCGCCCGCCCCGAGGCCGTGCCCCCCGCCACATCCAGAACCAACTCGCCAAGCGACATGCCAAACGCGGTCTCAAACAACCCGCCCCGCGCCACATTGCCCGCGATCTGCAAGGTGACCGTGCCGCGCGACCGGCCCAGCCCGAAGCCTGCATAAAACGCTGCACCTTTTTCAAAGATCACCGGCACCGTGGCCAGGCTGATGACATTGTTCACCACCGTGGGTTTGCCCAGAAACCCCTCCAGCGCGGGCAGCGGCGGCTTGGCCCGCACCACGCCGCGCTTGCCCTCAAGACTGTTGAGCAGCGCAGTTTCCTCGCCGCAGACATAGGCCCCGGCACCAACCCGGATCTCCATGTCAAACGCCCGGCCCGATCCCAGGACATCGGGCCCCAGCACACCGGCGCCCCGCGCGATCTGCACCGCCGCGTTCATCACGCTGATCGCATCGGGATATTCCGACCGCAGATAGACATACCCGCGCGAGGCACCGACCCCCAGACCCGCGATCACCATACCCTCGATCAGCGTGAAGGGGTCGCCCTCCATCAGCATCCGGTCGGCAAAGGTGCCGCTGTCGCCCTCATCCGCATTGCACACGATGTATTTCTGATCGGCCACAGCCCCCAGCACCGTGTTCCACTTGATGCCGGTGGGAAACCCCGCGCCGCCCCGGCCGCGCAGCCCGCTGTCCGTAACCTCGGCGACGATCTGGGCGCCCGTCATGCCCAGCGCACGCCGCAGGCCCGCCAGCCCGCCATGCGCGGCATAATCATCCAGCGACAGCGGGTCGGTGACGCCGCAACGCGCAAAGGTCAGCCGGGTCTGACGGGCGAAGAACGCGATGTCTTCCACCCGCCCCAGCCCCGGCAATGTCCCGTCCAGCAGTGCTGGCACATCACCGGGCGCGACCGGCCCATAGGCCTGCCGCCCGGCCCCCGTATCAACCTCGACCAAGGGTTCCAGCCAGATCATCCCGCGCGTGCCGTTGCGGATGACCTCCAGCGTCATGCCACGACGCGCGGCCTCGGCCACCACCGCCTCGGCCACCGCATCCGCGCCCAGCGCCTTCGCGGCGCTGTCCATGGGCACATAAACCTTCATACGCCCACCCCGCGCAACACATCTTGCAGGCGCGCGGCATCCACACGGCCCACCGCCCGGCCATCGAGGCTCAGCGCCGGGCCACAGGCGCACAGCCCCAGGCAATAGACCGGCTCTACCGTCACGGCGCCATCGACCGTGGTGCCGTGCCAATCCACGCCCAGCCGCGCCAGCACATCTTGCGCCAGGGCATTCGCGCCCACTGCCTGACAGGCCTCGGCACGGCAAAGCTTCAGCACATGCCGCCCGGCCGGTGCCTCGCGGAAATCGTGGTAGAACGACACCACGCCATGCACCTCGGCCCGCGTCAGGTTCAGCGCCGTGGCAATCAGGCCCAGCGCCGCCGCCGGGATATGCCCGAATGCCGCCTGCACCGCATGCAGGATCGGCAGCATCGGCCCTTCCAGATGCAGATTCCCGTCAATCAGCGCGCTGATTTCGGCTTGCGTCGGGGCTGGCTGGTCTGCTGGCTGGTCTGCTGGCATGGCGGGGCCTTCCGGCTGTGCGGTTTTTCGATTCATACCGCAGCGCACCATTGCGCATCAATATCAAATGCTATCAATCCATTTCCGACAATTGCCGCGCTGCGGCCAGCGGCGCCCGTCACCACGCAGCGCCCGTCACCACGCAGCGCGCAGCCGCGCCTCAAAGGGCTGCCCCCAGGGGTACGGCGATCCGGCCGGGGCAGGGCGCAGCAATCATCATGCAAGGATCTTGCCGACATGAAGCGCAAGGGCAGGCCGGGCAGGATCACCGCGCGACCCGGCAACGCGCGGCCCGGCAACGCGCGGCCCGGCGCCGAACCGAAGGTAACGGGACCCACCGCAGTGCCGCGCCAGACCTGCACCACCGACGCAAAAAGGGGCCGCCATGGCCCCTTTCCAGATCATCCGCAATCAGCGGCTTATTGTGCGGTCAGCGATTCCAGCGGTACGCGGGTCAGTTCGGCATCTTCCTTGTTGGTCGCATAGGCGGCATACAGATGCCCGTTCCACACCACCGATTTGGGGTAGGAATAGCTGGGCCGCTTGTATTGCCCTTCAAACCGCATCGGCTGCATGTCGCTGGCCGCACGCAACAGGAACGCGCGGTCAAAGCGATAGCCGTCATCGCTCAGCACGACGGCCAGCGGCATGCGCGCCTTGTTGGGGTGCGGGTTGCCCACCAGATAGGCGGTCCCGTCGGGCAGGTTTCCCGCGCTTTGCTTGGTGCGTGCGTCGGGCATGTTGGTCAGCACCGGGTCGGACCATGTTTCCCCCGCATCCTCGCTGACCGAGGCCAGCTTGTAGAACGAATTGCCCTGATCGCGGAAAACCGCCACCAGTGCGCCATCGCCGCGCATGTAAGCGCTGGGTTCCAGTTCCCGGCTGATATCGGGGTTGCCCGTGGGCAGGTTCGTCATTGCGCCCTTCGTCCAGCCCGACACGCCCATCGGGTCGTCGGTATAGATCGGCGTGGCGATCAACCCGGGCTGAAAATGCGCGAAGCTGACGATGCGCGCGCCATCCGGCGCATCGCCTGCCAGGGCGCGCGGGTCCTGCTCGAATATCCCGTTCAGGACGCTGCCATCCGCCATGGTGACCGGCGCGGGTTCGGACCAGTTCACGCCATCGGTCGTGGCGACATATTCCACATGCCCGCCGCGTGGCGACAGATCGGCGGGCCAGACGTTCAGGTAGGCCACCAGCGTCTCGCCGTCGGTCCACCAGCCGCCGGAAGACTTGTAGCCCCCGTCCCATTCCGTGGTCAGCGGTGCAGGCGCGGACCAGTCCGATCCGTTGTCGCTGACCGCATGGACCACCACGGTGTCGGGCCCGTCCTCATCGCGCGCCGAACTCTGCCATTGTGCATAAAGCTGCCCCTTGAACGGCATCAGCACCACGCCATGCGCGAATTGCTGACCGCCTTCCTCGGGGGCAAAGATCGTGAAGGTCTCGGTGCCTTCGGCCATGGTCAGGCCCAGCGTGTCGGTATCGCTGAAATCCAGCACATCGCCCGCCATCTCGAACGGGATGCCGGGCGGAAATTCCTGTGCCGGGGCGGGGGCGGCGGCGGCGGCAAACAGCATCCCCGCAAGCACTGGGGCAAGCAGAGGTGAAAGGTGGGTTCTGGACATATCGGGTTCCTCCTCGATTGGGTCAAACGGGCAGTCAGCAGCGCGGTCGCCGCACAACCTAAAGATGTTGCGTGGCGCGCAATCTCCTCCCTGATCACGATGCTAGCCAAGTTGGAGGAGTCATTCAACAACTGATACGATCAGTTGCCTGCGAAAAGTCCACCTGCCCGGCCCACCCGGCAGGCGCCACCTGCCCTCGCATGAAATACTGTAAAATCAACGAATTACCGATGCACCCCCGCAACCTGCAGACAGCAAAACGCAAACAGGCGCGGGGTTTCCCCCGCGCCTGTTGCCGCTTGCCATGGCTGCCCGCTTACTCGGCAGGCACCGCCTGCGGTTGCACGCCCAGCGGGTGCTTGAGATGTGTCAGCATTTCCTTCGGGCAAACCTGCACGAAATGCTTCAGCTCGATATCCCAGCGGCGCAGGATGTCGCCCGCCTTGATGCTCCCGGTCTCTTCATGGTGCCGGGCGATCAGCGCTTTCAGCTGTTCTTCCCAATGGTCCACCGTGACCCCGCAGGTCACCAGCGTTTCCATGTTCATCAGGTCGGCCGCCGCCCCTTCGGGATCATACAGATACGCCATCCCGCCGGTCATGCCCGCGCCAAAGTTCGCACCGATGGACCCCAGGATCACCGCAACGCCGCCGGTCATGTATTCACAGCCGTTCGACCCGCAGCCCTCGATCACCACTTTCGCGCCACTGTTGCGCACCGCGAACCGTTCGCCCGCGCGCCCGGCGGCGAACAGGTACCCATCGGTCGCTCCATAAAGCACCGTGTTGCCGATGATGGTGTTTTCCGACGCGATCAGGGGCGAGGCCATGCGCGGCCGCACCACGACCGTGCCGCCCGACAGGCCCTTGCCGACATAGTCATTCGCATCGCCCGACACCTCCAGCTTCAGACCGGGCGCGGCAAACGCGCCCAGCGACTGCCCGGCGCTGCCGGTCAGCTTTACCGTCAGGTGGTCGGGCTGCAACGTGTTGCGCATGCCGAACCGCTTGACGATATGGCTGGAAACCCGCGTACCGATGGTCCGGTCGGTGTTGCGCACCGCATAGGACAATTGCATCTTCTCGCCATCTTCCAGGAACCGCGTCGCGTCGCGGATGATTTCGGCATCCAGCGTATCGGGCACCGACTGGCGCGGCTTTTCGCGGTCATAGCGGATGTGTTCCGCCCCATCGACCGTGATCAGCAGCGGGTTCAGGTCCAGATCATCCAGATGCGCCGATCCGCGCGAAACCTGCGTCAGCAGATCCGCCCGCCCGATCACCTCATCCAGCGACCGCGCACCGATAGAGGCCAGGATTTCCCGCACCTCTTGCGCGTAGAAGGTAATGAGGTTCACCACCTTGTCGGCGTTGCCGGTGAACTTGGCGCGCAGCGCGTCGTTCTGGGTACACACGCCCACCGGGCAGGTGTTCGACTGGCACTGCCGCACCATGATGCAGCCCATGGCGATCAGCGCAGCGGTGCCGATGCCGTATTCCTCGGCCCCCATCATCGCCGCCATGACAATATCCCGGCCCGTGCGCAGCCCGCCATCGGTGCGCAAGGTCACGCGTTCGCGCAGCTTGTTCATCGACAGCACCTGATGCACCTCGGTCAGGCCCATTTCCCACGGCAACCCGGCAAATTTGACCGAGGTCGCAGGGCTGGCCCCGGTGCCGCCATTGTGGCCAGAGATCAAGATGACATCCGCCTTGGCCTTGGCCACCCCTGCCGCAATCGTGCCGACACCGCTGGCCGCAACCAGCTTCACCGTCACCTTGGCGCGCGGGTTGATCTGTTTCAGATCATAGATCAACTGCGCAAGGTCTTCGATCGAGTAGATGTCATGGTGCGGCGGCGGCGAGATCAGCGTCACCCCCGGCGTCGAATGGCGCAACCGCGCAATCAGCGCCGTGACCTTCATGCCGGGCAATTGCCCGCCCTCGCCGGGCTTGGCACCCTGCGCGACCTTGATTTCCAGCTCTTCACAGGCATTCAGATATTCCGCCGTAACGCCAAAGCGCCCGGATGCCACCTGCTTGATCTTTGCCGACGGGTTGTCGCCATTGGGTTCGGGCAGGAAATGGGCGGGGTCTTCGCCGCCCTCGCCGCTGTCCGACTTCGCGCCGATCCGGTTCATCGCCACGTTCAGCGTCTTGTGCGCCTCGGGCGACAGGGCGCCAAGGCTCATGCCCGGCGTGACGAACCGCTTGCGGATCGAGGTGATGGATTCCACCTCTTCAATCGGGATCGCCTTGCCCATCGCCTTGATGTCCAGCAGGTCGCGGATATGGATCGGCGGATTCGCCCGCATCATGTCCGAATACTGCCGCCACAAATCGAAGCTGGCACGGTCACAGGCCGATTGCAGCAGGTGCATGCTGGTGGCTTCCCAGGCGTGTTTCTCGCCCGACCGCCGCGCCTTGTAGAACCCGCCGATGGGCAGCACATCCATGCCGCCGCGCAGGCCCCGCGCGTGCACTTCCTCGACCTTGTGTTGCAGCCCCGAGACGCCGATGCCGGAAATCCGCGACTGCATGCCGGGGAAATATTCCGCCACCATGGCGCGCGACAGCCCCACGGCCTCGAAGTTCAGCCCCCCGCGATAGCTGGAGATCACCGAGATCCCCATCTTCGACATGATCTTGAGCAACCCCAGATCAATCGCCGCGCGGTAGCGCCGCATCGCCTCGGTCAAGGGTCCGTCGATCAGGCCCCGCGTGATCCGGTCGGCAATCGTATCTTGCGCAAGGTACGCGTTCACCGTCGTCGCCCCGCTGCCGATCAGCACCGCGAAATAATGCGGATCTATACATTCCGCTGACCGCACGTTGACCGAACAGAACGTCCGCAGCCCTTTGCGCGTCAGCCATGAATGCACCGCGCTGGTGGCCAGGATCATCGGCATCGACACCCGGTCGCCGTCCTGATGCTCATCCGTCAGCACCAGATGCGCGGCCCCGGACCGCACGGCATCCTCGGCTTCCGCCCGGATACGCTCCAGCCCCTTGCGCAGCGCGTCATCATCCGACCCGGCGGGGAAAGTGCAATCGATGATCGTCACCTGATCGCCGAACTGCCCCATCATCACGTCGAATTCCGCATTCGCAATGAACGGGCTTTCCAGCATCAGGATCTCGGTCTGGCTGCTGTCTTCGTCCAGCACGTTCTTCAGGTTGCCAAACCGGGTCTTCAGGCTCATCACCCGAAACTCGCGCAGGCTGTCGATGGCCGGGTTGGTCACCTGGCTGAAGTTCTGGCGGAAGTAATGCGACAGCGGGCGATAGGTTTTCGACAGCACCGCGGCGGGCGTGTCATCGCCCATGCTGGCGATCATCTCCTTGCCGTCCTCGGCCATCGGCGCCAGCACCTGTTCGACATCCTCCATCGAATAGCCTGCCGCGATCTGACGGCGGCGCAGCTCGGCCCCGTCGAACATTGCGGTTTCCGGCACATCGCGCAGCAGCGCGTTCAGGTCGGTGACTTTCTCGACCCATTCGCCGAACGGCTGCGCGGCGGACAGACGGTTCTTCAGCTCGGTATCGTGGTAAAGCCGCCCTTCCTTCATATCGACGGCAATCATCTGCCCCGGCCCAAGCGCGCCCTTTTCGCGCACCTGCATCTCGTCAATCGGGACCATCCCCGCCTCGGACCCGGCGATCAGCAGGTTGTCACCCGTCACCACATAACGCATGGGGCGCAAGCCGTTGCGGTCCAGCCCGCCGCAGACCCAACGACCGTCGGTCATGGCCAGCGCGGCCGGGCCGTCCCAGGGTTCCATCACCGCGTTGCAATAGGCGTACATGTCCTGCCACGCCTTCGGCATCTCGATCGCCGATTGCGACCAGGCTTCGGGGACCAGCATGGTTTTCGCCATCGGCGCGCTGCGGCCCGCGCGCACCATCACCTCGAACACCGAATCGAGCGCGGCACTGTCCGACGACCCTGCCGCGACAATCGGCTTGATGTCTTCGGCCATATCGCCGAACGCGCTGGAGGCCATGCGGATCTCGTGGCTTTTCAGCCAGTTGAGGTTGCCCTTCAGCGTGTTGATCTCGCCGTTATGCGCCAGCATGCGGAAGGGCTGCGCCAGCCACCATTGCGGGAAAGTATTGGTCGAATACCGCTGGTGATACAGCGCAAAAGCCGATTCGAACCGCGCATCCTTCAGGTCGGGATAGAACTCGGCGACCTGCTCGGCCAGCATCATGCCCTTGTAGATGATCGACCGGCACGACAGGCTGCACAGATACAGATGCGCGATCTGCGCGCTGGCCGCAGCCTTCTCGATCCGGCGGCGGATGACATAAAGCTCGCGCTCGAACGATTCCTCATCCATCCCCTTGCAGTCGCGGATCAGGATCTGCTCGATCTCGGGGCGGGTCGCATTGGCCTTCTCGCCCAACACCGACACATTGACCGGCACATGCCGCCAGCCGTAAATCTGATGCCCCATGCGCAGCACTTCGGTTTCCACGATGGTCCGGCAGCGTTCCTGCGCGCCAAAATCGGTGCGCGGCAAAAAGACCTGCCCCACAGCGACCATGGCATCCATCTTCGGCTCATGGCCGGTGCGTCGGATCTGGTCGTAAAAGAACTTTACCGGGATCTGCACATGAATGCCCGCGCCGTCGCCGGTCTTGCCGTCGGCATCCACGGCACCGCGGTGCCAGATCGCCTTCAGCGCGTCGATGCCGGCTTCGACCACCTTGCGCGAGGGCGTGCCGTCAATCGACACCACCAGCCCCACGCCGCAGGACGAATGCTCATCCTCGGCCTTGTAAAGCCCGTTGGCATCCATCCAGGCGCGGCGTGCTTCTTCGGCCTTGGCCCATGCTGCATCATATGTCGTCATCTTCAGTCCCTCCGAGCGAGCGGACGGCCATCCTTGCGAAATCGGCCATCCGGGGAAAAAGGTCAGGGCCATTGCCCCGTTAAGAATTCTTGCCAGATCCAGCACCGGGCGCGCGTATGTATCAAAGCCATACCGGAACCATACCATTTCCAGACGGCAGTTTTACCGCCAGGACACCTTGTTAACGCCCGCCACGGCGCAAGCTCATGGCGCGGTGGCCTCGTCCGAGATCCCGAACTTCGCCAGCGTCTCCTTGCGCGTCAACCGCGACCGTTCACCGGCATAGGTATAGCTGTCGGGCTTGTGGTCGATGTATATTTCATTGTCGAAATTCAACCCGTCCGCATCGTCGAACAACCCCACCGGGATTTCCAGATGCGCCGACATCGGCCCCTCCATCGTGACGTGGTAATAAAGCGCCGACCCGCATGTGCGGCAATTCGCGCGCTCAGCCCAGTCAGAGCTTTGATAAGTTGCGATATTCTCCGCCCCCTGCCAATCCACATTTGCCACCGGCACCGTGATGCCCAGCAGCGCCGACCCGGTCCAGCGGCGGCACATCGCGCAATGGCACGCACCGAAATCATGCGTTGTCAGCCCGGCGCTGAGCCGCACCGCGCCGCACATGCACCCGCCCGAGCGGGTGCTCAGGATTGCGCCGCTCATTCCGCCGCCACCTGTGCGGGCGCGTTGAGATAGGTCAGCACGGCATCGCCCGCCTCGCGTCCGTCACGGATCGCCCAGACCACCAGGGACGCACCGCGCACGATGTCGCCCACCGCGTAAACCCCGGGGATTTCAGTCTCATGCGTCCGGAAATTCGCCTTGACGGTGCCCCAGCGCGTGACCTCCAGCGCGGGTTCCCCCCACAGGGTCGGCAGGTCTTCAGGCTCAAAGCCCAGCGCCATGACCACCAGGTCGGCGGGTTCGGAATAATCAGCGCCGTCAATGACTTCGGGCGCGCGACGGCCTGTTGCATCGGGGCGACCCAGCCGCATTTTCTCGACCATTACCGCGCTGATAGCCCCTGAATCGTTGACCTCAAAGCCCTTGGGCGCGGTCTGCCAGACGAATTCCACGCCTTCTTCCTCGGCATTGGCCACCTCGCGCTGGCTGCCCGGCATGTTCGTGCGGTCGCGGCGGTACAGGCATTTGACCGATGTCGCGCCTTGCCGGATCGCGGTGCGCACGCAATCCATCGCCGTGTCGCCGCCGCCGATCACCACCACGCGGCGGCCCTCGGCATTCAGCTCACCGCTGTCGAATTCCGGCACATCATCGCCAAAGCTCTTGCGGTTCGAGGCCGTCAGGTAGTCGATCGCCCGGACCACGCCACCGGCATTCGCGCCCGCCGCTTCCAGCGCGCGCGATTTGTAGACGCCCGTGGCGATGATCACCGCATCATGCTGGCCGCGCAGCGCGTTGAAGCTGACATCCTCGCCCACGTTGCAGTTCAGCGCGAATTTCACGCCAGCCTCCGCCAATTGTTCAATCCGTTGCATGACAACGGGTTTTTCCAGCTTGAAGCCGGGGATGCCGTAGGTCATCAGCCCGCCCGCGCGGTCATAGCGGTCATACACAGTCACTTGCACGCCCGCGCGGCGCAGCACATCCGCTGCCGCAAGGCCGCCCGGACCGGCGCCGATGATCCCCACCGATTCACCGCGTTCCGCATGCGGTTTGATGGGCTTCACCCAGCCCATTTCCCAGGCGGTATCGGTCAGGTATTTCTCTACCGCGCCGATCGTCACCGTGCCGTGGCCGGATTGTTCGATCACACAATTACCTTCGCACAGCCGGTCTTGCGGGCAGATGCGGCCGCAGATCTCGGGGAAGGTGTTTGTCGCCTGGCTCAGTTCATAGGCTTCCTGCAGGCGCCCTTCGGCGGTCAGGCGCAGCCAGTCGGGGATGTTGTTGTGCAGCGGGCAATGCGTCTGGCAATAGGGCACGCCGCACTGGCTGCACCGCCCGGATTGTTCGGCAGCCTTCTCGGCCGCGTACTCACGGTAAATCTCGCCGAAATCTTCCTTGCGTAGATTAGGCGGGCGTTTTTCCGGCGTCTGTTTTTCGACGGTGACAAACTGGAGCATTCGCTGTTGAGCCATGGCAGAGCCTCCCAAATTGAAATAGCCTTTTACGAAAGGTTATCCGCAAATAAAAGTCAGCACAACTGACCTAAATGGCATTTATTCTGCCCTTCGCGGTCTTCCGCGCATCTTTTCCGTGTTATTTGAGTCAGCTATACTGACATAAAATTCCTCTTCCGCGTGCAGAACAGCGCGTTATGGTGCGCCGAACCCCCAAATCAGGCTGCACCCCATGACCCTTTTTCACCTCCTCATGCTCGCGCTCATTCAGGGCTTAACCGAATTTCTGCCGGTTTCTTCATCCGGCCACCTGATTCTTTACCCCATATTAACGGGAATCGACGATCAAGGTCTGGCGATTGATGTTGCGGTGCACGTGGGCACACTTCTGGCGGTGATCTTGTATTTCCGCAGCGATGTCGCGCTGGCCGTGCGCGGGGTGCCGGACCTGTTGCGCGGGCGGATCGACAATCAGGGTGCCTGGCTTGCGCTCTGCCTTGCCATTGCAACCGTGCCGGTGCTCATCATCGGCTTCATATTGAAAGTGACCGGCCTGATCGACCTGATGCGGTCCGTTGCGGTGATCGGCTGGACGATGATCATTTTCGGCATCGTCCTTTATGTGACCGACCAGAAAGGCGCAGAAGCGAAGACACAACAAAACTGGGGCCTGCGCGATGCGGTAATCCTGGGCCTGTGGCAGGCCGTCGCGCTGATCCCCGGCACGTCGCGCTCCGGCGCCTGTATCTCTGGCGCGCGCGCATTGGGCTATACCCGGCATGACGCGGCAAAGATCGCCATGCTGATGTCGATCCCGACAATCCTGGCCTCTGGCGCGCTGCTGGGGCTGGACCTGATCGGCAACGTCGATGCAGGCGTTGCGCGCGATGCGGCCATCGGCGCGGTGTTTGCTTTCTTTGCCGCCCTGCTGGCCCTGGCGCTGATGATGCGGCTGCTACGTTCGGTCAGCTTCACGCCCTATGTGATCTACCGCGTCCTCCTGGGCGTGGTCCTGCTGGGCATCGCCTATACCTGACGCTTGATGCTGGCGGTGACATAATTCACCGACAGATCGCGCGATGACAGCGACCATGACCAGCCCAGGGGGTTGAAAACAAACCCCTTGCGGTCCACCGGGTCCAGCCCTGCATCGCGCAGCAGCGCAAACAGCTCATCCGGGGTGATGAACTTGCGCCAATCATGCGTGCCCTTGGGCAGCCAGCGCATCACATGCTCGGCCCCGATGATCGCCATGACATAGCTTTTGGGATTGCGGTTCAGGGTCGAACACACCATCAGCCCGCCGGGCCGCAGCAAGTGTTGGCAGGCGGTCAGATAGGCCAGCGGATCGGCAACATGTTCGACCACTTCCATGTTCAGGATCGCGTCGAATTGTTCGCCCGCCGCGGCCATATCTTCCGCCGTCGTGTGGCGATAATCGATGTCCAACCCCTCCTGCGCCGCATGAACCTGCGCCACGGGAATGTTGCGCGGGGCCGCATCGGCCCCCACCACATCCGCGCCCAGCCGCGCCATGGGTTCAGACAACAGCCCGCCGCCACAGCCAATATCCAGAATCCGCAGCCCTTTGAACGGCTTGGACCCCGTCAGATCACGGTCAAACTCTGCCGCGACCTGCGCGGTGATATAGTCCAGCCGACAGGGGTTGAGCATATGCAGCGGCTTGAACTTGCCATTCGGGTCCCACCATTCGGCGGCCATCGCCTCGAATTTCGCAACTTCGGCTGTGTCGATCGTCGTCTGCATGATGCCTCCGCGTCAATTTTTGATTTCCCCCCATAGCGGGGGATCGCATCCCGTTATATAGTCGCCTCATGGACAAATCAGCAGCCCAAAACAGCGCAGCCTTTCTCTATCCGCCGATCGATCCGTTCGACCAGCGCATGCTGGAGGTGGGCGACGGCCATACGATCTATGTCGAACAATGCGGCAATCCAGCGGGCATCCCCGTGGTGGTGCTGCACGGCGGCCCC
Organism: Roseicitreum antarcticum; assembly: GCF_014681765.1. Classification (GTDB taxonomy): domain Bacteria; phylum Pseudomonadota; class Alphaproteobacteria; order Rhodobacterales; family Rhodobacteraceae; genus Roseicitreum; species Roseicitreum antarcticum. The sequence continues at coordinate 2,158,588 of NZ_CP061498.1, forward strand.
GGGGGCGGGTGCAGCCCGGCGATGCGGCGGTATTTCGACCCGGCTCAGTACCGGGTGATCTTGTTCGACCAGCGCGGGTGCGGCCGCTCGCGGCCCCATGCCAATGTCGACGCCAACACCACCTGGCACCTGATCCGCGATATCGAACTGATCCGCACCACGCTGGACATCCCGCGCTGGATCGTGTTCGGCGGCAGTTGGGGCGCCACGCTGGCGCTGGCCTACGCACAGACCCACCCCGACCGCGCCGCCTATCTGGTGCTGCGCGGCGTGTTCATGGGCACGCAAACCGAACTGGACTGGTTTTACGGCGGTGGCGCGGGGCGTTTCTTCCCCGACCTCTGGGCGCGTTTCGTCGAACTCATCCCCGAGGCAGAGCGTACCGATCTGGTAACCGCCTATCACAATCGCCTGTTTTCGGGCGACATGCTGGCGGAAAACCGGCACGCCCGCCGCTGGTGCAACTGGGAAAACGCCCTCGCCTCGATCGAGACGCGCAGCCCGGGCGGCGAAAGCCCGTCGGATTATGCCCGCGCCTTCGCACGGTTGGAGAATCACTACTTCGCCAATGGATGCTTCTTTGAACAAGACGGCTTTTTGCAAAGCAACGCCCATACGCTGGCCGATGTGCCCGGCACCATCGTGCAGGGCCGCTACGACATGATCTGCCCGCCAAAGACCGCGTGGGATCTCAGCATGGTCTGGCCACGCGGCACATTGACGCTGGTGCCGCAGGCAGGTCACGCGCTGTCCGAACCCGGCATCAGCGCCGAGTTGGTCCGCGTGACCAACACCCTGCGGTCCGAGGCTGTGGCGCTGGGTCTCTGACAGCGTAGCGCCGGGCCGTGGGGCCGGTCAGCGCGCAATCTCTGCGCGCAGCCCGGCCATCAGATCATCCAAGAGCTTGATATAGCTGTCGGTTTTCAACGCGCCATCCGCATCGAAATGTTCTGACGCGCCGCCCACCAACACCTCGGGGCCCATCAGCAGCCGGGGGCGGAAGGGCACCATCATCAGGCGCAGCGCAAATTGCGTCCGCTCCCCCCCCGCGCGCCCGCCGGTGGCCGAGATCAGCGCGACCGGCTTGTCCGCCCAGGGCTTCGCTGGCCCCCGGCTCAGCCAGTCCAGCGCGTTTTTCAGCACGCCCGGCGGGGCCTTGTTATACTCGGGGCATGCGATCACCACGGCATCGGCGGCCTTGATCTGGTCGGACAGTTCCGTCACCTCGGTGGGAATTCCCTCCGCCTCCAGATCCTCATCGAACAGCGGGAAGCGCAGGTTACCGTCGGTAAATTCCGCTGGATCAAAGGATTTCACCGCCGCCATCATCAGCTTGCGGTTCAGCGATTCCGCCCGCAACGACCCGCAAAGCCCGACCAGAGAATATTGTGACATGGTACCTCCATTTGAAATGTCTTACCCTGCGACATAAGTCCGGGGGACAATACAACAAGAAGGAACAGCACATGGCAGACCGGCACGGCGGGCAGATACTGGTGGATCAACTGAAAATTCAGGGGGTGCGGCGCGTGTTCTCGGTCCCCGGCGAAAGTTTTCTGGCCGCGCTGGACGGCCTTCACGACAGCGGTATCGAAAATATCGTCTGCCGCCATGAGGGCGGCGCCACCATGATGGCCGAGGCACATGCAAAGCTGACCGGCCAGCCCGGCGTGGTTTTCGTGACGCGCGGGCCGGGGGCAACAAATGGCTCTGCCGGGATACATATCGCGCGGCAAGACAGCACGCCGCTGATCATGTTCGTCGGCCAGATCGACAACAACCACCGCGACCGCGAGGCCTTTCAGGAAGTCAATTACCGCGAATTCTTCAAACCCATCGCCAAATGGGCCGCCGAGGTCGATCAGACCGACCGCCTGCCGGAATACATCAGCCGCGCCTTCCACCTTGCGCAATCGGGCCGCCCCGGCCCCGTCGTGCTGGCGCTGCCCGAAAACATGCTGTCGGCCCGCGCCGATGTCCCCGACATTCCCGCCGTCGCGCCGCAGCCGCCGTTTGTGTGCTCCGATCAGCTCGACGCCATTCTGGGCATGCTCTGCGGTGCCAAACGCCCGCTGGTCATCGCGGGCGGGTCGGTCTGGTCGCACGACACTTCGCTGGATCTTGCAAAATTCGCCGAGAATTTTGACCTGCCGGTTTGCGCCACTTTCCGCCGTCAGGACCGGATCGACAACCGCCACAGCCATTACGCGGGCGATCTGGGCGTGGGCATGAACCCCGCACTGGAACAGCGCCTGCGCGATGCCGACTGCCTGCTGATCATCGGCGCGCGCTTTGGCGACATCGCCACCGGCGGGTATGAGATCGTGAAGCCCGGCGCGCCCGGCAAAACCATCATCCATATCCACCCCGACCCCGATGAACTGGGCCGCGTTTTCCGCCCCGATCTGGGGTTTGCCGCGCCCGCCGTCGATGTGATCGCGAAACTGGCGCGGCGCGACGCGCCCGAACACCCCGACTGGACCGGCTGGACGCGCGCCGCCCGCGCCGATTACGCCGCATGGGTCACGCCAAAGGCCAGCCCCGGCGCGGTACAGTTAGAGGCCGTGATGAAGCACCTGTCCGACACGCTGCCCGATGACGCGATCGCCACCAATGGTGCGGGCAATTACGCCGCATGGGTGCACCGCTATTTCCGCGCGCGCGGCTTTCCCGGGCATCTGGCGCCGACCTCCGGCTCCATGGGCTATGGCTTCCCGGCGGCGATTGCAGCAAAGCTGGAACACCCCGACCGCACCGTGGTCTGCTTCGCCGGGGACGGCTGTTTCCAGATGACCCTGAACGAGATGTCGACCGCCCGGCAATATGGCGCGGCGGTGGTGACAATCGTGGCCAACAATGGCCGCTACGGCACGATCCGCATGCATCAGGAACGGCATTATCCCGGGCGCGTGTCCGGCACCGACCTGTTCAACCCCGACTATGCCGCCCTTGCCCGCGCCTATGGCGGCCATGGTGAGCGGGTGGACCGGACCGAGGATTTCGCCGCCGCTTTCGACCGCGCCGTGGCCTCGGGCCTGCCTGCGGTGATCGAACTGACGCTCGACCCCGAGGCGCTGTCGCCCGGCATGACCCTGTCGGAAACCCGCGCAAAGGCGGAAAAGAACGCGTAGCTTGATGTGGCGCACCCGCGCCGCATTCAGGCGCGGGTGCCGCAGGCCATGTACTGAAGGCCATGTGTTGAAGTCGATGTGCTGAAGGCACCGCCGCGCAGACCTTTGACGGGGGTGCAGCGCTTGCGCCGGGAAAATTGTTCCCGCCATCTGCCCACACAACGGCCGCGCCCGGACGGATCGGGAAAAGCGGCGCATTTCCCCGCGCCCGCTAACTGTCGGCCGCATCGCGCCGCAGCAGCGTCACATGCGTATCGCCATAGCGGCGCTGGTCCAGCGGCGTGAATCCCGGCGGGGGCATCTGCGGCTGACTTTCCTCCCACACCACCACGGCGCCGGGCGCGACCCAGCCGCCCGCCGTGGCCGATGCCAACGCGCGCGCGCCAAGCCCCTGGCCATACGGCGGATCAAGGAAGATCAGCCCAAACACCGCGCCCCGGTTGACCCCCAGGTCGGTCGCATCGCGGCGGTACAGGCGCGTGACACCCATCGCGCGTGTCTTGTCGGTATTCTCGCGGATCAAGGCACGCGCCGCCGCGCCGTCATCCACGAAAGTGACATGCGCCGCGCCGCGCGACAGCGCCTCGAACCCCAGCGCGCCGGTGCCTGCAAACAGGTCCAGCACCCGCGCGCCGGGCAGCGGGTCGGGGTTCAGCGCGTTTTGCAGCAGGTTGAAAACCGCCTCGCGCACCCGGTCGGACGTGGGGCGCAGATGCGCGCCCGCATCGCCCGCCCCGACATCAGCCAGCGTCAGGCCCCGAAATTTCCCCGCGATGATCCTCATGCCCGCAGCAGCGCCTTCAGGTCGCTCCCCGCATCGGCAACCGCCCCAGCCGACGGACTGCGCCCAGCCTCCAGCAGGCGCTTGCCGACCATATAGGCGCGCGGGTCGTTCATCGCATCGACAGCCAGCAGCCCGTCGCCCTTGAAATACCAATGGCTGCGCGCGCCCGGCGCATCGCGGACCACCACCCGGTCATAGCCGGTGTTCAGCCCTGCAATCTGCAACTTCAGGTCATATTGATCCGACCAGAACCACGGCACCGGCGCATAGTCACGCGCGCCATCCAGCATGTTGTCGGCCACCAGTTCCGCCTGATCGATCGCGTTCTGCACCGATTCCAACCGCAGCCGCCCGCCGTGCGAGGGGAACGAGGCGCAGTCCCCCGCCGCCCAGATCCGCGGGTCTGACGTGCGGCCCTGCGCATCCGTGGCAATCCCGTTGTCCAGATACAGCCCCGCATCCCCGGCCAGCGCGGTATCGGGCATCACCCCCACACCGACGATGACAAAATCCGCCGGCAATTCGCGCCCGTCGCTCAACCGCGCGCCGGTAACATGGCCTTCGCCCGACAACCGTTCCAGCCCGACACCTTCCAGCACGCGCACCCCATGCGCAATATGCAAGGCGCGCATGTAATCCGAGGTTTCCGCCGCCGCGACGCGTTGCAAGATGCGCGGCGCCAGCTCGACCACCGTCACATCCAGCCCGCGCTTGGCCGCGACCGCCGCTGCCTCCAGCCCGATATATCCGCCGCCGACAATCACCACCCGGCGGCCCGGCGCGACCTCGGGCGCCATGGCATCCACATCCGCCAGACCGCGCAGAACATGCACCCCCGCCAGATCGCCGCCGATCGCGGCGGGCAGGCGACGCGGGCGTGCGCCGGTCGTCAGCGCCAACTGGTCATAGGGCAGCGCCGCGCCATCCAGCGACACCTCTTGCCGGGCGGGGTCGATACCATCGACGACCGCCCCCATGCGCAGGACAATGCCTTGATCGGCGTAGAAACTTTCGGGCCGCAGGAACAGCCGCTCCGCGCTCAGATCGCCCAACAGATAGCCCTTCGACAACGGCGGGCGCTGATAGGGGGGCACGCCCTCGGCCCCGATCAGCGTGATCGCGCCAGCATAGCCCTTCATGCGCAGCCGCGCCACCAGCGATGCCCCCGCCTGCCCCGCGCCGATCACCACGATCCCTGCCATGTCCGACATGTCCGCCCCCGTTCTGTCACAACCATCTGTCCGCGCCTATCTCGGCCCTGCGCGGCACGATGGCAAGTGGCCCGGCTGCAAATGACCCGGCCGCCAGCCACGCGTTTATCAGCCGCCTGTCTATAAACCGACCACGCAAAACACCAGCGCCCGGCGGCCAAATCCGATCCCTGCTGCGGCTCTGGCCTTGCCTTTCCCGACCTCGCGCACCAAGTGTCAGACATAACCCAAAAAAGGAGTCCCCGATGACCATTTCGACCGGAGATAAATTGCCCACCGCCACCCTGATCCGCATGGGCGCCGATGGCCCCGAGCAGGTGGCACTGGCCGACCTGACCACAGGCCGCAAGGTCGTGATCTTCGCCGTGCCGGGCGCCTTCACGCCGACATGCAGCGCGAAACACGTCCCCTCCTATGTGGAAAACAAGGATGCGCTGATGGCCAAGGGCGTGGAAGAGATCATCTGCGTCGCGGTCAACGACCCCTTCGTGATGAAAGCCTGGGGCGAGGCGACTGGCGCCACCGACGCCGGGCTGACGCTTCTGGCAGACAGCAGCGGCGAATTCACCGGCGCGCTGGGCCTGAGCTTCGACGCCCCGCCCGCAGGCCTGATCGGCCGATCCAAACGCTATGCGATGCTGGTCGATGACGGCGTCGTAAAGGCCCTGAATGTCGAGGAAAGCCCCGGTGCCATGGAAGTTTCCGGCGCCGACGGCATCCTGAAGGCGCTGTAAGCAAGCGCCGGGGTCTGGGCGCGGTGGCAAAACCGCCGCCGCGCCCAGACCCAGATCACGCAGGCCAACCTATTCGGCCAGCGCATCCATTTTCTGCGCCAGCTTGATGTCCAGATCCGACACTCCGCCGCAATCATGGGTGGTCAAGGTCACGTCGACAGTCTTGTAAACATTCGACCATTCCGGGTGATGTCCCAGCTTTTCCGCCCAGATCGCGGCGCGGGTCATCCAGCCAAAAGCTGCGATGAAATTGGCGAATACATAAGTTTTACAGATCGCGTCGCGTCCGTCGACCAATTCCCAACCCTGCGCAAGCAACGGGTCCAGCGCGCTGCGGTCGTTCAGTTTTTCGGCCATTTCGCCCTCCGTCCTTTGGTTGCACTTGGCACCAGTCTATCCGAGACAGGCGCGAATTGACACCCTCGGCCACTATGCAAGGCGCTGTATAAATGGTTGAACAAGCCCACCCGCGCAGGAGCAGTCGGGGCAAGCGAATTTGCGGCAAAAGGGGCAGCACCATGTGGAAATTCTGGATGGATCGGGGCGGCACCTTTACCGACATCGTGGCGCGCAGCCCGGATGGCAAAGTGCTGACCCACAAACTGCTGTCCGAAAACCCCGAAGCCTATTCCGATGCCGCCGTGCATGGCATCCGCACCCTTCTGGGCCTCGGCCCCGATGACGCACTGCCGCCCGGCCAGATCGCCGAGGTCCGCATGGGCACCACGGTGGCCACCAACGCGCTGCTGGAACGCAAGGGCGCGCGCACGCTGTTGATGATTACCAAGGGGCTGGGCGACCTTCTGCGCATCGGCTACCAGAACCGTCCGCGCCTGTTCGACCTCAACATCCGGCTGCCGGAAACCCTGTATGATGAGGTGGCCGAGGTCAGCGAACGCCTCGCTGCCGATGGCAGCATTGTCAGGCCGCTGGATGCCGATGCCGCCCATGACGCGCTGGCCGATGCCTATCGGCGCGGCTTCCGGTCGGTGGCGATCGCGCTGATGCATGGCTACCGCTTCACCGATCATGAGGAACGCATCGGCGCCATGGCGCGCGAGATCGGGTTCACTCAGGTTTCGCTCAGCCACCGCGTCAGCCCTTTGATAAAACTGGTGGGGCGCGGCGATACGACGGTGGTGGATGCCTACCTCTCGCCCATCCTGCGGCGCTATGTCGGGCAGGTCAGCGACGCGCTGAAGGCAGATCAGGGCGGCTGCGAAAGCCTGATGTTCATGCAATCGAACGGCGGGCTGACCGATGCTACGCTGTTTCAGGGCAAGGACGCGATCCTGTCCGGCCCCGCCGGGGGGGTCGTCGGCATGGTGCGCACGGCGGAAAGCGCGGGGTTCGACCGTCTCATCGGCTTTGACATGGGCGGCACCTCTACCGATGTGTGCCACTATGCGGGTCAATACGAACGCAGCTTCGAGACCGAGGTCGCGGGCGTGCGCGTGCGCGCGCCCATGATGAGCATCCACACCGTCGCGGCGGGTGGCGGGTCCGTCCTGCGCTTTGCCGACGGGCGCATGCAGGTCGGCCCCGAAAGTGCGGGCGCCAACCCCGGCCCGGCCAGCTACCGGCGCGGCGGCCCGCTGACCGTGACCGATTGCAACGTCCTTCTGGGCAAGTTGCAGCCCGATCAATTCCCCCGCGTCTTCGGCCCCGACGCCGATGAACCCCTCGACGCGGGGATCGTGCGCGCCAAATTCACCGAACTTGCCGCCGAAATCGCGGCGGCGACCGGCGACGCCCCGCGCCCGCCGCAGGATCTGGCAGAAGGTTTCTTGCGCATCGCCGTGGAAAACATGGCCAACGCAATCAAGAAGATCAGCGTGCAGCGCGGCTATGACGTGACGCGCTACACCCTCAATTGTTTTGGCGGTGCGGGCGGGCAGCATGCCTGCCTGGTGGCCGATGCGCTGGGCATGGAACAGATCTTCATCCACCCCTTCGCGGGCGTCCTGTCGGCCTTTGGCATGGGGCTGGCCGATGTGCGCGCGATCCGCGAACATCAGGTGGCCCGCCCGCTGTCCGACACGGATGCCATCACCCCCGACCTGACGCGCATCTCGGACGCCGCGCGGGGTGAAGTCGCGGGTCAGGGCATCCCCGCCGACGCCATCACCATCGTGCAGACCGCGCATATCCGCACCGACGGCGCGCATCAGACGCTGGACGTGCCTTTTGGCCCTGTCGCGCAAATGACGGCCGCGTTCGAGGAAGCGCATGACCAGCGTTTCGGCTTCGTGCCCGCCTACACCCACCTGATCCTCGACCTCATCACCGCCGAGGCGATCGGCCACACCGCCGAAGCGGCCACCATCACCGCCCCGCACAGCGACACGCCCCGCGCGACCGCGCAGATGTATACCAGGGGCGACTGGCGCGATGTGCCGCTGGTGGACCGTGCGTCCCTCGCCCCCGGCGACCGGCTGGACGGTCCCGCCATCCTGACCGAACCCACCGGCACCAACATCGTGGAACCCGGCTGGCAGGCCAGCGCCACCCCGGATGGCAACCTGATCTTGCGCCGCGTCACCGCCCTGCGCCGGGCCGAGGCTGTCGGCACCACCGTCGATCCCGTCATGCTGGAAGTGTTCAACAACCTCTTCATGTCCATCGCCGAACAGATGGGCGCGACACTGGCCAACACCGCCTATTCAGTGAACATCAAGGAACGCTACGACTTCTCCTGCGCGATCTTTGACGCGGCGGGCGATCTGGTGGCGAATGCCCCGCATGTGCCGGTGCATCTGGGCAGCATGTCCGAAAGCGTCCGCACCGTGCTGCGCGAAAACGCAGGCGATATCGCGCCGGGTGACGTGTTCATGATGAACAACCCCTATAACGGCGGCACACACCTGCCCGATGTCACAGTCATCACCCCCGTGTTCGACGCGGCAGGCGAACGCATCATCTACACTGTCGCCTCGCGCGGGCACCATGCCGATATCGGCGGCACCACGCCCGGCTCTGCCCCGCCGGACAGCCGCCATATCGACGACGAAGGCGTGCTGATCGACAACTTCCGCCTTGTGCGGCGCGGCGCCCTGCAAGCCGAGGCCACGCGCGCCCTGCTGGCCGGTGCGAAATACCCCTGCCGCAACGTCGACCAGAACATGGCCGACCTGTCCGCCCAGATCGCCGCCAATGCCACCGGCGCGCGCGAATTGCGCAAGATCACCGAACAGTTCGGGCTGGACGCCGTGCATGCTTACATGGGCCATGTGCAGGACAATGCCGAGGAATCGGTGCGTCGCGTCCTTGACGTGCTGGCCGACAGCCAGTTCACCTATCCGCTGGATTCGGGGGCGCAGATCCGGGTGGCCATCACCGTGGACCGCGCCGCGCGCCGCGCCGTGATCGACTTCACCGGCACCTCGCCGCAGGATGAATTCAATTACAACGCGCCGCTGGCGATCTGTCGGGCCGTGGTGCTCTATGTCTTCCGCACGCTGGTGGGCAGCGACATTCCGATGAATGAAGGCTGCCTAAAACCGCTGGAAATCATCGCGCCAGCGGGGTCCATGATAAACCCCGCCTATCCCGCCGCCGTGATTTCCGGCAATACCGAGGTCAGCCAGGCAATTGCCGACACGCTCTATGGCGCGCTGGGGGTGATCGCGGGCTCTCAGGGCACGATGAACAACTTCGTCTACGGCAACGCCACGCATCAGAATTATGAAACCATCTGCGGCGGCGCAGGCGCAGGCCCGGATTTTGACGGCGCAAGCGCCGTGCATACCCATATGACCAACACCCGCATGACCGACCCCGAGGTGCTGGAAACCCGCTTTCCCGTGCGGGTCGATCAATTCTCGGTGCGGCATGGGTCCGGGGGCGCGGGGGCGCATCGTGGCGGCGATGGCGTCACCCGGCGGCTGACGATGCTGGAACCCATGACGGTCACGGTGCTGTCCTCGCACCGAAAGATCCCGCCGCATGGCGCACAATCCGGCCGTCCCGGCGCGCTGGGCCGCAACACGGTGCTGCGCGCCAATGGCCAGGTGGAAGAATTGCGCGGCAATGACGCCACCGAAATGGCGGCGGGCGACAGCTTTGTGATGCATACGCCGGGCGGCGGCGGCTATGGCGCGCCCCGGCGCTAAAAGCCTTGCCGCCCGCAGCAAGGCGTCAGCACAGGCCACGCCTTGCCCATCTGACGGACACCTTTGGGCCAACGCCGTTGCAATCGCATCGCGCCACGGGCATATACGTGGCCAAAATGTCGCTGTGTCCCCTGCCCGGCCCGGGCCCGGGACAACACGCCAAAGGGGTGCCACTGTGAACTATCTGGAATTCGAAAAACCGCTGGCCGAAATCGAAGGCAAAGCCGCAGAACTGCGTGCCATGGCCCGCGCCAACCCCGAGATGGACGTGGAAAAAGAGGCGCTTGCCCTCGACCAGAAGGCCGAGAAGATGCTGCGCGACCTCTACAAGGGTCTGGCGCCATGGCGCAAATGTCAGGTCGCCCGCCATCCGGACCGGCCACATTGCCGCGACTATATCGCCGCGCTGTTCACCGAATACACACCGCTGGCCGGGGACCGCAACTTTGGCGACGATCACGCCGTCATGGGCGGGCTGGCGCGGCTGAACGACCGGCCCGTGATGGTGATCGGGCAGGAAAAGGGGCATGACACCAAGTCGCGGATCGAACGCAACTTTGGCATGGCCCGCCCCGAAGGCTACCGCAAGGCCATCCGCCTGATGGACATGGCCGACCGTTTCGGTCTGCCGGTCATCACGCTGGTGGACACGCCGGGCGCCTATCCCGGCAAGGGCGCCGAAGAACGCGGGCAGGCCGAAGCCATCGCCCGTTCCACACACAAATGCCTGACGCTGGGCGTGCCGATGGTCTCGGTCGTGATCGGCGAAGGCGGGTCCGGCGGCGCGGTGGCCTTTGCCACGGCCAACCGCATCGCCATGCTGGAACACTCGGTCTATTCGGTGATCTCGCCCGAGGGCTGCGCCTCGATCCTGTGGAAAGACGCCGAGAAAATGCGCGAGGCCGCCGAGGCGCTGCGCCTCACCGCACAGGACCTGCATAAGCTGGGCGTGATCGACCGCATCATCCCCGAACCGCTGGGCGGTGCGCAGCGTAACCGCGCCGTGGCGTTCAAGGCCGTGGGCGCGGCGGTCGAGGCGATGGTGGCCGAGCTGGAGGGCAAATCGCCCAAGGCGCTGGTCAAGGACCGGCGCGACAAGTTCCTCGCCATGGGGTCCAAAGGCCTCGCCGCCTGAGGAATCAGCGAAATCGCGTCTTAGGTGTTCTTTTTCAACCCTGGCGTGCAAGATCGGCCCAAGCGTATGTATCAAACCCATACCGGAACCATACCGTTTCCAGACGCCGCTTTTTGCCCAAACCCCATGAAACATGGCCCCCGGCACCGCGCTGCCGGGGTGGGCAAGGTGGGCGTTAACCAAAGATTCACCACTTCCCTGCAAAGGTGGGGACATGCCCAGAAACCCCGCCTTTCACGAATCTGCCCTGCCCTTGTTCGCTGGCGCCCCAGCGCCGGAAAATGCGCCCGGAAATGGATCGGGGACTACACCCAGCCCGTTGAAATCGCACGATAAGCTGCCATCTTACATCCGCGATCACCGCAAACGCCTGCGCGCCCGTTTCATGCAGGGCGGCGCGGATGCGATACCCGATTACGAGCTTTTGGAACTGATCTTGTTCCGCGCGATTCCCCGGCAGGATGTAAAGCCGCTGGCGCATCGACTGATCGCCGCTTTCGGCGACCTCAACCGCGTCATCACCGCCCCACCCGCCCGGCTGATGCAGGTCGATGGCGTCGGCGAAACCGTTGTTCTTGAACTGAAATTACTGGCCGCGGCGGCCTGTCGCATGGCCCGGTCCCGCGTGCTGAACCAGCCTGTCCTGTCGGGCTGGGACGCGCTTTTGGACTATTGCCACACGGCCATGGAGCATCTGGATACCGAACAATTCCGCGTGCTGTTCCTCGACCGAAAGAACGTCCTAATCGCGGATGAGGCGCAGGCGCGCGGCACCGTCGATCACGTCCCGGTCTATCCGCGCGAAGTGGTGCGCCGCGCGCTCGAACTCAACGCTTCAGCCTTGATTTTGGTACATAATCACCCCTCGGGCGATCCTACACCGTCGGACGCGGACATCATGATGACGCAGCAGATCCAGTCAGCGGCCAATGCGCTGTCGCTGACCCTGCACGACCATCTGATCATCGGCAAAGGCCAGGAAATCAGCTTTCGCGCGCAGGGCTACCTGTGACGAATCCCCCGAAAATCAGCGCGTTGCACCCCAAACCCCCGCTTTCAGTTCAACGCGTTGCGCGTCAGGCCCAGATCATGCCGCAGCACGATGAACCCGTCGGTCCCGTCGCAGGGTGGCAGGGTCGCGCCGATCTCGACCACTGGCTGCACGACACCGGCCTTGGCGGCAATGGTTTTCGCCGTGACCTGCCGCGCGCAGGTGTGTTCAGTAATCATCGCCTCGGTTTCCAGCCGGATCGCACCATCGGCCAGCCGGTACGCGGCTGGGTAGGTATACACCTCGGCCTGAAGCGGCCACAGCACCGCAGGATCACCCAGCGTGATCATCCGTCCCGACACATCGGCACCCGTCGCGGTGGGATTGGCGCGGTGGATATGCCCCGGCATGCCAAATTCGGCACCGAATTCATAGGCTTGCAGCGCGAAAGCGTCATTGCCTTGCCATTGCACCGCCACCCGGTCATAGGCGGCAGCGGCGGGCACGGCGACGGTTTCGCGCGTCATGCGCCCGTCGTCAAACACCACCGACACTTCCGCCGTGGTCGTCATGGCGGGCAGCATCACCTGGGCCGCGCCGGTGGCCGAGGTCTGGAGGGTGAAGGTCAGCCCGGCATGTTCTACCAGCACCCGCGCCCGTGGATCGCACGGCGCGCTGAGGTTCAGGTCGATCATCCCGGCCGGTGCAGCGCTCAGCCGCAGTCCAATGCTGCAATCAGGCGCCGCAGGTGTCACGGTCATCGTATCCAGGCTGCGCGCGCGCAACGGCACATCTGGCCCGCCATCCAGCGCGGCGAATTGCGCCCCCCCGGCGTCATTCATCCGATCCTGCGCCCCACGGTCCGGCATCAAACTGGCAGACACAACGGCTTGGGTCGCATCCACCCCCACGACAGTGCCGCCCACCGCACCTTCTGGCGCCATGAACGATTGCAGCGCATAGCCCGACCCTGCCACCGCAAGGAAACACAGCGCGCCCACACGCAAGATCATTGTATTCAAATGCATAGCACACCCCCAGCCATAAAATCCTGTGTCGGGGATGCCATGCGATTCGGGCAGCGCTGTGGCGCCATTTGGGCCGATGCGCCGCATTACGCCGCAAAACCTTGACGTTTTATCGCAAATGCCCGGGAGCTTTGGCTATCGCGGAAGGCCCGGCGGCGCCGCGCGCCGCCGGGCGAAAATGGTCGTCAGGCGATGCGTCCGTGGCAATGCTTGAACTTCTGACCCGACCCGCAGGGACAGGCATCATTGCGCCCCGGATTGCCCCAGGTCGCGGGGTCGAGTTCGTCAAAACCATCGACCAGCGGCGCAGGCGCCACCCCGTCATTTGTCGCCGCAACCTGCCGGGATTGCTGTTGCAGGCTGATCTGGCGCAGCATTTCGTCCTGTTCGGCCTTGGTCAGCGGGCGGATGCGCGACAGCTTCTGCACCACATCGCCGCGCAGCGCGTTCAGCATCGACTCAAAGATGGTGAAGGATTCCGTTTTGTATTCGTTCAGCGGATCGCGCTGCGCATAGCCCCGGAAATTCACCGCCGAACGCAAGTGTTCCAGCGTGACGAGATGCTCGCGCCACTTGGCGTCAATGCTTTGCAGCAGCAACTGTTTTTCCACATTGCGCATACTTTCGGGGCCAAACGCCTCGGTCTTCTCGGCAATGGCAGCGTCCGACGCCTCGCACAGCCGTTCGCGGATCACTTCCTGATCCACGCCGTCTTCTTCGGCCCAGTCGGTCACGGGCTGGTCCAGGCTGACCTTTTCCTGCAACGCTTCGTGCAGCGCCTCGCCTTCCCATTGATCAGAATAGGTTTTCGGCGGCATGTAGGTATCGACCAGATCATCGATCACTTGGTGGCGCATGTCGGTCACGATGTCAGAGACATCCTCGGCGCGCAGGATTTCCAACCGTTGACCAAAGATCACCCGGCGTTGGTCGTTCATCACGTCATCGAATTTCAACAGCGTCTTGCGGATGTCAAAATTGCGGGCCTCGACCTTGGCCTGTGCCTTTTCCAGCGATTTGTTGACCCAAGGGTGAACGATTGCCTCGCCTTCCTTCATACCCAGCGTAGAGAGCACTTTTTCCAACCGCTCGGACCCGAAAATCCGCATCAGATCGTCTTCGAGCGACAGGAAGAACGCCGAGCGTCCCGGGTCGCCCTGCCGCCCTGAGCGACCGCGCAACTGGTTGTCGATCCGGCGGGATTCGTGGCGTTCGGTGGCCAGAACGAACAACCCGCCCGCCTCCAGCACCTTCTTCTTGTCCTCGGCCACTTCAGCCTCGATCCGGGCGCGCAGCGCGTCGGGTTCTTGATCGGGCTCGGCGGCAAGCGCCTGAAGCACCTTCATTTCGACGTTGCCGCCCAACTGAATGTCCGTACCACGCCCGGCCATGTTGGTGGCGATGGTGATCGCGCCGGGACGGCCCGCATCAGCGACGATCTGCGCCTCTTGCTCATGCTGGCGCGCGTTCAGGACGTTATGCGGCAGCTCTTCGCGGGTCAGAACAGCGGCGAGTTCCTCGGACTTTTCGATCGAGGTGGTACCCACCAGAATGGGCTGGCCCTTGGCATGGGCCTCGCGGATGGCTTCGACGACACCCTCGATCTTCTCGCGCGCAGTGCGGAAGACCTGATCGTGTTCGTCCATCCGGGCGATGGGCTTATTGGTCGGAATTTCCACGACACCAAGGCCGTAGATCTCCATGAATTCTTCAGCCTCGGTGGTGGCCGTACCCGTCATGCCCGCCAGTTTTTCATAGAGGCGGAAGTAGTTCTGGAAAGTGACCGACGCCATGGTGACGTTTTCCGGCTGGATCGCCACGCCTTCCTTCGCCTCGATGGCCTGATGCAGCCCGTCGGACAGGCGGCGCCCGGCCATCATGCGACCGGTGAATTCGTCGATCAGCACCACCTGATTGTCGCGCACAATGTAGTTCTGATCCTTCAGGAACAGTTTATGCGCGCGCAGGCCCTGATTGACATGGTGCACCAGCGTGGTGGATTCCGGGTCATAAAGCGACTGATCCTCGGGCAGCAGGCCCAGTTCCATCAACTTTTGTTCGATGAATTCGTTGCCGTCATCGGTCAGGTTGGTCTGGCGGGTTTTTTCATCCAGCGTGTAATGGTCTTCGGACAGCAGGGGGATAACCTTGTCCATCTCGACATAGAGACCCGAGCGATCTTCGGACGGGCCAGAGATGATCAGCGGCGTGCGCGCCTCGTCGATCAAGATGCTGTCCACCTCATCGACGATGGCGAAGAAATGCGGCCGCTGATACATCTGCGACAGGTCAGCCTTCATGTTGTCACGCAGGTAATCGAAGCCCAGTTCATTGTTGGTGGCATAGGTCACATCGGCGGCATAGGCGGCCTGTTTTTCGTCATCAGGCTGCTGCGGATAGACGACGCCGGTGGTCATGCCCAGGCGATTGTAGACCTTGCTCATCCAGTCGGCATCGCGGCGCGCCAGATAGTCGTTGACGGTGACGATATGGACGCCCTTGCCCGCCAGCGCGTTAAGATAGGCGGGAAAAGTCGCAACCAGGGTCTTGCCCTCGCCCGTCTTCATCTCGGCGATATTGCCGCGATGCAAGAAGATACCGCCGATCAGTTGCACATCGAAAGCCCGCAGGCCCAGTGCGCGGCGCGCCCCCTCGCGGCAGTTGGCGAAGGCTTCGGGCAGGACATCGTCGAGCTTGGCGCCCTGCGCCACGCGATCGCGCAGTTCCTGCGTCTTGGCGATCAAGGCTTCATCGCTCATCGCCTGGAAGTCGGGTTCCAACGCGTTGATCTGGTCGACAATTGGACGGGTGCCCTTGACCTTGCGGTCGTTCGGCGTGCCGAACACCTTTTTCGTCAGTGTTCCAAAGCCCAGCATGCTATCTCCGCCTTTTATCCGGCGCCCGGGGTCCGGTGCGCGCCACATCAACCATTCATAACCGTTTCGTGCGATTTGCCGGGGTTGCCCGTGCCCGCCCGGTTCCGTAGAACAACGCAGAAGTGGGGTGCCCAATGCCGTCGCATCGCCTTGCAGCGATGTAATGGGCGCCCCGTGAAGTGTCAACGTCGCGGCCTTAAACCGCGTGTCAAATGGAGCTATCCTGATGTCGAAACACAGCAATCTGATCGTGTCCGGCGCGCTGGCGCTGCTGGTCGCCCTGCCCGCCACTGCGCAAGACACCGCACAAGACGCGCCAACGCCGCAGACCGTCCTGGCTACGGTCGGTGGCACCGAGATCACGCTGGGCCATGTCATCGCGATGCGCAGCGCGCTGCCAGAGCAGTTCCAGTCACTGCCTGATGCAACGCTGTTTCCCGCGCTGACCGAACAGCTGATCGAACAGACCGCGCTGGCGCAATCCATCGAAGACGACCTGACCTTCGTACAGCAGATCACGCTGGAGAACGAGACGCGCAATTTCACCGCCAACGCCGCCCTGACCCGCGCCGCCGAAGCCTCCGTGTCGGATGAGGCGATCACCGCCGCCTATGACGCCTTCGTGGTGGAATTCTCGGGTCAGGAACCAACCCCCGAATTCAACGCCGCGCACATTCTGGTGGAAACCGAAGAAGAGGCAACCACCCTGCGCGCCGAACTGGAAGAAGGCGCGGATTTCGCAACGCTGGCGCGCGAAAACTCGACCGATGGTGCTGCCGCAGGCGGCGGAGCGCTGGGTTGGTTCGGGCCGGGCATGATGATCCCCGCCTTTGAAGAGGCCGTGATGGCGATGGAAGTCGGCGAGATCTCGCAGCCCATCGAGACGCAATTCGGCTGGCACATCGTGCAACTGAATGAAACCCGCATGTCCACCGCCCCCGCGCTGGAAGAGGTGCGCGAAGAGCTCGCCGCCGAGATCCAGCGCGAAGCCGCGCGCAACCTGATCGAAGACCTGACCGCCGCGACCGAGATCAGCCGCAGCTTCGAAGACCTCGACCCCAGCGTGCTGAGCAACGTGGCGCTGGACGCAGAATAAACCGCAGACAGCGCGCATCGCGCGTGCTTCAAGATACCCGCCCGTCCGGTGCCCGAAAGGCCTGGGCGGGCGGTTTGCGTTTCAGGGTTCTGGCAGTACACTGGACGCGCACCGCACAGCGCGGTAACTTTGCGTAAATATGTCCGGTCTATAAAGGACTGGTCGCACCAAGGGGCGTGACATGGCGAAGAACAAGACAGACAAGAAAAAAGCGGACGCGGACACCTCGGACACGGCGAAGGTCAAGAAGGTCAAGGGCACGAAGTCGGAAGCGGTAAAGGCACAGGCGAAGACGGACAAGAAAGCCGCCAAGGCCGCCAAGAAAGCTGGCAAGGCGAAGACGACCGACAAGGCAAAGAAGTCCGGCAAAATAACGATCCCGGGCATCGGCACCATCGCGGGCAAGACGCTGGCAAAGGCCATGGCGAAGGTGTCAGAAGCGGCCAGCATCGCCCCGGCAAAGACGCCCATGCCGATTTCGCCGTTGGCACCTGTGGATGGTTTCCCCGATCTCTCCATCGTTCCCGGGGTGGAATTTGCGACGGCTTCGGCTGGGATAAAGTACAAGGGTCGCACCGATGTGATGCTGGCGCGTGTCGCCCCTGGCAGCGTCTTGGCTGGCGTGTTTACCCGGTCGGCGACACGCGCCGCATCAGTGCTGGATTGTCAGGCGAAGATCACCGGCACCGGGGCGGAGGGTGCCGCGATCCTGGTGAATTCGGGCAATGCCAATGCCTTCACTGGGGCGGTTGGCGCGGCCTCGGTTGATGCGATCTGCGCAGCGGTGGCCGAGCGCCTGAGCCTGCCGCCCACGCGGGTCTTCACCGCGTCCACCGGCGTGATCGGCCAGCCGCTGCCACATGACCGCGTGATCGCGGCGCTGGATGACCTGAGCGAGGGGCTGCACCCCGACGGCATCGCCGACGCCGCCCGCGCCATCATGACTACCGATACCTATGCCAAGGGCACAAGCGCCGTGGTCGATGTGGACGGCACGCCCGTCACTATCGCGGGCATCGCCAAAGGATCGGGCATGATCGCGCCCGACATGGCGACGATGCTGGTCTATATCTTCACCGACGCCAAAATCGCCCGTGCGCCCCTGCAACGTATGGTGGCACGCGCGGCAGACAAAACGTTCAACTGCATCACCGTGGACAGCGACACCTCGACCTCGGACATGGTGCTGGTCGCGGCCACCGGACAGGGCCCGGCGTTGGGCGACCTGCGCGGGAGCCATGCGCGGGCTTTTGAACGGGCGCTGCATGGCGTGATGCTGGACCTTGCGCATCAGGTGGTACGCGACGGCGAAGGGGCGACGAAATTCGTCGAAGTATCGGTCACCGGCGCAAAGACCAACGATGATGCGCGCAAGGTCGCGCTGGCCATCGCCAATTCGCCACTGATCAAGACCGCCATCGCGGGCGAAGACCCCAACTGGGGCCGCGTTGTCATGGCGGTGGGCAAATCGGGCGCGGCAGCGGACCGCGACCGCCTTGGAATCAGCTTCGGCGACATTCAGGTTGCGGTGAACGGGCTGGTTTCGCCCGATTATGCCGAGGAAGACGGCGCAGCATACATGCGCGGGCAAGAGCTGAAGATCGGCGTGCAACTGGGCCTCGGCCGGGGCGTGGCGCAGGTCTGGACCTGCGACCTGACGCATGGCTATATCGCGATCAACGCGGATTATCGGTCGTGAAAACCGTTCTGGTTTCTGCTGTGGCGCTGATCGACACCGACGGGCGCGTGCTTCTGGCGCAGCGCCCGCCGGGAAAATCCATGGCGGGGCTGTGGGAATTCCCGGGCGGCAAGGTCGAGGAAGGCGAGACGCCCGAGGCCGCGCTGATCCGCGAGCTGCACGAGGAACTGGGCATCGACACTCACGCCAGTTGCCTGGCCCCCCTGACCTTCGCCAGTCACAGCTATGAGGGGTTTCACCTGCTGATGCCGCTGTTTGCCTGCCGCAAGTGGACCGGGCAGATGCACCCGCGCGAAGGACAGGTGCTGAAATGGGTGCGCCCATCCGAAATGCGCAGCTATCCGATGCCGCCCGCCGATATTCCGCTGATCGCGATTCTGCGCGACTGGCTGTAAGCGGTTTCCGCCCGCGCAACAGTCGCGGTGCCGTGTGTGTATCGTCATCAGCGCGGGAACAATAACCCGCATAACACCTTGCTTATCAACAATTTTTCGCCACATTCCCGCCGTTTTTTCTGGAATTCCCCGCGCGGGTGTGGCAAATATCAGTCAAGCAAAGCACAGGGATGTATCGCCATGATCCGCGCCATCAGAATTGGGAAATATCTCACCGTGCAAGGTCGGTTCGTGGGCAAAGCCCCGGCAGGCCGCATCACCATTCGGGTCGGTGACAAGACATTCACCGGCAACCCGATCCCCAGGCGCGCCGCCTGAACACCGGCCGTCTGTTTCTGCCCAGAACGAAAAACCTGCCTTCCCGCGAAGGCAGGTTTTTTGTTGGGCAAAACCCGACCTAAAGTCCCGAAGGCATCCCGATTTCCAGCCGCGCCAGCAGCGCCGCCAGCGGCCCACGCGCCCCAGTCCAGTCGGCGGCATGGGCGGCAAACAGCGTCGCCTGTGACTGATGCACGGGCGCGCCTTGCAAGATCTTCAGATGGTTGGCGCGCAGCGTTTCGCCGGTCGAGGTGATGTCGGCCACGGCCTCGGCGGTCAGGTTCTTCACCGTGCCCTCGGTCGCGCCTTGGCTGTCGACCAGTTGATAATCCGCCACGCCGTGGCGGCGCAGGTGGTCGCGCACCAGCCGGTGGTATTTGGTGGCGATGCGCAGCCGGTGGCCATGGGTGGCGCGGAATTGCGCGGCAACTGCGTCCAGATCATCCAGCGTTTCCACATCGACCCAGACCGACGGCACCGCGATGATCAGGTCAGCGTGGCCAAAACCCATGAGCGCCAGTTCGGTCACCTGCTGCGTCCAGTCGGCCAGCCCCTCACGCACCAGATCGGACCCGGTGACGCCCAGATGGATGCGCCCCGCAGCCAGTTCACGCGGGATCTCGCCCGCCGAAAGCAACACCAGCTCCACGCCCTCAACGCCCTCGACGGCACCGGCATATTCCCGCGCGGCGCCTGCGCGGCGCAAGGTCACGCCATGGTCCCCGAACCAGTCAAAGGTCTTGTCCATCAGCCGCCCCTTGGACGGCACCCCCAGTTTCAGCGGTATCGCGCTCATGCCGCGCCCTCCAGTGCGGCGACCAGCGCGGGGCGGATCACGCCGCCTACCGCCGGGATGGCGCGGCCCTGTCCCAACACCGCCGTCAGCGCGTCATACCGCCCACCGGAGGCGACGGGCGGCGCATCGTCTGACCCCAGAAAGCCAAAGACGAAACCGTCGTAATATTCCATCGTGGTGCGCCCGAAGCTGGCCTGAAACGGCAGGGTTTGGGTGTTGATCCCACGGGCCTCCATCGCGTCCAGCCGGGCCGACAGACGGGCCACGGCAGGCGCAATCGCGGGCCAGTCGAGCGTGCGCAAATGGTTCAGCGCATCCCGCGCAGGCAGCGCCAGCGCCAGCAGGTCATCCAGCTGCGCGACCTGCCCGGCAGGGATCGGCGGTTGGGTTGCGTCGTCTTGCAGCGCCTTGATGCGGGCCAGAATTTCGGCTTCCGACCGCAGGCCATTCATCTGCCCGGCCTGCGCGATAAGGGTCGCGGGATCATCGGCGCGCATCCGTTCCAGCATCGCCACCCGTGCGGGGGCGGCATCGGCGCGGCCCGCGAAACGGTCCAGCAGGGCGCGAAAGCGCCCGGGCCGCCAGATGTGACGCATCAGCGCCGCGCGACGCGCATCCGATGTTTCCAGCCCCGCGACCGCCGCGCGGATCAGGCCCATATCGCCGGTTACTGCGCGCAGGGGCAGATGCGACAGGATATCCGCAAACAGCACAAACACTTCGGCATCCGCGCCAGAGGGGTCGGCGCGGTCGAACACCTCGAAGCCCGCTTGCAGGTATTCGCTGGCGCGCGGGCTGTGGTCTTGTTTGCGAAACACCCGGCCAAGGTAGGTATAG
This sequence comes from Roseicitreum antarcticum, assembly GCF_014681765.1. Lineage (GTDB taxonomy): Bacteria > Pseudomonadota > Alphaproteobacteria > Rhodobacterales > Rhodobacteraceae > Roseicitreum > Roseicitreum antarcticum. Next base: position 2,179,731 of record NZ_CP061498.1, read on the forward strand.
CGCGCCGGGTCCGCGCCATGCGCCATATGCGCCTGCACCACCGGCACGGTAAAATCCGGGCGCAGCATCATCTCGCCGCGCAGGGGGTCATGGGTGACATAGGCGCGGGCGCGGATGTCCTCGCCGTACAGATCCAGCAGGGTTTCCGCAGGTTGCAGCACATCGGCAGCGACCGGGGCGGCACCTGCGGCCTGAAAGCGGTCAAATATCCGCTGGCCCACGGCACGGGCGCGCAGGGCGTCCACGGGCACCATCAGCCTGCGTCCAGTATCTTGCGCACGGTTGCCACCAGATCGGCCAGCGGCACCTCGTATTGCGCGGGCTGGCTTTTCCATTCCTCATGACTGGCGCTGGCGGCAATTTTCGCACCAAGGATCAGGTCCTTCACCTGCACCATACCGCGCGCCGCCTCATCCGCGCCCTGGATGATCGCGACGGGCGAGTTGCGTTTATCGGCGTATTTCAACTGGTTGCCGAAGTTTTTCGGGTTGCCCAGATACACCTCGGCCCGGATACCGGCGGCGCGCAGGGTGCCGACCATGGCCTGATAATCCGCCATGCGGTCACGGTCCATCACAGTCACCACCACCGGGCCGGGATCGGCCTTTGCGCCGTGCCCCTTGGCAGCGAGAGCGGCCAGCAAACGGTCCACCCCGATGCTGACGCCAGTGGCGGGCACGGTCTGGCCTGTAAAGCGTTTGACCAGATCATCATACCGCCCGCCGCCCGCAACGCTGCCGAACTGGCGGGGACGGCCCTTTTCATCGGTGATCTCGAAGGTCAGTTCGGCCTCGAACACCGGGCCGGTGTAGTAGCCAAGGCCACGCACGACGGAGGGGTCGATGACGATGCGGTCGGGGCCGTAGCCTTGGGCGTCGAGGAGGGTGGCGATTTCTTCGAGTTCGGCGACGCCTTCGAGGCCCGATGGTGAGGCACGAACAATATCCCTAAGTATCTGAATCGTGACTTTATTCCTTAATTCGTCCCATCCTGGCAGCGTCCCCAAGATAGATCGAAACCTCAGATTACCTCTTAGTTGGGCACCGACTGCCAATGTTCGAAGTTCTGGGGATTCGTCTCCAGCGGTCTCTTGCATCTGTTTCAGACGCTCGTCGATTAAACGGGATGCATCAACGAATTGCATCAGCACTGTTTGTTCAGCAACTCCCAGCCGCGCTCCCTTCGTGAAATCCCCACTCTCGTCCTTGCGCCCCTCACCCAGCAGCGCGCGTACTCCCTCGACCCCCAGCCGGTCCAGCTTATCAATCGCGCGCAGCACAATGCCGCGTTCGGCCTCGAACTTCGACGGATCGGATGGGTCCAGAATGCCCGCAACTTCCATCACCCCGTTCAGCACCTTGCGGTTGTTCACCTTCACCACATAGTCGCGGCGTTCAATCCCCACGGCTTCCAGCGCGTCGGCCAGCATGGCGCAGATCTCGGCATCCGCCGCCACGCTGGCAGCGCCTACAGTATCCGCATCACACTGATAAAACTGCCGGAACCGCCCCGGGCCGGGCTTCTCATTGCGCCACACCGGCCCCATCGCATAGCGGCGGTAGGGCGAGGGCAGGTCGTTGCGGTATTGCGCGGCCACGCGGGCCAGTGGCGCGGTCAGGTCATAGCGCAGCGCCAGCCAGTCCTTGTCTTCCTCCCACGCGAACACGCCTTCATTCGGGCGGTCCACATCGGGCAGGAACTTGCCCAACGCCTCGACCGTTTCGACCGCGCTGGTTTCCAGCGGGTCAAAGCCATAGCGGTGATAGACGGCGGCGATCTTGTCCAGCATGGCCTTGCGCGCCGTCACCTCGGACCCGAGATAGTCGCGGAAACCTTTGGGCGTCTCGGCCTTCGGGCGGCGCTGTTTGGACGGTTTCTCGGTGGTCTTTGCCATGGGGTCAGCCTGTTCATTGTTCCCGCGTTCGCATAGCTGAAGGGGGGCGCGGGGGCAAGGCTGGCGGGCTCTGGCGCAAGGGGCGCGGGCTTGCTACATCAAGGCACGCCAATTGGAGGATCCGCCATGACCACCGAACGCCTGCTGGCCGCCGAAGAGCAGCTTGCCCATCTGTCGCGCGCGGTAGAGGATCTGTCCCACATCGTCACCGCGCAGGCTGATGAGATCGACCTGCTGACCCGCCGTGTGGCGATGTTGCTGGAACACGCGCGCGACCGGCAGGACACGGGCAGCGGCGCCGTGGTGCTGGGGGATGAACGGCCCCCGCATTGGTAGGGCATAGTGGTAAGCCGCATTGGCAGCGGGCCGGTTCAGGCGGGTCTGCGCGCATCGTGATGGGCGGCGGCTTTGCGGCGGAACCGGATTGCGATAGGCTGCGGGGATAACCATAAACAAACGAGCAGCCTTTATGACTCTGACCAAACGCACCCTTCTGCTGTCGCTGGCCGCAACCGGTCTGACCGCCTGTACCACACCCATGGGGGGATACATGACCAGCCGTGCCCGTTCTGGCCCCACCGACCCGGGCCTGCGCCCCGCGCCAAATGCCGCGTTCGATAATTGGGTCGCCGGGTTCCGGTCCCGTGCGGGTGCGGCAGGCGTCACGCCCGGCACGCTCGACGCCGGGTTCCGGGGCGCGGGCTTCCTGCCCGGCGTGGTGGAACGTGATCGCAATCAGGTCGAATTCACCCGCACGCTGGAAGATTATCTGGCCATCGCCGCGTCAGAACAACGCGTGACCGAGGGGCGCGCCGCCCTGCAACAATACGGCGATATCCTGAACCGGATCGAGGCGCGCTATGGCGTGCCTGCCGCCGTGGTCGCCGCTGTCTGGGGGCTGGAAAGCAGCTATGGCACGCGGCGCGGCGATATTCCGGTGGTCTCGGCCACCGCGACGCTGGCATTCGACGGGCGGCGCGGGGTGTTCTTTGAGCGCCAGTTGATCGCCGCACTTAAGATCGTGCAGAACGGCGACATCCCGGCGGGGCAGATGACCGGCAGTTGGGCGGGCGCGATGGGGCATACACAGTTCATCCCGACAACGTACGAGGCCTACGCCGTCGACTTCACCGGCGACGGGCGGCGCGACATCTGGTCGGAGGACCCCACGGACGCGCTGGCCTCGGCCGCGAATTACCTGGCACAATCAGGCTGGGTGCGCGGCCAGCCCTGGGGGCTGGAGGTGCAACTACCCGCAGGCTTCAGCGGGCCGGTGGGGCGCGACACCACCCGCAGCGCGGCGGAGTGGAGCGCGGCAGGCGTGCGCGACATGGACGGGGGCCGGGTGCCCGACCATGGGCCTGCGTCGATCCTGACGCCGCAGGGCACGGCGGGTCCGGCTTTCATGGCGTTCCGCAACTTCACCGTCATCACGCGCTACAACAATTCCGAGAACTACGTCATCGGCGTGGGACATCTGTCGGACCGGCTGCGCGGCGGGCCGCCGATCCGCGGCAGCTTCCCGCCCGATGCCAATGGCCTGACCATCGACGACCGGCGCGCCCTGCAACGCGGGCTGACGGCGGCGGGGTTTGACACGCAGGGCACCGACGGGGTGATCGGCCCCAACACGCGCGACGCGATCCGCGCCTATCAGGCCCGCATGAACCTGCCCGCAACGGGGGAGCCATCGCGCGCCCTGCTGGACCGGCTGCGGTAGGATGACTTAGCCAAGCGCGTCGGTAAAGCCCGCGCCCAGAATCCACCCTTCCTCGGCCAGCACATCCACGGGCACCTGGGGGCGCAGCATCTGGGCCAGGTGTCCCGATGCCCGCGCGCGGGCAAAGCCTTCGGCCAGCAGGGAAACCTGAACCGCATCCTTGATCTGGCCCGGGTCGCGGGCCAGCGCGGCGGTCACCTGTGGGGCCAGCAACGACGGATAGATCTCGGCCAGGACGACCGGCGCGGTGGGGGGCTGAAACGGCCAGACCGCCAGTTGCGGGCCGAACGACTGGCGCAGCCGGTTCAGCGCCGCGATGCCCAACAGCGCCTGTGATCCGACCGACCCGGTGGTGTAGAGCTTCCAGCACGGCTGGGTCGACCGGAGGCGATCCTCGACCACACGCCGCTCTGGCATCAGGTGGTCTTGGCGCAGGCTTCCTTTATGGGGCAGTCCGGGAACGCTCAGCCCCGCCGGGCAGCCCCAGAACGGCCCCAGCCCCGGAAACCGCGCGTTGATCTGACCCGCAAGCTGGAAGCGATTGTTGCGATTGTCAGGCGCATCCACCACATGCGCACCCAGCCAATCCCAGACTGCCAAGGCGCCGGAATCGCCGGTCAGTCGCGCCGCAAACCCCTTGGGGTAGCCAAACGGGAAGTCCGCGCCGATCAGCACCCGCGTGCCAGTGGCCAACGCGTCGGCGCAGATGCGCGACAGGGCGGCCATGACCTCGGCCCGCGTGCGGAAATAGCGCGGCGGGCAACCGTCCTCGCCCAGCCAGATCGCATCGGCCGAAGGTTTGCGCGGCGAGGGTGTTGCCGCAGCGGACCAATCAACAATGATGATCCGGTCGAAGGGGGCGGCATCAGTCATGGCGCCCCCCCTGGCGCGGGCATGTCATCAGCCTGACCAAGCAGGGCCCGCGCGCGCTTCAGATCGTCCGGCGTGTTGATGTTGAAGAATGGGTCAACACTGCTTGCCGCGTCATCCACCGCAAACAGGGCCAGCGCAGCCCCGTGCCGCGTGGTCCAATGTGTCACCTTGCGCTGCCCGTCCAGAAGGGTTGCACGCAGATCGCCGCGCAGCGCCACAGGCCAGAGGCCACAGACGGGATGCACCCGCACGGTTCCGTCCCGGTCCCGCGTGGCGGCAACCGCCAGCCCGCAGGCACGCGGTGCAGCAGCGGCCTGCAACCGCACCACCAGATCGCGCGGCAAGAAAGGGGTATCGGCAGGGACGGTGACGACGGACGCCGCCCCCTGCCCCGCCGCCCAGTCCATCGCGGCCAGAATCCCGGCCAGCGGCCCGGGATGATCCGGCAAGCCATCTTGCAACACCGGCAACCCGAAACCGGCAAGACGCGCGGGGTCGCCGTTGGCATTCAGCGCCATCGCACCAACCTGCGGCGCCAGTCGCGCGATCACATGGTCCAGCAGCCGACCTTGCGCCGCATCGGGGATCAACATCAGCAACCCCTTGTCCCCACCGCCGATCCGCGTCGCACGCCCCCCTGCCAGGATGACCGCAGGCAGCGTCATGCGGGGCACGCAGCATGCCGCGCCCGGACAATAGGCAAGGGCGCAAAGGTGACCGGGAAGGTGGATGAAACTTTTGCCATGAATACCGCCCTCGGCCCCGATATGCCGGGGCAAACCTATGCCCCTTCTGGCGCCCAGCTTGCAGCGCAGCGATCCGGCTGTCCAGCGACCCTTTGGCGCAGTTTGCGGCTTCCCCGGAGCGTCCCTTTGCACTACCTTGTTTATCATGAGCACCGCATTAATTTCGCATCCCGACTGCGACACACATGTCACCCCTCCCGGCCATCCCGAACAGGTCGCCAGGCTGATCCATCTCAGACAGGCGCTGAGCGTGTCAGAGTTCCAGGCGCTGCGCCGTGTCGAGGCCCCGCTGGGCGATGAAGCCGACATCTTGCGATGTCATCCCCCCGAATATCTGGAGCGGATCCGCATGGCGATCCCGCCCGCCGGAATCTACCCGCTGGACGCGGATACCCACGTTTCGCCCGGGTCGCTGAATGCAGCCCTGCGCGGGGTCGGGGCGGCCTGTCACGCCGTGGATATGGTGCTGGAAGGCACGGTGCAAAACGCCTTTGCCGCGACCCGCCCGCCCGGCCACCATGCCGAACGCGCCACGCCGATGGGGTTTTGCCTGTTCGGCAACGTGGCGATTGCCGCGAAACACGCGCTGGAGGTACATGGCCTGTCGCGCGTGGCGGTCGTCGATTTCGACGTGCACCACGGCAATGGCACACAGGACCTGCTGTGGGACGAACCGCGCGCGCTGTTCGTGTCCAGCCACCAGACGCCGCTCTGGCCCGGGACGGGCGCGGAAACCGAACGTGGCGCGCATGACAATGTGCTGAACGTGCCATTGGCAGCGGGATCGGACGGGACGGCCATGCGCGCGGCCTACCAGCAACAGGTCTTGCCGCGGCTGGCGGATTTCGCACCCGAACTGATCTTGGTTTCGGCCGGGTTTGACGCGCATCGTGCCGACCCGCTGGCGCAGCTGAACTGGTCGGGCGACGATTTTATCTGGATCACCCGCGCCCTGTGTGACATTGCTCGGACCCATGCAGGCGGACGGGTCGTATCGGTGCTGGAAGGCGGATATGACCTTGACGCGCTGGCGGCCGCAGCTGCCGGGCATGTCGCGGTTTTGATGGATGAGGGCGCATGAGCACGGAAACACCTATCGCTGAGCTGAGCTTTGAACAGGCGCTCAAGGAACTGGAACAGGTTGTCGGCAAGCTGGAACAGGGCGAAGTCGCGCTGGACCAGTCCATTGACCTTTATGAGCGCGGCGCCGCGCTGAAGAAACACTGCGAGGCCCGCCTGAAAGCCGCTGAGGCACGGGTGGAGCAGATCCGCCTGTCGGAAAACGGCACGCCGCAGGGCACCCAGCCGTTCGACGCCGGCTAAACCCAGATGCGCGACGCCCTGACCCTTGCGGCCAGCCTGATCGGTGCGCGACTGGATGCAGCGATTGCCGACCTGCCCCCCAGCACGGTGCGCGACGCCATGGCCTATGCCAGCGCGGGCGGCAAACGGTTGCGCGGGTTTCTGGTGTTGGAAAGCGCGCGGCTGCACGGGATCGGCCCGGATATGGCCGTGCAGGCCGCCGCCGCGATCGAGGCGCTGCACGCCTATTCGCTGATCCATGATGACCTGCCCGCGATGGACAATGACGACCTGCGGCGCGGCCTGCCCACGGTGCATGTCAAATGGGATGAGGCGACAGCGATCCTGGCGGGCGACGCGCTGCAGACGCTGGCGTTTGAACTGCTGGCCCGCGATGACGCCGCCCCCACCATCGCCGCGCGGCTGGATCTGGTGTCCAGCCTTGCCATCGCAGCAGGCGGGCGTGGCATGGTTTTGGGGCAGGCACTCGACATTGCGGCGGAAACTGCGTCAGCGCCCCTGACCCTCGACCAGATCACCGCGTTACAGGCGGGCAAGACCGGCGCGCTTATTGGTTGGTCGGCCTGTGCTGGCGCGCGAATGGCCAGCGCCGACACCGGCCCATTGCACGATTATGCCGCGGCACTGGGCCTTGCGTTCCAGATCGCCGATGACATCTTGGATGTAGAGGGCGACGCCGCCAAGGCGGGCAAGCGATTGCAGAAGGACGCGGCGGCAGGCAAGGCGACGTTTGTGTCGCTCCTTGGCCTCGACGCGGCGCGCGCCCGGGCGCGCGCCCTGTGCGACACCGCCTGCGCCGCGTTGGCCCCTTATGGCCCTGAGGCCGGAACCTTGCGGGAAACGGCACGTTTCGTTATCTCGCGCGATATGTAGCCGCCCCGAAAGGCAAGCCCCGATGACCATGCCCCCCTCTGCCGACCGCCCGAATACCCCGTTGCTGGACACCATCGCCTCGCCTGCCGATCTGAAGGGCCTGTCGAACCGCCAGTTGCGCCAAATCGCGGATGAACTGCGGCAGGAAACCATTTCCGCCGTATCGGAAACCGGCGGTCACCTGGGTGCGGGCCTGGGCGTGGTGGAACTGACCGTGGCGCTGCATGCCGTCTTCGACACGCCGCGCGACCGGCTGATCTGGGACGTGTCGCACCAATCCTATCCGCACAAGATTCTGACCGGGCGGCGCGACCGCATTCGCACGCTACGCATGAAGGACGGGCTGTCAGGGTTCACCAAACGGTCGGAATCCGCCTATGACCCGTTTGGGGCAGCGCATAGCTCTACCTCGATCTCGGCGGCGCTGGGCTTCACCATGGCGCGCGATCTGGGCGGCGCACCGGACCCGGCGCTGGGCGATGCCATCGCGGTGATCGGCGACGGCTCCATGAGCGCTGGCATGGCGTTTGAGGCAATGAACAACGCAGGCCATCTGAAGAAGCGGATGTTCGTGATCCTCAACGACAATGAGATGTCCATTGCGCCGCCCACGGGCGCGCTGTCGTCTTACCTGTCGCGGCTGTATACCGAAGCACCGTTTCACGACCTGAAGGCCGCAGCGAAATCTGCCGTGGGCTTCCTGCCGCCGCCGTTCCAGGAAGGCGCGAAACGCGCCAAGCACATGCTGAAACACATGGCCATGGGCGGCACCTTGTTCGAGGAATTGGGCTTCAGCTACCTCGGCCCCATCGACGGGCATGACATGGAGGCGCTGATGTCGGTGCTGCGCACCGTGCATGCGCGCGCCACCGGGCCGATGCTGATCCACGTGATTACGAAGAAGGGCAAAGGCTATGCCCCGGCCGAAGGTGCCGCAGACCGGGGCCATGCCACGGCAAAATTCGACATGGTGACGGGCAAACAAGCCAAGGCACCGTCGAACGCGCCAAGCTATACGAAGGTTTTTGCAAACGCCTTGATTGACGAAGGGCTGCGCGACGACAAGATCGTGGCCGTAACCGCCGCGATGCCCGACGGCACCGGGCTGAACCTGTTTGCCGAACGGTTCCCCAAGCGCTGTTTCGATGTGGGCATTGCCGAACAGCATGGCGTGACCTTTTGCGCCGGGCTGGCCGCAGGCGGGATGAAGCCGTTCTGCACCCTGTATTCGACCTTCCTGCAACGCGGCTACGATCAGGTGGTGCATGACGTGGCGATCCAGCGGCTGCCGGTGCGCTTTGCCATTGACCGCGCGGGGCTGGTGGGGGCCGACGGCGCCACCCATGCGGGCAGTTTCGACGTGGCCTTCCTGGCGAACCTGCCCGGTTTCGTGGTCATGGCCGCCGCAGATGAGGCAGAGCTGGTGCATATGGTCGCCACCGCCGCCGCGCATGATGACGGCCCCATCGCCTTCCGCTTTCCGCGCGGCGAGGGCGTGGGCGTCGACATGCCCGAACGTGGCACACCGCTGGAAATCGGCAAGGGCCGGATGATACAGACCGGTGCGCGCGTGGCGATCCTGTCCTTTGGCACCCGGCTGGCCGAGGTCATGGAAGCCTCCGAGGCGCTGACCGCGCGCGGAATTACCCCTACCGTGGCCGATGCGCGGTTTGCCAAGCCGCTGGACCGCGACCTGATCTTGCAACTGGCGCGCGACCATGAGGCGTTGATTACCATCGAGGAAGGCGCGATAGGCGGCTTCGGTAGCCATGTCGCGCAATTGCTGGCGGATGAGGGCGTGTTTGACCATGGGCTGAAATTCCGCTCCATGGTGCTGCCCGATGTGTTCATCGACCAGTCGAGCCCTGCCGACATGTACGCCACCGCCGGGATGAATGCTGCCGACATTGAACACAAGGTACTGTCCACGCTGGGCGTGGCCCAGATGGGCGCAAAGCGCGCCTGAGAGGCAGGCCCTTGTCGGCGGGCGGCGGTCGTCAGACCTGGAGTGGTGTCACACCTGTGGCGGCGGGGGCGGCTTCGCCTTCGACAGCTGCACCGCCAGAATGCCCAGCATGACGATCCCGACGCCGATCACGTCATAGATCCCCAACCCCTCGCGCAGCAGCACGGCAGCCACGGCGACGCCGAAGAACGGCGTAAGGAAGTGGTAGGTCGCCGCGCGCACCGCGCCGATCCGCCCGACGAGCAGGAACCAGACCCAGGTGGCCGCCAGCCCCGGCACCAGCGTGGTATAGAGGAACGCCAGCCCCAGTTGCAGGGTCCAGTTGACGGTGAATTCCTCCAGCATCAACGCCGGGCCGGCCAGCAGGACTGCGCCCACCATCATCTGCAAGCCCACGATCATCAGCAGGTTGGCGCCGCCCGCCGAAGCCCCCCGCACAGACAGGGTTGCCAGCGTCAGCGCGCCGACGCCCAGCACGCAAAGGATCAGGCCAAAGGGATCGACCCCGCCCGCACCCAGCCGCGCTCCCATGATGACACTGACCCCGACAAAGCCGGTCAACAGGCCCGCGATGGCCAGCGGACGCAGCCGATGCCGCAAGATCAGCCAGCCGACAGCTGCTACCAAGAGCGGCATGGTCGATGCGATGATCGACGCCAACGACGCCTCTACCGTCTGCATGGCAACGAAGTTCAGCCCCAGATAGAGCGCATTCTGACACAGGCCAAAGATGATCGTGGCGCGCCATTGCGTGGGCGTCAGCCGCCAGCTTTGCCCCAGCGCGCGGGCAATGCCGATGCCAATCAGGCCCGACACCAGGAAACGCAGCGCCAGCGCGCTGAGCGGCGGCGCATCTTGCACGATCATCCGCGCCGAGGTGAAGGCCGAGGCCCACATCAGCGCAAACGCCAGCCCCATGAATACCGACCGCAGATCCATCGCGTTCATGTCCTTTCAGATCAGCCACGCCCGTCAGCGCAGGTTGGTGCCCAGCGTCGACAAGACAGGCGCCCACACCAACCCTGTTCGCATTGATGCAAGGCGTGGCGTCGCCCAACGCGCCAACACGGCCCCGGCCAAAGCAGGCAGGTCAAACGAAAAGGGCCGCCCATGGGCGACCCTAAGGATTTGATTCACAGGTGCAAGAGCATATCCGCCACCTGCACCGTTGCGCGGGCTGGACGCACAACCCAGACGGGTGCGCTGCCGACACGCATCAGCCGTTGACGCTGTCTTTCAGGGCCTTGGCAATGGTCATTTTCACGGCTTTGTCGGCCGGTTTGATCATCGTCTCGCCCGTGGCAGGGTTGCGCACCTGACGTTCGGGACGGGCGCGGCAAGCGATCTTGCCGATGCCGGGCAGAGTCACGGCACCGCCGCCGCCGACTTCGCGGGTGATCAGCGTCGTGATCGCGTCCAGCGCGGTCGTCGCGGTTTTCTTGTCGCTGCCCATTTCTTCGGCCAGTGCAGCCACCAGTTGCGTCTTGGTCATTGGTTTCGTTGTCATGCTCGTCTCCTGACAATCTTCATTTTCTTCGCCGCTGCACCCTTCTGGCCCATGCGTTGCGCCGATCATGTAGACGCAACTTCACGACGGTGACAATCCATCTGCGCGGCGAAACACCAGAAATAGGCGGAAAATCACGCAAAAACTTACAAAAAGGCAGTTTCATCGAAGCTGCGCAGCTTCCTGCTGTGGATTCGCTCCAACGGCATTTCACGCAGACGCTCCATCGCGCGGATGCCAATGGCCAGGTGGCGGGCCACCTGTGTCTTGTAAAACGCACTGGCCATGCCAGGCAATTTCAGCTCTCCGTGCAGGGGTTTGTCGCTGACACACAGCAGCGTCCCGTAAGGCACGCGGAAGCGGAAACCATTGGCGGCAATGGTGGCGCTTTCCATGTCCAGTGCGATGGCGCGCGATTGCGACAGGCGCTGCACCGGGCCGGAATGGTCGCGCAACTCCCAGTTGCGGTTGTCGATGGTGGCGACAGTGCCGGTGCGCATGATCTTCTTCAGCTCGAACCCTTCGAGCTGGGTGATATCAGCCACGGCTTCCTGCAAGGCGATCTGGATCTCGGCCAGCGCGGGGATGGGCACCCAGACCGGCAGATCGGCATCCAGCACGTTGTCTTCGCGCAGATAGGCATGGGCAAGCACGAAATCGCCCAAGGACTGCGAATTGCGCAGCCCCGCGCAATGCCCCACCATCAACCAGGCATGCGGACGCAGCACGGCAATATGATCGGTGGCGGTCTTCGCATTCGACGGTCCGACGCCGATGTTCACCAGCGTAATGCCCGCCCCATGCTTGCGCTTCAGGTGATAGGTCGGCATCTGGGGCAGGCGCGGGATCGCGGGGAGGGGCGCGTCGGCCGTGGTGATCTCGGCGTTGCCCGGCCCGACAAAGGCGGTATAGCCGCTGTCTGGATCGGCAAGGGCGGTGCGGGCAAAAGCCTCGAACTCATCGACATAGAACTGGTAGTTGGTGAACAGCACGTGGTTCTGAAAATGCTCGGGCGTGGTGGCGGTGTAATGCGCCAGACGCGCAAGCGAGTAATCTACCCGCTGCGCCGTGAAGCCCGACAGCGGGCGCGAGCCATCGGCGTTTTTCGCGCCGCTGCCATTGACGATGTCATCATTGGTGCTGGAAAGGTCGGGCACATCGAACACATCGCGCAGCGACAGTGCAAGTTCGCCATTGTCTGGCAGCACCACGTCGCCGCGCCCGGCCATGGCAAAATGCACCGGAATGGGTGTGTCGGACAGGCCGATGCTGATCGGCACCGAATGGTTGCGCATCAGCAGGCCGATCTGCTGTTCCAGATAATAGCGGAACAGATCCGGCCGGGTGATGGTGCTGGCATAGGTACCGGGTTCGGCCACGTGGCCAAAGCTGAGGCGGCTGTCGATCCGGTCGAACCGCATCGTGGTCATGCGGATTTCGGGATAGAACGCCCGGTAGCGCGCATCGGGGGTCTTACCCGCAGTCAGGTCGTTGAACCTGTCCACCAGAAACTGCGTTGCCTCGGCGTAAAGGGTCTGAAGCCGGTCCACCGCCTGTTTCGGGTCAGAGAAGGTTTCGTGCTGTGTGATTTCGGGCGTGTGGATCGAAAGACTGTCGAACGAGGTCATGAGGGCTACCTTAATGGGCTCAAGCGGGATTTCAGGGGCCGGAATGTCAGGGCCAGTGCGTGAGGCCTTCCTGCCCAGAGCCGCGCGAAAACGAAATACGATGGGCATGACAATGGCATCTGCCCGAAAAGACCACAAGCGGGTTGCAGATAAGTGACATCATCTGGGGCAGGACCGGTCAGCGCGGGGGCGCGATCAGCAGCAGCTCACAGGTGACGCAGACGGCGCAGGCCCCGCGCGCCAAGGCGCCGTGCTGATGCGTGCCGTCCAGCCCGACAACCAGCGCGGACAGGTGACTTTCGCCGTCGCGGATCTGCCCCGCGGTCAGCAGGATTTCCGTGGCAAAGCTGTCAACCCCGCCGCCCGTCGCGAAACGCGGGCCAATCAGGCTGCCCAGCCCCAGCACCTGCGCATCAGGCATGTCATGGGTCAGCGCGATCTGGTCCAGCATGGCAGAGATATCGCCGTTTGGCCGCAGGGTAACCAACACGGCATCCTGCGGGGGTGCGGCCTCGCTGCTGCTGCACGTTGGTGCGACATGCGCCAAGCCGGGTAGGGGCTGCGGCTGGAACAGGGAAAACCCCGTCTCGGGGTCCGGCGCGACCACAAGCCGCGCGGCGCGCAGGCCCCAGCCGTGTGCCGTGATGTCATGGGTCAGCACGGTATCGAAGGGCAGGATATGGCCGACGCGATCACCCTGCCCGGCGATACTCCACAGCCCGTGGCCGTGCAGAAATGACGCGCCATCGCGCAGACCCAGCCACAGCCCCAACTGCCGGATCACGCCCGGCCCACCGTGATGCGGCCCATTATACCACGCGGCATGTGCGCCCGAGGGGTCCAGCCCCGGGATCAGGTAGGTCAGCGCGTCGCAGGGCGCATCGCGCAGGTCCAGCCAACCCGCATCGAAACCCGCCGCCGCGAAACCTTCGGCCACCGCCTGCATCAGCGGCACCCCGCCGCGCAGGGACACGGTGACCGGCGTTGCCGCGCAGCGCAATGCGGTGAAGCGGTCGTGGGCCGCAGGACCGGGGTGGATGATCTGCGACAGCATCAGGTGCCGGATACCCGTGCGGTAGCGCGCCCTGCGCCCAGCGACGGGCAAAGGGACAGGTGCCTCCCCTTGACGGGGCGTATTCCCCGACCCGGGAGCATCAGCCCTGCCCCGGCAATTCGCCGCGCCGCACCAATTCCTCGTGGATCAGCTTCTTGGTGATCTTGCCATAGCCTGATTTCGGCAGCGCCTCCCAGAAGACCACGACCTTCGGCAACTTGTATTTCGCCACCTGCCCGGACAGCCAGCCAACCACGTCGATCTGCGCCGCATCGGCCCCAGGCACCGGCACCACAACGGCAAGACCAACCTCCCCCCACAGGGGATCAGGCACGCCAAGGATGGCGCATTCCGACACCTGCGGATGAAGCAAAAGCTTCTCCTCGATCTCGCGCGGGTAGATGTTGGAGCCGCCACTGATATACATGTCCGATGCGCGCCCGGTCAGGTAGACATAGCCGTCGGCGTCCATATGCCCCAGATCGCCGGTCAGGAACCAGCCGTTGCGAAAGGCCTTCGCATTGGCATCGGGGTTGTTGAAATAACCGGCAAAGACCGCCGGACCGATCACGCAGATCTCGCCGGTTCCGCCCAGCGCGACCTCGGCCCCAGCGGCGTCCTGGATCTGCACCTGCATTCCGGTACGGGCGAAACCGCAGGTGCCGATGCGCATACGTTCGTCGGTGAAATGTTGCGCGGGGGGCAGCACGGTGATGTTGCCCGTCACCTCACCCAGTCCAAAGTATTGGGCCAGAACGGGCCCCAGCTTCTGCAGCGCCGTGATCTGATCGGCGCGGTACATCGGCGCGCCCGCGTAGATGACATATCGCAGGCTGGAATGGTCATGCAGATCGACAGCCGGGTGCTCTACCAGCATCTTGACGATGGTAGGCACGGTGAAGGCATTGGTGACGCGCCATTTCTCTACCAGGGCCCAGATGGTGGCAGGATCGAAACGCTCGCCCGGCGGCAGGATGGTTTTCACACCCTTCGCCACCTGCGCCAATTGGTGAACGCCCGCGCCATGCGACAGGGGGGCAACCACGATCGAGGCATCATCCGGCCCGCTGTCCGGCATCAGGTCGCACATGTGGTTGGTGGCAACGAAAGCCATCTGCCCATGGGTCAGCACGGCGGCCTTCGGCTTTCCGGTGGTACCCGAGGTAAAGAAGAACCAGCACGGGTCATCCCGCTGGACATCAACAGGGGAAGGGGCGCTGCCCATGTGGCGGTCAGTCAGCGCGTCGTAATCAGAGCCAAAGTCAGCGGCGCCGATGCTGATGGTGAAATCCACCTGATCCGCGCAGGCCCGGGCATGATCGGCGAATGCCGCGCCGCAGATCAGACCGCGCGCCTGCGACGAGCCTGCCAGCCACGCGACCTCATCCGGGGATTGCCGGTAATTGGCCGGCACCCAGATGGCACCGACGCGCCAGCAGGCAAACATCGCCTCGAACATCTGGTTGCAATTGGCGGATTGCACCAGAATGCGGTCGCCCTTCTGCACCCCAAAGTCGGCCACCAGCGCGGCGGCGATGGCGGCGGAACGGGCCTCGACCTGCGCCCATGTCCAGGTGGTATCGCCCCAGACAAGGCCGGTGTCATCGCCCAGCCGCCGCGCGGCCTGCGTCAAAAACTGTGACAGGTTCATCACGCGGGTAGTGGCGGGGGTGATCCCGCCCGACAGGTCGATCCGCCCCGAAACATCTGTCCGCATGGCGCGTTACTTCACCCGCTCAAGGATCGAGCAGTAGTTGGCCACCGCCACGCCCCCCATGTTGAACACGCCCGCCGTGGTCGCCCCCGGCACCTGCATGTCGCCCGCATCGCCCGCCACCTGCATCGCGGCCATGATGTGCATCGACACGCCGGTGGCCCCGATGGGATGCCCCTTGGATTTCAGGCCCCCCGAGACATTGACCGGCAGCTTGCCGCCCTTTTGCGTCACGCCCTCGCGGATGACGCGGTGGCCCTGACCGGGTTCGGCCAGTCCCATCGCCTCATACTCGATCATCTCGGCGATGGTGAAACAATCGTGGGTTTCCACCAGTGACAGGTCGTCCAGCGTCATGCCAGCCGCCTCCAGGGCGCCGGACCATGCGCGGCGCGCGCCCGCAAATTCCAGCACATCGCGACGCGACATGGCCAGAATGTCATTGGCCTGTACCCGGGCGCGAAAGGCGATGGCGCGGCTCATCTGCGCGGCGGTATCTTCATCAGCCAGCACCAGCACGGCGGCACCGTCTGACACCAGCGAGCAATCGGTGCGCTTCAGCGGACCTGCGACATAGGGGTTCTTCTCGGACGGGTTCAGGCAGAACTCATACCCGAAATCTTTGCGCATATGCGCAAAGGGATTGGCCATGCCATTGGCATGGTTCTTCGCAGCAATCATGGCCAGCGCATCGGACTGGTCGCCATAGCGTTGAAAATAGCTCGACGCGATATTGCCAAACAGCCCCGCGAAACCGGCGTCAACCGCGTCTTCCTCGGCCCGGTAGGACGCACTGAGCAAGATGTCCCCTACCTGCGCTGTAGGGGTCGCGGTCATCTTTTCCGCGCCGACCACCACGGCAATGCGGCCGCGCCCGGCCTCGATGAAATCCATCGCACCATAAAGGGCGGCAGACCCGGTGGCGCAGGCATTTTCAAACCGGGTGGCAGGGGTGTAGCGAAAGCGGTCATCGCCCATCGCCACCAATGCAGCCTGGAAATCCTGCTTGGAGAATTCCTTGTTGAACACCCCGACAAAGATGCCATCGACCGATGCGGCCTCTACGCCCGCATGATCAAGCGCGGTGGCCAATGCCTCGGCCATCAGCGATTCAGTGTCGGGCTTTTCGGATTTGCCGAAGGGCGTATGCCCCCAGCCGATGATCTGCGCGCGGGCCATGGCTCCCCCCATTCATGCTGCGTATTGCCAGACTGCACCATATTTTGCCCTGCATGGCCAGTGTGCTGTGGCAGGCGTGACGTAACGTGGTTTTGTGCAGCAGGGTGTTAGGGGGGCTGCGCAGCGGCATTGACAGCGCGGCTGAGTCGCGGGCACAACGGCGCAAAGTGAACATAAGGGGAACATGTGCCTGATGACCGACTATGCCGAACTCTGCGTCACGTCGAATTTCACCTTCCTCACCGGGGCCTCGCACCCGGAAGAGCTGGTGACGCGTGCCGCAGGCCTGGGTCTGACGGCGGTGGCAATCACGGATCGCAACAGCCTTGCCGGGGTGGTGCGGGCGCATGTGGCGCTGCGCGAACTGGCCCGTGCGCGGGAGGAAGCAAGCGAGGAGGGAATCACGGTACGGTCGCAGACGCGGGTGGACACCTCCAGCCGCCAGATCACCACGGGGGCCGGGCTGCACATTTACGGAGCGGGGCAGACGCAGGGGTCGCACGGCGACAGCGGCAGGCAAAACCACGCACCGCGCAAGGGCCACGGAGGCGGGCGCGCGAAGGATGCGCGCCCAGATAACGGCGATACGCAGCACAGCGGGCCGCAGGAAACGCGGCAAGGGTCTGGTGGGGCTCGCCACGATGCAACGCAGGCGGGCGGGTATCAAGCGGATGGACATCAAGCGAATGGACAGCCCGCCCCCCCGGCACAGGGCGACAGGCAACAGGCGGACGGGACCGAAGGGGACGCCGACGGCCGCGCCCTCCCCCCCCTGCCCCGGCTGGTGATCGGCGCGCGGCTGGTGCTGACCGACAGCGCGGTGGAATGGATCGCCTTACCCACCGACCGCGCCGCCTATGCACGCCTGTCGCGGATGCTCTCACTCGGCAAACGCCGGGCGCAGAAGGGGGAATGCCACCTGACCACCGTCGATCTGCTGGAATGGGGTGCCGGGATGGTGCTGATCGCCCTGCCCCCCGACCCGTTTGCACATGCAGGTACGGGGGCGGGCGCGGGGGGTGTGCCATCCGCGAAACCCCATCGCCGCGCGCGCCGGGCCGCGCCACTTGCCGATCCTGATCCGGCGCAAGGCGCCGTTGACGCGCCAAACCGCATGCTCCTGCCAGCCCCCGGCGCGCCGCGCGCAGACCGGACAACGGTTGCGGCTACGGGCAGCACAGCCAAGGCGGCGGCGGGAACGGCTGCCCATGCCGCAACAGCCACGGCGGCCCCCACAGCACATGTGACAGGGGTCACCGCGAAAGATGCCATGCCCGACGGGGCAGCGGAGCGGGCGGCAACAGACCATACGGCGAAGGCTGCGGCGCAAGGGCCCGCGGATAACGTGGCTGAAGGGGCAGCCGCCGCAACCACCCCCACCCTGATAACCGATACCGCATCCGTGCTGCGTCGCATGGCGCGGCAGTTCCCCGGCGCGTGCTTTCTGGGTGCCGCCCCGCGCTACGACGGACGCGACAGCGCGCGGCTGGATGCCTGCGCCCGGCTGGCGCAGCGCACCGGCATGCCCATGGTGGCGGTGGGCGATGTGCTTATGCACCACGCCCGCCGCCGCCGTCTGGCCGATGTGCTGACCTGCCTGCGCCACGGGCTGACCATCGACCGGATCGGCACGCATGCCCTGCCCAATGCCGAACGGCGGCTGAAACCCCCCGCCGACATGGCGCGGCTTTTTCACGCCCATCCCGCCGCCCTGCGCCGCACGCTGGAGATCACCGCGCGCTGCACCTTCTCGCTGGCCGAACTGTCCTACGAATACCCCGATGAGATCACCAACGGCGAAGATCCCCAGACCCGGCTGACCCGGCTGACGCAGGCAGGGCTGTGGTGGCGGTTTCCCGGCGGCATTCCGGCGGATACCGCCGAGAAGGTGGCCAAGGAACTGCGCATCATCAAGGCGCTGGGTTTTGCCGCCTATTTCCTGACAGTGCATGACATCGTGGCTTTCGCCCGGTCGCGCGACATCTTGTGTCAGGGGCGCGGCTCGGCGGCCAATTCGGTGATCTGCTACGCCCTGGGCATCACCGAGGTCGCGCCGGACGTGATCTCCATGGTGTTTGAGCGCTTCATGTCCGAGGCACGCGGCGAGCCGCCCGATATCGACGTGGATTTTGAACACGAGCGCCGCGAAGAGGTCATTCAGCACATCTATGAAACCTATGGCCGCGACCGCGCCGGGCTGACTGCCACGGTCATCCACTTCCGCACCCGCGCCGCGATCCGCGAGGTCGGCAAGGTCATGGGCCTGTCGGGCGATCTGCTGGCGGCGCTGTCGGGCAGCAACTGGGGCTGGCGGGCCGCGCCGCCGGATGCGGACCAACT
The DNA here is from genome assembly GCF_014681765.1 of Roseicitreum antarcticum. Classification (GTDB taxonomy): domain Bacteria; phylum Pseudomonadota; class Alphaproteobacteria; order Rhodobacterales; family Rhodobacteraceae; genus Roseicitreum; species Roseicitreum antarcticum. Next base: position 2,198,548 of record NZ_CP061498.1, read on the forward strand.
GCGCGGGCTGGGCCTCGACCCCGGCGACCGGCGGCTGCGCCAGACCATGGCGCTGATCGACGAGATCATCGGCTTTCCCCGCCACCTGTCGCAGCATGTCGGCGGCTTTGTCATCACCAAGGGCCGTCTGGATGAGCTGTGCCCGATTGAAAACGCCGCCATGGACGGGCGCACCGTGATCGAATGGGATAAGGATGACATCGACGCGCTGGGCATCTTGAAGGTCGATGTCCTCAGCCTCGGCATGCTGACCTGCATCCGCAAGGCGTTTCACCTGATCGCCGCGCATGGCGGGCCGGGGTACAGCCTTGAAAACCTGCCGCGCGAAGACCCCGCCACCTATGACATGCTGTGCCGCGCCGATGCGATTGGCGTGTTTCAGGTGGAAAGCCGGGCGCAGATGAACTTCCTGCCCCGGATGCGCCCGCGCTGTTTCTACGATCTGGTGATCGAGGTCGCCATCGTCCGGCCCGGCCCGATACAGGGCGGCATGGTGCATCCCTACATAAACCGCCGTCAGGGGCGCGAGGCGGTGGAACTGCCCTCAACCGACCTGCGCGCGGTGCTGGAGCGCACGCTGGGCGTGCCGCTGTTTCAGGAACAGGCGATGCAGATCGCCGTTGTCGCCGCCGGGTTCACCCCGGACGAGGCCGACCGCCTGCGCCGGTCGCTGGCGACGTTCAAACGCATGGGCACCATCGGCACCTTCCGCGACCGTTTCATCAATGGCATGCTGGACCGTGGGTATGAGCCCGATTTCGCCGACCGCTGTTTCGCGCAAATCGAAGGCTTTGGCGAATACGGATTTCCCGAAAGCCATGCCGCCAGTTTCGCGCTGCTGGTCTATGCCTCGGCCTGGCTGAAACGGCACCACCCGGCGGCCTTTGGCTGTGCGCTGCTGAACAGCCAGCCGATGGGGTTCTATGCCCCCGCCCAGATCGTGCGCGACATGCGCGACCACCGGATCGAGGTGCGGGGCGTCTGCGTCAATGCCTCGGCCTGGGACAATACGCTGGAACGCCGCGCCGACGGGTCTTTCGCGCTGCGGCTGGGGTTTCGGCAAGTGAAGGGCCTGCGCGAAGGCGATGCCGAATGGATCGTCGCCGCCCGCGCCAACGGCTACCCAGACCCCGAAAGCCTGTGGCGCCGCGCCGGGGTGCCGCCTGCCGCGCTGGAACGGCTGGCCGAGGGCGATGCCTTTGCCGGGATGCATCTGACACGGCGCGATGCGCTGTGGGCCGTACGCGCCCTGCGCGCGCCCCGCCCGCTGCCACTGTTCGATGGTGCCGCGATGGACGGTGAAGGGATCGTGGAACCCACGGTCAACCTGCCGCAAATGACGCTGGGCGAGGCGGTGATCGAGGATTACCTGTCGCTGCGTTTGTCGTTGCGCGCCCACCCGATGGAATTGCTGCGCCCGCGCCTGACCGGGCTGACCGCCCACGCCGATCTGCCCACGGTATCGGCGGGGAACCTGCGCCCGCGCGTGGCGGTCTGCGGGCTGGTCATCACCCGGCAGCGCCCCGGCACGGCATCCGGCGTGATCTTCATCACGCTGGAGGATGAGACCGGCGTGTGCAACGTGGTGGTCTGGCCAAAGATCTACACCCGGTTCCGCCGCGCGGTCATCGGCGGGCGGCTGTTGCGGGTGGCGGGACGGTTGCAGCGCGAGGGCGCAGTAATCCACCTGATCGCCGATGAGATCACCGATCTGTCCGGCGAACTGGCGCATCTGGGCCATGTCAGCGGCACCGCGATTGACCCCACCGGCGGACGCGGGGATGAGGCGCGCCGCCCCGTTATCACCCGTGGGGCACAGCCCCGCCGCGCCTGGCATCCGCGCGATCAGGCGAAACAGTTGTTTCCCAGCCGGGATTTTCACTGAAGGGGGCCGGGCGTGGCCAGATCAGGACATACCCCCGCGGCAGGGTGCTGGCCCCCCGCCCCGCCACAAATCTTTCCGCGCAGCCCTTGTAACCCGTGGCAATTTGTCGCCAGATAGGGGCAAGCAGAATATCCGGACCCCTGAAATGCGCCCCCTTGTCGGAATTTCCCTGAAGATTGCCTCGGTCATGGTGTTCATCGTCATGGCCTCGCTCATCAAGGCGGTGTCAGACACGGTGCCCCCCGGGCAGGCGGTATTCTTCCGGTCATTCTTTGCCATTCCGGTGATCGTGGTCTGGCTGATCTACCGCCACGAACTGGCGCGGGGGCTGCGCACCGCAAATCCCATCGGGCATTTCTGGCGCGGCGTGGTCGGCACCACGGCGATGGGGCTGACCTTTGCCGGTCTGGGCTTCCTGCCCCTGCCCGAGGTGACGGCCATCGGCTATGCCGCGCCGCTGCTGACCGTGATCTTTGCCGCGATGTTCCTCGGCGAACAGGTCCGCGCCTTCCGCATCACCGCCGTGGGCCTGGGCATCGTCGGCGTGATGATCGTGCTGTCACCACGCCTGACCGTGGGCACCGAGATGAACCATTCCGAGGCTTTGGGCGCACTTCTGGTGCTGGGCGGCGCGGTCTTCGCTGCGCTGGCGCAGGTCTTCGTGCGCAAGCTGGTGCACACGGAAGGTACCGCATCCATCGTGTTCTGGTTCTCGTCCACCGCATCGCTGCTGGCGCTGCTGACCCTGCCCTACGGCTGGGTCTTCCCCGACACGCTCACACTGGCGCTCCTGATCCTTGCAGGGCTTCTGGGCGGTGTGGGGCAGATCCTGCTGACATCAAGCTATCGCGAGGCCGATGCATCCGTGGTCGCACCATTCGACTATATCTCGATCCTGTTTGCGCTGCTCATCGGCTACACCGTGTTTGACGAGGTGCCGACCCTCACTATGCTGGCGGGTGCCGCGCTGGTCGTGGTGGCCGGCGTCCTGATCATCTGGCGCGAGCGTAAGTTGGGCCTCGAACGCGCGCGCCAGCGCAAGGCGATGACCCCGCAGGGATAATCCGCCACCCCTTGTCCTGCACCCGCACGCGCCTTTAAAACCGCTTTCCCTTGGGACAGATTTTGCACTAGATACACGTATGCGTTGGAACCTGCCAAATATCCTGACCGTCCTGAGATTGCTGGCCGCCCCTGGCGTCGCGATACTGTTTTTGTATTTCTCGCGCCCTTTCGCGGATTGGTTCGCGCTGGCGCTGTTCGGTCTGGCCGCGCTGACGGATTTCTTCGACGGCTATCTCGCGCGGCTGTGGCATCAGGAAAGCAAACTGGGCGCAATGCTGGATCCGATTGCCGACAAGGTCATGGTGGTGATCGCCCTTCTGGTCATCACCGGCTATTCCGGCATGGACCCCTGGCTGATCCTGCCCGCCACGGCCATCTTGTTCCGCGAAGTCTTTGTTTCGGGCCTGCGCGAGTTTCTGGGCACAAGCTCCGGTCTGCTGAAGGTGACGCAGCTGGCCAAATGGAAAACCACAGCGCAGATGGTGGCGATTGCCACGCTGTTCCTCGCCATGGGGTTGGAATATGTGCGCGAAGCCGCGTTTTTGCGCCACGAACCCGCGCTGATCGACGCGCTGACCGACATGGGCACCTCGGAACTGAACGTTGTGGTCGTGGCGAATTACAGCGGCAACATCATCTGGATCGTCGGGCTGGCGCTGATCTGGGTGGCCGCCGCGCTGACGGTGATCACGGGATGGGACTATTTCCGCAAGGCGCTGCCATTTCTGAAGGATGACGCCCAATGACGCATGACATCCATGCCTCTTGAAGTCGTATATTTTGCGTGGGTCCGCGAGCGTATCGGCCTGCCGCGCGAGACGCTGGAAACGCGGGCACCAACCGTGGCCGATCTGGTGGCGGAACTGCGCAAGCGCGGCGAACGGTATGCGCTGGCTTTTTCCGACCTGTCTGCGCTGCGGGTCGCGGTTGACCAGACGTTGGCCGATTTCGACGCCCCGCTGTCAGGCGCGCAAGAAGTGGCCTTTTTCCCACCCATGACCGGCGGCTGAGGCATGGGCGTCCGCGTCGAGCCCGGGCCTTTTGACTTCGGTGCCGAATGCGCCGCGTTTGCGAAGCAATGCCGCGGCGCGGGGGCAATCGTCACTTTTTGCGGACTGGTGCGGGACCTGCCTGATGCCACATTGATCGCGCTAGAGATCGAGCATTACCCCGCCATGACCGGCCCCGCGATTGATGCGATGCGTGACAGCGCGATGCGCCGCTGGTCACTGTCGGACGCGCTGATCGTCCACAGATTCGGCAAGATGCCGGTGGGCGCTGCGATCATGATGGTCGCCACCGCAGCCCCCCACCGCGCCGATGCCTTTGCTGCGGCGGAATTCCTGATGGATTACCTGAAATCGCGCGCGCCCTTCTGGAAAAAGGAAATCACGACCGAGGGGGCGCGTTGGGTCACCGCGACGCAGGCGGATGAGGATGCGCTGCGCCGCTGGTAGAAGGCAGCCCGCCGCTGGATGACCAGTCGTCGGATGGCCCTGCGCCCGGCCAACACCTTGCGCACCATGCTCTTGCCGCGCCAACGCAAAAGCCCGCCAAGGCGGCGCGGGCAGATCCGTCACGCCTTCTGATTTTCCTCGATATAGTTGCGCAGCTGATCGGCGTCGTACCGGGCGTCGCGCAGCCCGTCCATCGCCGCGCGCAGCTCTGCCTCGGTCTGCGCCAGCCGGTTGACCAGTTCGCCTTCGCGCGCATGCACATATTCGATCGCCTGGTCGCGCTGCATCTCGGCGTCATGCAGGGCCTGCGCCATGCGGTCCAGTTCGCCAATATCAGCCTGCGACACACGGGTGAAGCGGTGCAACAGCCAGTACGAAAACCAGCCCAGACCGAAGACCACGAACAGGATCAGGGAAGTCACGAGAATGAATTCGATACGGTTCATGAAAGCTCTGCCTTGAAGGGATCGTTTGCGGATGGCCTGGAAATCGACGTTTCAGCCGGGGCTGTCAATGCGGTGCATCGCGCGAGAAGCGCCCTGCCTGCCACGGCGCGAAGGGTCCGGGCGACCTTATTCATCTTCATCGCGCGCGGGACGAGCGCGCGGGCGGATCGTATCTTCGCCCGGCGTGCTGACGGTGATTTCCAGCCCGGCCTCCAGTTCGGGGTCACGCTCGGCCTCGGCGGGGACTTCTTCGGCCGGGTCCACGACGCGGCGAAATTCGATCCGGCGGTTGGCCTCGCGCCCCTCGGCGGTGGCATTGTCGGCAATCGGGTCTTCCTGGCCAAAGCCCACCGGCAGCAGCCCCGAGACCAGCACCCGACGGGTCATCAAGCTGTTGACCACCGCCTCGGCCCGGCGCTGCGACAGGGCAAGGTTGGTTTCCGCGCGGCCTTGGCTGTCGGTATAACCCGCAACTTCCATCTCGATCTCGCCGCATTCGCGCAAAATATCCGCGATCCGGTCCAGCACCTCGCCGGTATCAGCGTCGATCGAGGCTGAACCGGGGTCAAAGGTGATCTGGCGATCTGCCAGAACGGCGGCGATGTCAGCTTCGCAACTGGCAGGCGTCGGGGCACCAAAGGCAGGGTCGAGGGTTTCATCATAGCGCACGTCGATGCGCAGATCGGTGCCCTGACCCAGCTTTTCCGACAGGACGCGCGAAATCACATCGCTGGAATCGGTATTGCCCGACACGCCGCGCACCTCGATCCGGTCAGGGCGGACATGGGCCAGACCATTGTGCAGTTCGGCCAGTGCCTCCAGCGCGGCAAGGGCGCGCAGCGGCCAGCCCTCGGGCAGATCGGGGTCCAGCCGCGCCGACATCTGCACCGCCTGCATGCCAAACCGGGCACGGGCATAGCCATTGACGGCGCTGCGAATGCGCTCATCCGTCAGGCGGCCACGCAACAGAACCTGCCCCTCGGGCGACAGGGTGGCGATGAATTCGATGGCATCAGCGGGGCTGACGGCCTGGGTATCGGGCGCGGGCAGCCGCACCGATTCGAGCGAGAAGACATCGGGCAGCGACCCTTCCAGCGCGCCGACCGACTGATCGAACGCCTGCTGGGCCACGGTATGCGGCACCACCAGCGACATATCGGTATCCGACATAGTAACCGACCCCGCACCCAGCGCGCCGACTTCGGCAATGGCGCTGGCGGCTGCCTGCGCCCAACGGGGCGTCGGCGTGCCCAGGCCCAGGGTACACGTGGGCCGCCCGCGCAACCCGGCATCTTGCGCGGCAGCAAGGATCTGGTCGCGCGCCTCTGTCGTATCGGCAGAGCAGGCATCGAACCGCGCCGCGCCTTCCTCAACAGTGAAGCGCAGGGTAAAGGGCGTGATGACCGGCAGCGGTGCGGTGATTTCCAGCGTTACCTGCAAGCCATCGGGGACCATCTCACCGATCTGGGTTTCCAGATCGGTGCGGTGGTCGGTGCTGTCAGCCAGTGCGTTGATATGCACGCCATCCGCCGCGATCGAGATCTTTGCCGCGTTCAGCAACTCCAGCGCATCCAGCGCGAAGCCAACCGCGCGGTCCCAATCCGGGGGCGTAGGGTAATCGGCAACCTCCAGCATGTCTGCCACGGCCATGTCGGGCGCCAGGTCGGTGATGCTATCGATCACCGCATCATTTCCGAACGCGGCCGGGACCAGACCGATGATCGAGACATCGAAACTGTTGCGCAGCAATTCCATCTGGAAACGCGGCCCTTCGATCCCAGCCGTATCAGCCACGGTCATCAGGTCGATCACGCGGGTGGCATCTACCACGGCGTTGGCAAGCGTCAGGGCGTGGAAGCGGTCGGCCTCGGTCGGGCTGGTGCCGGACAGGCTGACCAGCAGCCCATCGGTGCGCACCCGCGCCCAATCCATGTCATCCGCTTCCAGCGCACCCTCGATCGAGCCTTTTGTGACCCGCTCGACGCCGCGCACTGACAGATAGCCCAAGACCAGCGACATGAAGGCAGCCACAACAAAAACGCCCGCCCCGATCATCGTGGTTCTGGAAACCTTCATCCGTGAAGCCTTTGCAAAATGCCATCCATCCGCATGGTGCCTAAACGCTGCGCGGCGCGGGCGCAATCAAACCAAAAGTGATATGGCAAGAAACAGCGCAACGATCAGCCCCGCATCCCGGTTCGACCGGAACAACCGCAGGCAGGTCTCGGTGTCGTCATTGTCCAGCTTTCCCAGTTGCCAGTTCATATGCGCCCCAAAGGCCCAGGCCGCGCAAAGTCCGATGGACATTTTCAGCGGATCGGCCAGCGGGGCCAGCGCATAGATCACCGCCAGCGACATCAGCACCACCGTGCCCACCAGAAAGCCGCGCAGCCAGGTCAGGGTGTTGTCACCAAACAGCAGCGCCGTTGATTTCACGCCGATCAGCGCATCGTCTTCCTTGTCTTGATGCGCATAGATCGTGTCATAGAAGATCGTCCAGCAGATGCCCGCAAGGTACAAAAACACCGCCGGCAGCGCGATCGACCCGGTCTGCGCTGTCCAGGCCAGCAGCGCGCCCCAGTTGAACGCCAATCCCAGGAAAACCTGCGGCCACCAGGTAAAGCGCTTGGCAAAGGGATAGATCGCCACCAGCCCCAGCGACAGAATGCCCAGCAAAATCGCATTCAGGTTGAAGGTCAGCAAGATCGCAAGCGCGACTACCGATTGCACCGACATCCAGATCAACGCGCCCCGCACCGTGACTTGCCCCGAAGGGATCGGGCGCGACCGGGTGCGCGCCACCTTGTCGTCGATATCGCGGTCCGTAATGTCGTTCCAGGTACAGCCCGCGCCGCGCATCAAGAACGCCCCCAACCCGCAGCCCACGATGATCCAGACCGTCAGCCAGCCCGCGGTTTCCGGCACCGCCGAGGCCCCCAGCAGCGCCCCCCACCAGCAGGGCAGCAACAAAAGCCAGGTGCCGATGGGCCGGTCCGCGCGGCTGAGGCGCAGGAACGGGCGGGCTTCGGGCGGGGCGTAACTGTCCACCCAATTGTCAGCGGGCGCATCGGCCACCTGCCCCTGCGCACCGGCAGGCTGCGCAGACCCGGCCTGCGACGGCCCTGACTGGGCATCTGCGGGGTTTGCCGCAGGCCGCCCGGCAGGCACACCCTGTCCAGCATCCTGCCCGGCAACATCAAGATCCGGGCCCGCAGCCGCCGCTTGCGCGTCCGCGTTCTGCCGCGCGCCTGCGTCAGGTCCGCTTCGGTCTGGCCCATTTCCTTCAGGCCCGTTTTCTTCATGGCCGGGCGGCTCGCCCTCTGGCAATCGGGTCGGGTCGGTCATACTGTCGGTCCCATGTCGTATTCCGGATCACGCGCAAAAGTCAGGTTGTTTGTAGATCAGCCGATGGGGCCGGGGCAACCTGTTGCCCTTAGCGGCGATCATGCACACTATCTGTTTAATGTCATGCGCCTTCAGGCGGGCGCTTTCGTCTCGGTGTTCAACGGGTCCGACGGCGAATGGCAGGCCGAAATCGCCGAAACGGGCAAGCGCGGCGGGGTGGCGATCTGCCGTGACCAATCCGCCCCGCAGCAAAACCCGCCCGATGTCTGGCTCATGTTCGCACCGATCAAGAAGGCGCGCACCGATTTCATCGTCGAAAAGGCGGCAGAGATGGGGGCCGCGCGCATCCTGCCGGTGCAGACGCAGTTCACCAATTCCGAACGCCTGCGCCAGGACCGGCTGCAAGCCCATGCCCTTGAGGCTGCAGAGCAATGCGGCGGCACCTTCGTGCCCCCGGTGGATGACCTGCAACCCCTGTCCCGCGTCCTCGACAGCTGGGACCATGCGCGGCGCATCTTGTGGGCCGACGAATCGTTGGTGGGTGCGGCATCGACCCTTGCCGCCGCCGCACCCGGCCCCTGGGCAATCCTGACCGGCCCCGAAGGTGGCTTTTCCCCGGCCGAGCGTGAGCGCCTGCGCGCCCTGCCCTTTGTTACCCCCGTCAGCCTCGGCCCGCGCATCCTGCGCGCCGATACGGCTGCCGTGGCAGCGCTTACCCTGTGGCAGGCGCATCTGGGGGATTGGCTGTGATGGTCCGGGCCGAGATCGCGGCGCGCCTGCACCGCTGGCGCGAGGTTCTGGCAGGGGGCGCCATCGTGCTGGCCGGGCTGTGGCTGGGCAGCCTGGGCGGGGTGCTCATGGTGGCCATCGGGCTGGCCGTGGGGCTGGCAGGCGTGGCCGCCGCGATCACCGGCCTGCGCCGCATGCGGTTTCAGCGCGCCGATACCGGCCCCGGCATCGTGCAGGTGGTCGAAGGGCAGATCTCGTACTTTGGGCCGGAAACCGGCGGCTTTGTCGCCCTCAGCGATCTGACGGCGTTGCACCTGTGCGACGCGGGCCGCACATGGCTCTTGACCGCGCCGCCCGGCGCGGCCCTGACCATCCCGGCGGGCGCGCAGGGCGCAGATCAATTGTTCGACCTGTTTGCCAGCTTGCCCGGCCTCGACATGTCGGCCCTTCTGCGCGCGGTCAATCATGCCGACCCGGCGGGGGACCAACTGATATGGCAGCGGCGTCATCTGACAGCTCTGAATTGAAGAGCCTCACTCCACGGGCTTGACTTGACGACGCGTTGGAACCAAGTCACGCATCACGCATAACACGGAAGATCGGAGCAGCCCCATGTCCATACCTCAAACCGGCGGCGGGCCGATCGAGTCGAAATCGCAACTGGTCGAATACCTCGCATCGGGCTGCAAACCGAAGGCCGACTGGCGCATCGGCACCGAGCATGAGAAATTCGGCTATTGCAAAGACACGCTGAACCCCCTGCCCTATGACGGCCCCCGGTCGATCCGCGCCATGCTGGAAGGGCTGCGCGACCGCTTCGGCTGGGCCGCAGTTCAGGAAGGCGGTCATATCATCGGGTTGGAAAAAGACGGTGCGAATGTCAGTCTGGAACCCGGCGGGCAGCTTGAATTGTCGGGCGCACCGCTGGAAACCATCCACCAGACCTGCGACGAGGTGAACCAGCACCTGCGCGAAGTGCAGGCCGTGGCCGAGACCATCGGCGTGGGCTTCATCGGGCTGGGTGCCGCCCCGATCTGGAGCCATGAGCAGATGCCGGTCATGCCAAAGGGCCGCTACCGGCTGATGACCGATTACATGGGCCGCGTCGGCACCCATGGCACCCAGATGATGTATCGGACCTGCACCGTTCAGGTAAACCTTGACTTCGGGTCCGAGGCCGACATGGTGCAGAAGCTGCGGGTCGCACTGGCGCTGCAACCCGTCGCCACGGCTCTTTTTGCGAATTCACCTTTCTTTGACGGCAAGCCCAACGGGCACAAATCCTGGCGCGCGCGCATCTGGCGCGATCTGGACGGGGCGCGCACCGGCATGTTGCCGTTCGTCTTCGATGAAGGCTTCGGGTTCGAACAATGGGTGGATTACGCGCTGGATGTGCCGATGTATTTTGTCTACCGCGACGGCAAATACATTGACGCGCTGGGGCAATCCTTCCGCGACTTCATGCGCGGCGCGCTGCCCGCGCTGCCCGGTGAAATCCCCACCCTGTCGGATTTCGCCGATCACCTGACCACGATCTTTCCCGAGGCGCGGCTGAAAAAGTTCATCGAGATGCGCGGTGCCGATGGCGGCCCCTGGCGGCGCCTCTGCGCGCTGCCCGCCTTCTGGGTCGGGCTGACCTATGATCAGGGCGCGCTCGATGCCGCATCTGATCTGGTGAAGGGCTGGGATTCTGAGGCGCGCGAGGCACTGCGCGTCGCCGCATCCGTCGACGGGCTTCAGGCCGAAACCCATGGCATCCGCATGCACGATCTGGCGCGCGAGGTTGTCGCGATCGCCGAAGCCGGGTTGAAATCCCGCGCCATGCCGGGGGCGGGTGGCATGTTGCCCGATGAGACGCATTTCCTGAATGCTCTGCAAGAGACGCTGGAATCCGGCCAGACCCCTGCGGATGAGCTGCTGGCGCGCTATAACGGCGACTGGAACGGCGATCTGACGCGGATCTACGCTGACTACAGCTACTGAAGCGCTGCCGCCCCTTGCGCCATAAGCCGGGGGCGGTCGAACCAGGTGACGCTACATCAAGACGCGTGCCGCAGCCGTGTCACTGCCAACGCGCAGATACCTGTCAGATGCCAGATGCCGCCAGATCAATCCGACCTACCGCCGCCCCTCGCGCAGCCAGGCACCCAGCGCCAGCCCGGCCGCCAACAGCAGCCACAGCCACACCGGCAGCAGCGCCGCAATCCGCACATCGGTCGTGATATAGGCATCGCGCTGCGTGACGCCCAGCCAACCGCGCCCCGATGCCTCTCGCCCCTCGCCGACCAGCCGCAGGTCGGGCAGACCATCCTCGATCCGCGCGACACCGCCCCGTGTTTCGGCGATCAGTGGCCCCAGCCGGTCCGGGGTGGCGATGGTATCCTCGAACTCACGCGGGGCAGAGGGGCCCAGCGCCACCACCGCATCAAACGTGCCATCGCTCAGCCGGTAAAGGCCCAGATCAGCCGCCTCATATTCCGCGCTGAACAGACCGGCCGTGGTTTCAGTCAGGCCCAGCGTCACCGTACCGCCATCCGGCGCGGTCAGCGTCACGTCGGGGGCAGTGTCGGACAGGGTGCGGCGCGCGATGGTGATGCGGTTGCCTTCGGCGGTCGCGGTCAGCGATTCTTCTTCCAGTTCGGGCTCGGCCATCATCCAATGGGCCAGACGGCGCAGCAATTCCAGCTGCGGCCCGCCGCCCTCGAAACCCCGGTCCCACAGCCATGCCTGATCGGACGCCAGAAGCGCCACGCGCCCCTCGGCCACCCGGTCCAGCACCAGGAGCGGGCGGTCGCCGACGCCTTGCATCACCACCTGCCCCTGCTCAGGGATCACTTCGATCTGGCGCAGCCAGCGGCCCCAGCCGGGGCCTTCGCCTTCCGCGCCCGCAGGGGCGAATTGTTCCAACCCTTCAGTGACGGGGTGGCGCTGGCCCAGATCGCTGATGCGTGGGGTGAACCCCTCATTCAGGACGCGCGCGGTGGGATAGGCGGGGAACACCTCGCCCAGGGCAGAGCGCCAGATACTGTCGACCCCGGCAAATTCCGGTCCGCCCACGACCAGCAGCGCACCACCGTTTTCCACATACTGGCGGATGTTGTCGAAATAGGCATTCGGCAAGATACCCCGGCGGCGATAACGGTCGAAGATGATGAGATCGAATTCCTCGATCTTGTCGACAAACAATTCCCGCGTGGGAAAGGCGATCAGCGACAGCTCGTTCACCGGCACCCCGTCCTGCCGGTCGGGCGGGCGCAGAATGGTAAAATGCACCAGATCGACCGAGGCATCGGATTTCAGCAGATTGCGCCATGTGCGTTGCCCGGCGTTGGGTTCCCCTGATACCAGCAGCACCGACAGCCGGTCGCGCACCCCGTTGATCTGAATCACCGCGGCATTGTTGCGCGTCGTCAGCTCACCCGGTGTATCGGCCAGCTCGAATTGCAAGACGTTCATGCCGCCCTGTTCCAGCGTCACCTGAAGTTGCAGATCCTGCCCGATGGGCGCCGTGACCACACGCGGAGTGTCCCCGTTGAGCGACAGTGCAAGCTCGGCGCTGCCCGCGACCGAGGGCGGCACCGCGCCCTGATCCTCAACCCGAAGGGTGATCGTGACAGGCTCGCCCAGAATGGCGAACCCCGGCGCGTTCTGCACGATCAGGCGGCGATCCCAGTCATCGGCCTCACCAGTCTGGAGCAGATGCAGCGGCGTGGGCAGGTCCGGCGGGCTGTCGGCATCATGCACCTGTCCGTCGCCCACCACGAAGACACCGGCCAGCCGGTCGCGCGGGATGTCGGTCAACGCCTGCGCAATCGCGCCATTGACCAGCGACCCGGTATTGTCGGGGTCGTCCTGTACCCGGATTACCCGCTGGTCGATCCCCTCCAGCGCCGACAGGCGGCTGGTCAGGTGGTCCAGCGCGCGGTCGGTCTGATCGGGGCGGGTGCTGATACGGTTCGACGCGGTTTCATCCACGACGACCAGCGCGATGCTGCTCAAGGGGTCGCGGTCCTCGGACTGAACCGAGGGGTTGGCCAGCGCTGCCACCAGCGCCAGCGCCGTCAACCCGCGCAGCCACCAGCCCGCCATACCGCGCCACAGCGACACCCCGGTCAGGGCCACGGCCAGCACCAGCGCCAGCACCAACACCTCGGGCCATACCAGCGGCGCAAAGACGATCTGCCCCATCATTGTCCCAGCCTTTCCAACAGCGCGGGCACATGCACCTGGTCAGATTTGTAGTTGCCGGTCAGCACATGCATGATCAGGTTGACGCCAAAGCGCAGGGCGATTTCGCGCTGCCGCTCCCCGGCAAGGCCGCGCCCCACGGGCAGCAGCGGCGCGCCACGCTCATCGACCGCCCATGCGGCCGCCCAGTCATGCGCGCCGATGATGACCGGCGTCACCCCGTCGTTGAGGTTGCGAAACGGCGTGCCATCAACCTGCGTCGCATCAGCGGGCGCGGCTTCGACCCAGACATCGGCGCCGGTGAAACGGCCCGGAAAATCCTGCAACAGGTAGAACGTGCGGGTCAGCACATGATCCTCGGGGATGGGTTCCAGCGGCGGAATATCCAGCGGGCGGGCCAGCGCCTGCAACCGCCGCGCAGCGGGCGTGGTGCGCGACAGCCGCGCCAGTTCAGCGTCGCGCGTGTCGAACATGATCATGCCGCCACCGCGCAAATAGCGGTTCAGCTTCGCATAAGCAGCATCCGATGGGATCGGGGTGCTTTCCGTGACGGGCCAGTAGAGGAACGGGAAGAATGTCAGCTCATCACGCTCCAGATCCACGCCAATCGGGTCAACAGGCTCGACCGAGGTGCGGCGAAACAGCGTCTGCGACAGCCCGGCCAACCCGGCCTGCGCCACGTCATCGACACGCGGATCGCCGGTGACGATATGCGCCAGCGCCACGGCATCGGTGGCTTGCAGCGCCAGCCGATCGTCGATTTCCGCCTGTGCACCCTGCGGCATCGACAGCGCCAGCATCAGCGCGACCGCCACCGCCGAGGCCCGGCCAAACCGCCTGGACGCGCCCCCACCAGACAGACCCAGCGTTGCCAGAATGTCGATGAAAAGCGCCCCCAGCGCCAGCATCAGCACAACCCCCTTCAGATCGGTTTCGCGCGTCACACTGCCGCGTTCCAGCGGGATGTCGGCGGGCCATGCCGTTGATTGCAATCGTGTCTCTGGCGTTGTGACATTCAACGCGAAACGCCCGGCAGGCCCCGCATAGACGCCCGGCGGCACATCGGCGCTGACGCCACCGGACAGCGCCTCGCCTTGCACCGCGACCATGTTACCCGCGTCCTGCACCACGCCAAACCCGTCCAGCACCCGTTCGGGCACCCAGCTTGTGCCCACCAGATCCTCGGCCCCGGGCGCTGCGGGGCGGGTGGAAACCGCCAACCGTTCCAGCATGTCCACAAACAGCCCCGACAGCGGCAGGGTCGACCATTCGGCATTCGCCGTCACATGGAACAGCACCACCTGCCCGTCGCCCAGATACTTGCGCGTGACCAGCGGCGTCCCGTCGGCAAGCGACGCTATCGTGCGGTCCGCCAGCCCCGGATCAGGCTGCGCCATCACCTGGCTGGCGACGGTAACATCGTCGGGGATCGTCAGCCCGGCGAACGGCCCATCCTCGGCAAAGGGGCGCAGGGTGCGCGGCTCCCCCCAACTCATGGCGCCGCCCACGGTGCGGCCCCCGATGCGCAGGCGCACGGGCATCAGCGGGTCCTCGCTGTCGCGGCTGAGGTCGCTTGCCGCCAACCGTGGCCCGGCAAAACGCAGCAGCATGCCGCCGCCGTCGATCCAGGCCTGAACCTGCGCGGTCTCAACTTCGGAAATCAGCGCATGGTCGGCCAGAACGATCACATCAGGGGCCGACAGCAGCAGGTCATCCAGCGACGGGCTTTCGATCAGGTCGGCCACAGGGTCCAGCGCCTGCCGCAGGAAATACAGCGGGGAAAGCAGCTCCAACCCCTCACGCCCGTCGCGGCCCGACAGCATCGCCACCTTGCGGCGTTGCAGCGCGTCATCGGTCAGGCTGACTGCCCCTGCGCCGCGTTCGCCCGCGATCTGAAACCGGGTGATGCGGTTGCGCAATTCGGGCTGCAAGGACAGCTCGGCGCTGGCAGCGGTATCGCCCGCGCTAAATTCCAGAGTCACACGTGCCAGTTCACGCTCCACCCCTGCGGGGTCACGCCCCATGGCACTGACGACCATATCAGTCGCCACGGCATCGGACAGCCGCCGGGCGGTGACGGTCAGCAGGCCATCGGCATAGGTCACGGGCGGCAGGGCCACGACCGGGCGCGTCGTCTCGAACACCGCGACGGGGCCACGCTGTTCCAACGCTGCCAGCAAAGTGTCGCGGGACGGGCGGGCCAGGCCGTCCGACAGCCAATAGGTTTCCACCGCCTCGGGCAGAGTGTCGAGCCACGCGGTATCTGGCACCGGCTCCCACGGTTGCGGGGTGACGGATGGCAGGTTTTCGACAGCGGCATCGGCAGCGCGGAACACGACACCACCCTGCGGCGGCGCGGTCAAGGCCACGACGGCGACAGTGCGCCCTGCGCGCCCGGCCTCATCCAACACCTCGGCCATACGGTCCTGACGGCGCGGCCAGTCACGGGCGCTCGCCCATGTGGCATCGGTGACCACCAGCAACGGCCCGCTACCGGTCCGGTCCACCTGCGGGTTCAGCACGGGGCCGGCAAAGGCGACGATCAGCGCCGCTACCGCCAATGCGCGCAAAAGCAACAGCCACCAGGGCGTCTTGTCGGCCTCTTGCGTCGTATCGCGCAGACCCAGCAGCAGGGAAACACCGGGAAACCGCCGCACCACCGGGGCGGGCGGCACCGCACGCAACAGCCACCACAGCAGCGGCAGCGCTACCAGCGCCAGCAACAGGCCAGGGGCGGCAAAGCCAAGGGGGCCCAGCGTCAGCATCAGCGCGCCCCTGAAAGGGCGTGGTAGATCCACATCAGCGCCACCGTGGCGGACGTGTCGGTATGGTGCGTGGTGAATTGCCAGCCCGTCAGCCGCGCCAGCGCCGCCAGCCTGTCCTTCCGCTCGGCCAGGCGGGCCAGATAGCGGGCGCGCAGATCACCGGCCTTCAGCGTCTCATGCCGCAGGCCACCGCCCATCGAGGTGAAGATCGACCGCCCGTCAAACGGAAAATCCTCTTCCACCGGGTCGAGGATCTGCACGATGGCCCCATGCACGCCCCGGTCGGTCGCGCGGGTCAGCGCATCGGTGATCCCGTCCAGATCGCCCAGATAGTCCGACACAAACAGCGCGCGGCCGTGGGCGGGCAACGTGGTCAGCGCGGGCGCGCCGTATTCCTGCGCGGCATCGGTGGGAAACAGCCCCGCGCCCAGCCGCAGCAACTGCCCCTGCCCCGCGCGCGGCGGCAGATCGGCGGCGTCGTTCAACAGGCCCACGCGCTCGCCCCCGCGCACCAGCAGCACGGCCGAGGCCAGCGCCAGCAATCGCGCGCGCTCCAGTTTGCTCGCACGCTTTTCCGCGCCGGAAAACCGCATGGACTGCGCCTGATCCACCCACAACATCACCGACTGCGCCGCCTGCCATTCGGTTTCGCGCACGAAATGCACATCCGACCGGGCAGAACGCCGCCAGTCAATCCGCGACGCGCTGTCGGATGCTGTGGCGGGGCGATATTGCCAGAACTCATCGCCGTGCCCCGCACGCCTGCGGCCATGCGCGCCCGGCAGGACCGACGCCGCCAGTTGCTGCGCATCGGCCAGCAGCGCAGGCAATGTCGCGGCCAGCCCTTCGGCCCCTTCGCGTAGATGAACGGGGGTAGCGATCAAGCCGCAGCCTCCAGCCCGGTAACCGAGGCCGCAACCGTGTCAATGACCGACCCCAGAACTTCGCCGCGCGCCCGCGCCGCAAAGCTCAGCGCCATGCGGTGCGTCAGCACGGGCCGTGCCATGGCGCGGACATCATCGACCGTCGGCACCAGACGGCCATCCAGCAGCGCCCGCGCCCGCACCGTCAGCATCAGCGCCTGTGCCGCACGCGGCCCCGGCCCCCAGCTTACACTGCCTTTTACAGCATCATGCGCGTCGGCTTCCATCGGGCGGCAGGCGCGCACCAGATCCAGGATCGTGTCCACCACCCCATCTCCCACTGGCATCCGGCGCAGCACGGTCTGGGCGGCAATCAACTCTGCCGCAGTGAACACGGCAAACGCTTTGCCGTCCTCCACCCCGGTCGTGGCGATCAAGATGTCGCGTTCGGTCGCGCGGTCGGGATATTCCACGTCGATCTGCACCAGAAAACGGTCCAGCTGTGCCTCGGGCAGGGGATAGGTGCCCTCTTGCTCGATGGGATTCTGCGTTGCCAGCACATGGAAGGGCGCGGCCAGCTTGCGATGCGCGCCGGCAATCGTGACCTCACGCTCTTGCATGGCCTGCAATAGGGCGGCCTGCGTGCGCGGGCTGGCACGGTTGATCTCATCGGCCATCAGCAACTGGCAAAACACCGGCCCCTCGACAAAGCGGAAGGCACGGGTGCCGTCGGCGGCGGTTTCCAGCACCTCGGACCCCAGAATATCGGCAGGCATCAGGTCGGGCGTGAACTGGATGCGGTTGCCATGCAGCCCCATGACCGTGGACAGCGTGTCCACCAGCCGGGTCTTGCCCAGCCCCGGCAGCCCGATCAACAGGCCGTGCCCCCCGCACAACATGGCGGTCAGTGTCAGGTCCACCACCCGCTTTTGTCCGATAAACCGCGTGTTGATACTGTCGCGCGCCTGCGCCAGCTTGCCGCCAAGGGCTTCGATCTGCGCAATCAGGTCGGTGTCATCAGTCATCGCGGCAGGCTCCATCATCTGGGGGTCGGTTCTTGCAGGGACAGTTATATGCCATATGTTCATATCTCATTCCGTCTTGCATCACACATATCCCGCAGCGGACAGATGGCAAAACACACCAACGGACAAAACATCGTGACACCTTCGGCACAAAGCATAGCAGCATCGGTCAGCGCGGCAACGAACGGGGCCGCCGAAAACGGCAAATTGCCGCCGGTGCACCTGTGGAACCCGCCATTCTGCGGCGACATCGACATCCGCATCGCGCGCGACGGGACCTGGTATCATGAAGGCAGCCCGATCACGCGCCCGGCCATGGTGCGCCTGTTCTCGACCATCCTGCGGCGCGAGGGAGAGGCATATTTCCTTGTCACCCCGGTCGAGAAACTGGGAATTCAGGTCGAAGATGCGCCCTTCGTCGCCATAGACTTCGAACAGGCAGGCACCGACGATACGCCCAGCCTGACCTTCGTGACCAATGTCGGCGACCGGGTGCACCTTGGCGCCGACCACCCGCTGCGGGTAGCGATCGACCCCGGGACGGATGCGCCGTCGCCCTATATCATGGTGCGCGACGGGCTGGAGGCGCTGATCGACCGCAAAAGCTTTTACCGGCTGGTCGATCTGGGCACCGATCATGAAGTGAACGGCATCAGCTGGTTCGGAATATGGTCCGGTGAACAGTTCTTCGCATTGGCACCGTCGGACGCACTGGACTGACCGCAACCCGCATTTAATGGCCGCCTGCATTCAAACGCAAAAAGCCCGGGCATTGCCCGGGCTTTCGCATTTTCAGTCAACCGATATCACTTCCCGAATTCAGGATAGGCTTCCATGCCCAGTTCGGTGGTGTCCAGCCCGGCGATTTCGGATTCCGCATCGACACGGATACCCACGACAGCTTTCAGAATGAACCACACGATAGCCGAAGCGACGAACATGAACACACCGATCCCGACGATCCCGGTGATCTGACCGCCCAGCGTCGCGTCGCCGTTGCTCAGAACCACCGCCAGCGTGCCCCAGATCCCTGCGAACAGGTGGACCGGAATGGCGCCAACAACATCATCGATCTTCAACTTGTCCAGCATCGGCACGGTCAGCACCACAATCACGCCACCGATCGCACCGATCAGCGTCGCCAGGCCAATGCCCGGGGCCAGAGGTTCAGCGGTGATCGACACCAGACCGGCCAGCGCGCCGTTCAGCACCATGGTCAGGTCGGCCTTCTTGAACAGCAGCTGCGACAGGATCAGCGCGGCAATCGAACCACCGGCAGCGGCCGCGTTGGTGTTTGCAAAGATCCGGCTGACATCAGCCACGTCGCCGACAGTGCCCATCGCCAGCTGCGAGCCACCGTTGAAGCCAAACCAGCCGAACCACAGGATGAACATGCCCAGCGTCGCCAGCGGCAGGTTGGACCCAGGCATCGGGATGACACGGCCATCTTTGTATTTGCCCAGACGCGGACCAAGGATCAGCGCACCGGCAAGGGCAGCCCAGCCACCGGCACCATGCACGATGGACGAACCCGCAAAGTCCGAGAAGCCCGCTTCCGACAGCCAGCCGCCACCCCAGGACCAGGAAGCCTGGATCGGGTAGATGATGCCGGTCAGAACGATTACGAAGAACAGGAAGGGCCACAGCTTGATACGCTCGGCCAGCGCACCCGAAACAATGGACGCGGTTGCCGCACAGAACATCAACTGGAAGATGAAGTCGGAACCGACCGACGCATAAGACACATCGACAAGATCAGCCATGCCAACACCGACAGGCTCCAGCACGGTGGGGGAGAAACCGCCCATCCAGCCCTGGAACATCCAGGCGTCGCCCGGGTACATCAGGTTGAAACCAACCAGATAATAGAAGATCGACGCCAACGAGAACAGCGCGACGTTCTTGGTCAGCTGCATCGTGGTGTTCTTGGTGCGGACCAGACCGGCCTCCAGCATACAGAAGCCTGCAGCCATGAAGAACACCAGCACGCCGCCGATGAGGAACAGCAGCGAGTTGAAGATGAACACCATCTCCATGTTCAGCGTCGCTGTCGCGTCCACGGCTTCTGCGGCCTCCGTGACCTCCTGGGCGAACCCGAGCGTCGGCATCACCGCCAACGCTGCAAGTGGAAGTAGTTTCAACAGTTTCATCTTGTTTGTCCTTGTCTGATAATCTGGGGGCTGATGATCCGGCGATGCTTCAAAGCGCGTCGTCGTTGGTCTCGCCGGTCCGGACGCGCACCGCCTGCGCCAGATCCAGAACGAAGATCTTACCGTCGCCGATCTTGTCGGTACGCGCCGTCGTCTGAAGCGTCTCGACCACTTGGTCGGCCATCGCATCCGAAACCGCGATTTCCAGCTTGACCTTGGGCACGAAGTTCACGGCATATTCCGCGCCGCGATAAATCTCCGTATGCCCGGACTGAGAGCCGAAGCCCTTGATCTCTGTGACCATCATCCCGCGCACGCCGATGGATGTCAGCGCCTCGCGGACTTCCTCCAGCTTGAACGGTTTGATCGTTGCTATGATGAATTTCACGTTATTACCTTTCGAAAGATCAGAGACATCGAGTGACCGTGAATTGCATCAAGTCGGGAACGCTGCCGGTTCTCAACGAATCTGGCGGAAAATGTCGCGAAGGACTCGGAATGATGCCTAAATTTGCATCTAATTTGTTAATTCGCACAGAAATTAATCAATATGTGAATCTCGAATCAGTCCTGTGGTGCCCTCCACAAGCCGCAGCGAATAGTTTATGTAGGTTGGCATAAAAGCAGGTAGAAACCGGGCAGGCAGGCAGCAGCATGAATACTCCAGGCAAACGGCGGTCTCCGCTGGTCGCTGAACGGCGGCAATCACAGGGTGCAGCGCCGTCAGGCCCGCGCAAGCGCCCCGCAAAGCCCCGCAAGGCCGCACCGCGCGGCGGGCCGATCCGGCGCTTTTTCGGGGGAATCTTCCGCTGGATCTGGCGGCTGGTCTGGGGCGTCACCTGGCGCATCTCCGCTGTTGTGGCCGTAATCGTGGGGCTGGCCACCTTCTATTTCTGGTCCACCATGCCCGATGTGACCGAAATGCTGGACGGGCGCGCCCGCGGGTCCGTCACGCTGATGGATGACGCGGGCGAGGTGTTCGCCTGGCGCGGCGAATCCTTCGGCGGCACGATCACGGCGGAAACCGTGTCACCCCACCTGCGCAACGCCATCGTCGCGACCGAAGACCGGCGATTCTACCAGCATCTGGGCGTCAGTCCGCGCGGGATCATCGGCGCAATGCGCGTCAACCTGTCCGAAGGGCGCGGGGCGCTTTCCGGGCATGGCGGTTCCACCATCACGCAGCAGGTCGCGAAGCTTCTGTGCCTTGGCGTGCCGTTTGACCCCAACGAATGGCAGTCCGAGGCCGATTACGAGGCCGAATGTCGGCGCGGCAGCGTGTGGCGCAAGCTGAAGGAAGTCCCCTATGCCTTCGCGCTGGAGTGGAAGTATACCAAGAACGAAATCCTGACGATCTACATGAACCGCGCGTTTCTGGGCGCAGGCTCACGTGGGTTCGAGGCCGCAGCACAACGCTATTTCGGACGCTCGGCCAACCAGGTCACCCCGCCCGAGGCGGCGATGCTGGCGGGCCTGCTGGTCGCACCGTCCTACTACGCCCCCACGCGCAACCTTCAACGCGCACAGGACCGCGCGGCGGTGGTCATCGGCCTGATGGCCGAACAGGATTATCTGACCGAAACCGAACTGGCTGAGGCACGCGCTTATCCCGCGACGCTGTCATCGGCGGCCGAACAGGAATCAGGCGGGTATTTCGCCGATTGGATCATGGCGACGGGCCCCTCCTACCTGACCCGCGAAACCACCGAAGATGTGCTGATCGAAACCACGCTGGACCCGCGCATTCAGAAAGCCGCCGAGGATGCGATGCAAACCGTGTTCGAGAACCAGGTGCGCGAAGGCTCCAACGCCGAGGCCGCGATCGTCATCATGTCGGCCGATGGTGCGGTGCGCGGCATGGTGGGCGGGCGCGAAAACGTCGTGGGCGGCTTCAACCGCGCGACGCAGGCGATGCGCCAGGCCGGATCGGCCTTTAAGCCCTTCCTGTTCGCCGCAGCGCTTGAAAACGGGTTTGAGCCTTTCGACATCGTCGAAGACGCGCCGCTGACGATCGACATCCCCGGCTCTGGCCCATGGACCCCGCGCAACTACACCAATGATTTCATCGGCATGATCACCCTGACCGAGGCGCTGGCGCAGTCGCGCAACATCCCGGCCGTGAAGGTGTCCGAGGCGATGGGCCGCGAGGAAGTGCGCCGCGTGGCCAATGAATTCGGCATCCGGTCCGAACTGGCCGAAGGCCCGGCACTGGCGTTGGGCAGTTCCGAATCCAGCCTGCTGGACATGACCGCAGCCTATGCGGGCATCCTCAACGGCGGCAGCGCGGTGCGCCCCTACGGCCTGCGGTCGCTGCGGCTGATCGGCAGCGATGCGCCGCTGATGGGGCGCGCGGGTGGGATCGGCGAACGGGTGATATCAGAGGATTCGGCGCAGAAACTGATCTGGATGATGACGCAGGTGGTTGAAAACGGCACGGGCCGCCGCGCGCGAATGCCCGGCTGGGAAGTGGCGGGCAAGACCGGCACCACCCAGGCCTCGCGCGATGCGTGGTTCCTGGGCTTCACCGCCGATTATGTGGCAGGCGTCTGGATGGGCTATGACGACAACTCGCCCCTGACCGGCGTGACCGGCGGCGGCCTGCCCGCCGAGATCTGGCGCGAGGCGATGACCCGCGTCGTCGAAGGCCGCAGCCCGCAGCCCCTGCCGATGATCGAACCCCAACGCCCCCGGCTGGACCCGCCGGCACTCAGCGGCCCCGTCGCATCGCAATCAGGCGGCGAGAATGCCATCGAGCGCGCGGTGCGCGATGTGCTGGGCGGGATCTTCGGCGGGAACTAGGGCGGACAGGCCGGGGCAACACCTCCCCACGGCGGCCCCGGCACGCCAGACCCCATCACCACGCCGACCACCACGCAGGCTTTGCCGGACGCTTTTTCAGCGACGGACCCAGGCGGGGGTGTCCGATTGGAGCCAGCCCGTTGTTCACGCTCGGATCGCCCCGACACTGCATGTCGAACACCTGCAATGCGGGCGGAAAGCGCACCTGCGCCGCCACAGCGATATCTCTCTTGGGCGGCAGAAAAAGCAGACGCTTGATCAGATTTTCACCTTGTCAGCGGCAGCACTGACAGGAATGGCACAGGCTCTGTCAAATGCGCTGGAAGCGAGAAACCTCAGCACTTCTCACCACCAGCGCGAAGACGCGAACTGCGCCAACAGCGAACTTTTTGACCTCAGGCTCTAGCGATTGTCCTTTGGCCTTGGCTGCGCTTTTGCCAAGGTCGTATCAAGGTTGACGCCGATGCTCTCTCCCAATTTCTGCAAGGCGGGCAATGACACGGCCATATCCATGATCGCATCGACCGTCTGGTTGATGGGCGAAGTGGATGCAGCACCGGAGGCACGGTCCAGACCGCTCATCTGGTTGATCGAAATCCCGGTAATCTTTTCTGCGGGCCTGACCATTTCGGCCAGGATCTTTGGCAACGCGGTCAGGCGGGCCAGTTCCAGTTCCATCGCGACTTGGGCCTCGGAACGCGCGTTCTCTGCGTTGATCTGGGCAAGGCTTGCCTCTGTCTCGGCCAGTTTCATCGCCTTCATCGCCTCGGCTTCCTCGCGTTTTGCAGCCGTCTTGTCGGCAGCCGTCGCCTTCTCGCTGGCAGCCAAGATCTGGGCGCGGGCCGCCATGGCTTCGGCCTGTTCCTGCGCGGCGATCAGCGCCAACGCCTTGCGCCGCTCTGCCTCTGCCATCAGCCGCGCGGTCAGAAGCGCCTCTGCCGCCTTCACCGCGCCGATCCGGGCGGTGTCCGCATCGGCATGCGCACGGCTTTCCTCTTGCGACTTGGCGGCAAAGGCAATGGCGCGATCCTGTTCGGCCCCTTCCAGTGCAAGCGCCTGCGCAATTTCAGCCTGCCGCAACGCCTGTTCCTTGGCGATGTCGGCCGAGGCAATGTCCTGTTCCATCTGAATGCGCGCATGGGCCGCTCTGCGTTCGCTGTCTGCCTTGCGGGCCGCGATTTCGGACAGTTGAGCGGCGATCAGCGTTTCGATCTCTTGGGTTTGCGCAATCTCGGCGCGGCGTTGATCGAGGTTTATCTCCAGCTTGCGCCGCTCGGATTCCATTGCGGCACGGGCCACGCTGACCTGGCTGTCCCCTTCGATTTCCGCGCGTTCCTTTTTGGATTTCGCGATGACCTCGGCCAGCTTGCGCATGCCCACGGCGTTGAAGGCATTGTTTTCATCCAGTGCTGCAAAAGGCGTTTGGTCCAGCGCCGTCAGCGACACGGAATCCAGTTGCAGCCCATAGTTCGCCAGCGTGTCGGTCAACGCCTCGCGTACCTGTTTGACGAAGCTGGCGCGGTTTTCGTGCAGCTCGTCCATGGTCATCTGGGCTGCCACGGACCGCAGCGCGTCGATCATCATGCCGTCGATCAACCCCTTGAGCTGGTCAGGCTGGAACACCCGCTTGCCCAGGGTCTGGGCGGCACGGGTCACCGCATCGTCGTTGGGTGTGACGCTGGCGTAGAATTCAGCGCCGACATCGACCCGCAGCCGGTCCTTGGTGATCAGCGAGGATTCACCGGAACGGGCGACGTCCATGCGCAGGGTCTGCATGTTCACGCGGTTGATTTCGTGGAAATACGGGATCGCCAGCGTACCGCCGTCGATCACCACGCGCCGCCCGCCGAGGCCCGTGCGCACAAGCGCCACCTCGTTCGTGGCCCGCTGGTAGAAGGACGCTGCCAGCGCGACAATGATCGCCGCAACAATGAGGATGATGATGATCCAAGCCAGTGCAGACATGATGTGCCCTCCCTTATGATGACAGCCCGTGCATGTCGCACAGGATATTTGACGACATGCCGCCGTCGGCGGGAATGTTGGTGCCGCGGATCCATGTGGTCATGTCCGACAGCAGAAATGCGATGATGGGGCCCAGGTCCGCAGGTGTGCCCGGACGGTCCATGATGCGCGCGTCCTCTTCGGCGCGCGCGCCCAGCGTTTCCAGAAAATCCCCCAGGATCGGGGTGTCCACTGGGCCGGGGCTGACGGTGTTCATGCGGATACCCCGGTCGCGCCATGTCCAGCGGTTCTGCATGGTCCAGGCGATCAGCGCCTCCTTGGAGAAAAAGTAGCTGCGCCCCCCGGCATTGGTGATCTGATGCTCCGCCGCGAACCGGGCGGCATCATCGACATGCACGCCTTCGCTTGCACGGATCGCCGGGATCGCGTCGGCCCAGCCGAACCCCGCCAGAGACGCAAGGTTCACGATGCTGGCCCCGTCGTTCAGTTTCGGCAGCAGCCCCAGCGTCAGGTGTTTCAGGCCAAAAAGGTTCACGGCCAGTACCTTGTCCGCAGGGGCGGTCGGCGGCAGGCCTGCGATATTGGCTATGCCGTCGATCCCCGTGGGCAGGGCGTCGATCAGCGCATCGATGGTCGCCCCGTCCGACAGGTCAGCGCGGTAGAATTCCTCGACGTGGTCGAACCGTTTGGTCAGGTCGATGCCCAGCACGGTCGCCCCCATCGCGGTGCAGACCCGCGCTGTTTCCAGCCCGATGCCAGAGGCTGAACCCGTGACGATGATGGTTTTGCCCTTCAACAAGGGTGCGCGTTCCCATCCCATCTCAAAACACCGGCGGGAATGGGCGCCCACCACGATCAAGCGTGATCCAGCGCGTTTCGGTAAAGGTCTCCATCGACCATTTGCCCCCGTGCCTGCCAACGCCAGAGGCCTTGCTGCCGCCAAACGGGACATGCGGTTCGTCATTCACGGAACTGCAATTCACATGGCACATCCCGGTTTCCAGCTTGCGCGACATCGCAAGCGCGCGGTTCTCATCTGCGGTGATAATGCCTGAACTTAGCCCATATTCGGTATCGTTGTTCAACGCGATAGCCTCCGCGTCAGACCGGAACGGCACGACGACTGCCACAGGGCCAAAGGTTTCGTCCTGCCAGACGGCCATGTCGGGGGTGACGTTGGTCAGGATCGTGGGTTCCACGAATCGGCCCCAGACGCGACCGCCCAAAACCGCCTTGGCCCCCTTGGCCAGCGCGTCCTCGATCTGGAATTTCACCCGCTCGACCTGACGGTCATTGATCAACGGGCCGATCACATTCCCCTTGTCAGCCGTGTCGCCGGTTTTCAGCTTGGCGGCGCGGGCAACGAACTGGCGCAGGAAATCGGCGTAGATGCTTTCATGGACCAGCACCTTTTCCACTGACATGCAGATTTGGCCCTGATGCATGAAGCTGCCGAAACTCGCGGCCGAGGTGGCCCTTTCCATATCGGCGTCTTCCAGCACGATCAGGCTGTCCTTGCCGCCCAGTTCCACGCAGGCCTTTTTCAGATGCGCGCCGGCCTTGGCCGCGATCTGGCGCCCCACGGGGGTGGACCCGGTAAACGAAATCCCCTTGACCACCGGGTTTTCGACCAGCTCGTCGCCCATTTCGGCCACGCGCTCACGTGAACAGGTCACGACGTTGAACACCCCCTTCGGGATGCCGGCCGCTTCCATCACTTCGGCAAAGAAAAGCCCCCCGGCGTAGGGCGTATCCTCTGACGGTTTCAGCACGATGGTGTTGCCCGCCGCCAGCGGAAAGGCAAAGCCGCGCGCGGTCAGGATGCCTGGCATGTTCCATGGGCTGATGACGCTGATAACGCCCATGGGGACGCGTTCGACCATCGACACCTTGCCGTGTTGCGACGGCAGCATTTCACCCACCGCGTTGTAGCACATGGCGGCTGCCGCCCGGAACACCTCGGGCACATAGCCTGCCTCGAACATGCCCTTGCCAAACCAGCCGCCGCCTTCGGCTTGTGCGGCAGCGACGTAGTCCATCTTACGCGCCTCCCACACATCGGCGGCGCGCAAAAGAATGCGGGCGCGTTCCTGAAAATGCAGACCCGCCCAGGCCGGAAAGGCCGCCTGCGCGGCGGCGATAGCATCGCGCGCCTCAGCGCGTCCGCCATCAGGCACCTGCGCCCAGATCGCCCCGGTGGACGGATTGATGTCGTCAAACGTGGTGCCAGAGGACACCCAGTTTCCGCCGACGAACATGCCTTTGATCTGCGTATGAGAGTCGAGCATCCTATTTCCTTTCATATCCACTGCCGTCGGGCTGGCGGCGGTACACTTCAACGCGCGGGGCGCGGTAAACCTCGATCACCGGGCGCGGTTTACCCTCGGCTGGTCGGTCCGTCGGGGCCGTCACGGGGCGACGATCCGGCGTTGGGGTGGGTTTCGGTTTCGGGCGGTTGCGGGCTGCCTTGGCGCTTCGCTCGATCTCGGCGAGGGCCGCGGCCAGACGATCCGTCGGAATTTCTGCGCGTGCCGCACGACCGGGATCGGGCCGCTTTTGCGCAGCAGCCGCGACGCTCTGACGGCCTGCCGCTGCGACCATATCATCGACCGACCGGCCCAGGATCGTATCCGCCGACAGGGTTTTCTGGCTGCGAGGCCGGACCACGAATGCCTCTGCGAAGGTTTCAGGCATGGCTTTCTCGGGCGCTGTATCCGGTGCGGTGCCATCATCGCCGCTGCCGACACCCAGATAGGCGGCCTGCACCGCCGGGTCCCTCATCAGGTTCGCGGCGCTGTCTTGATGCACCACATGCGCGTTTTCGATCAGATACCCGCGATCCGCGATGGCCAGCGATTGTTTAGCGTTCTGTTCGACCATCAGCACCCCGATACCAAGCGCGCGGACACGCGCGAGGTTCTGGAACAGTTCCTTGGACAGCAGGGGCGACAGGCCAAGTGAGGGTTCGTCCAACGTCAGGATCGTCGGGTTCGACATCATCGCCCGCCCGATGGCGACCATCTGCTGCTCGCCCCCCGACATGGTGCCGACGATCTGCTTGCCGCGCTCGGCCAGTTTCGGAAACAGGCTGTAGACCCGGTCCAGCGTCATTTTTTCATTGTCACGGGCCCGCGAAGCGTACGCCCCCAGCGTCAGGTTTTCGCGCACCGTCAGGTCAGGGAAGACGCCGCGCCCCTCTGGAACCAGCGCCAGACCTGCATCGACAATCCTGTTGGCAGCCAGCCCTGTCAGAGTGGTGCCGTCAAGGCGGATATCACCGGTGACCACGCCCTCGCAGATCCCGCTGGCGGCCTTGAGCAGGGTCGACTTTCCCGCACCATTGGCCCCGAGGATGACGACGATCTCGCCCTTGCCGACGTTGACAGAGGCGTTTTCCAAGGCGCGGTGCTGGCCGTAGCGCACCGTGACGTTTGACAGTTCAAGCATCATCGTCCCCCAGATACGCGCGGATCACCTCTTTGTCGGACAGGACCTGCGTCGGCGTGCCCTCTGCGATCTTGGTGCCTGCCGCCATGACGACACAGCGGTCACACAACGATCGGATTGCATCCATGACGTGTTCGACCAGAATGATCGTGCGGCCTTCGTCGCGCAGCGATTTGATCAGGGTAATCCCGATTTGCAGCTCGGTCGGGTTCAGCCCCGCCAGCCATTCGTCCAGCAACAGCACCTTGGGGTCGCTGGCCAGCGTACGGGCCAGTTCCACACGCTTGGTGTCGATATATGTCAGCTGCCCCAGCGCCATGTCGCCCTTGCCACCCAGACCAACCTTGTCCAGCAATTGGTCCGCGTGATCAAAGGCTGCCTGCCCCCAACGGCGGCGATGGCCGAATACGGCCCCCGCAACGACGTTTTCGCGCACATTCATCGAGGGCAGCAGCCGCACCAGCTGGAATGTCCGGCTGACGCCCTTGCGTGCGATCGTCTGCGCGGGCAACCCGGAAATGCGATTCCCCCAGAGCGATACATTGCCAGAAGTCAGGGGAAGGGCACCCGAAATCAGGTTCAGCGTGGTGGATTTGCCAGACCCGTTCGGCCCCAGCAGACCCACGACCTCGCGCTCTGCTACGTCGAAATCCATGGCGTTGACTGCGACAAGGCCGCCAAAGCGTTTCGTCACACCGCGCAGGGACAGAACCGAATGTGTCATGTCACAATGCCCCACGCGCGGTGATCCGGCGCTTGATCCGGTCCAGCAACCCGACAAATCCCCCCGGCAGCAGATAGACGATCACGAGGAAGGCAACGCCGATGACCAGCGTTGTCTGGTTCGGGAAATTGGACGACACAGCCTCTAGCAGGAAGGTGAAGGGAATGACACCCAACACCGGGCCCCAGAGCCGCGACGCCCCGCCCAGCAGCGCCATGATCACCACCTGAAACGACAGGATCGGCGCAAATGCGAGCGACGGTTCGATATAGACATAGCGTGGTGCAAGGATCGCGCCGGTCATCGCGGCAACGGCGCCCGGCACCATGAACAACAAAACCTTGGCGCGGGCGGTGTTGATGCCGGAATGGGCCGCGACGGTTTCATCGTCACCGATGATCCGGAGGGCAAAGCCAAGCCGCGACCGCCCGATCAGCCACCCGGCCAGAAACACGACCGCGGCGAGACCCAGCAGCCACCAATAGATACCCGCCTCGTCCAGATCGGTCAGCACATACAGGCCCTTTTGCCCGGAATTGTTCTGCACCCAGGTGATGACCTGCCGCACCAGCTCGGCCAGTCCCAACGTGAAGATCACGAAATAGACCCCCGACAGCCGCAGGGTTGCCAGGCCCACAAGGGCAGCGAGGACAGCCCCGGTCACACCGGCGATGCCTACCAGCGACCAGAACGGCAGCGTGTCGATGCCCAGTCCCGTCACATAGGTCCCCAGCCCGAAAAACGCCGCCGTCGCGAGGCTGATGTAATGTGTCGGCCCCGAAAACAGCGCCCATGATGTGGCCAACGCCGTGAACATGGCGATCGTCACACCCAGACCCAGCCAGTAGCCATCGTCGCCAAATGGCAAGAGTGCGCAAATCGCAAATGCCAGCGCTGCCAGGCAAAGGTTGCGGATATCTGGTCCGGTCAGGCTCATGTCGGTTTCTTTCCGAACAGGCCCTGTGGGCGGAACAACAAGATGCCCAGAAACATGACATAGGCGGCGGCAAGCGTCAGACCGGGATCCAGAAGGCTGGCGACCACGGTTTCCAGGATGCCAAGCAACAGCGCGGCCACGATGGTGCCCCGCACATCACCGACACCGCCCATGATGACGATGATCAGCGCCTTGAGCGTGAAGACGACGCCCGTCGAGGCATCCAGCGTCAGGTAGGTCGAAATCAGCGCACCGCCTACGGCCGTCACAGCACCGCCAAGCGCGAAGGCGAGTGCCGACAGGTGTTTGACATCGATGCCGACCAGACGGGCAGAAGCCGGGGCCGTCGCGATCGCGCGGATCGACAGGCCCGGCCGCGACTGGTTGAGCCAAAGGTAGAGCGCGCCGCAGATCAGCACCGCCATGACGAAGGACAGAACGCGGTTGGCGCCATAGGTGCTGCCCAGCAATTCAACGGGAACAGCCAGGAAACTGTAGGAAAAATAATCACCGCCAAAGAAACTGAGCATCAGACCCACGCCGATGAACGACAGACCAAAGGTTGCAAGAATGCTGTCGGTTTCCAACTGTCCGCGGTTCTTGGCCCGGTTCACAAGGGGTTGCAGCATCAGCCGGTAGATCAGCCAGTTCAGCGCAAAGGCGAGCGGTGCCACCAGAAAGATCGTCAGGATGGGGCTCAGTTGCGTGGCCGTGTAGGCGATGAAGGCAAAATAACCGCCGGCCACCAGCATCTCACCGTTGGCCAGGTTCATGATCCGCGCGACGCCGTATTGCAGGTTCAGGCCCATCGCGATGAGCGCGTAGGTGCCGCCGAGCAGTATCCCTGTGATCAGAATGTCCAAAGTGATGTGTCCTTTTCCCTTCAGGGGAGGGGCGGCGCGAACGCCGCCCCGTTTGGGGGATTACTCCCAGCCGTCTTTCAGGATGACGGGCACCGCCCCGTCACGCCCACGAGATGCGACACCCTTGAACACGCCGCCCTGCCACTGACCAACGGTCCAGAAATCAGGGTTGGAGTTGTTCTCGTCAAAGCTGATCGGACCAAGGATGGTCTCGTAAGTGCTCTCGCGCAGGTGCTGGGTCACGGCGGCACGGTCCAGACCGACGGCCTCGATCGCCTGTGCGAGGATCTCCAGCGACGCATAGGTCGTGGCAGAGGCCCAGTAATCGGGCTTTTCGCCGGTGACTGCCTCATGCGCGGCAGCATATTCCATGAACGCCGGGCTTTCGGTGTTCACCCCACCGGCGCCCAGAACGCCCTCGGCTGCAGCACCGAAACGGGCACCGTACCCCGGGAACGGGGTGGCCACGGCGGTGTAGAACGCCTTGACGTCAAGGTTTTCGATCATCGCCTGCTCGGTCAGGCCGAACGTGTCGGGCGGGTAGGACCACGCCACAAAGGCATCGGGTTCAGCCGCTGCCGCCCCTTTGATGACAGGCGACAGATCCTGCGTGCCCAGCGGGTAGGAGGTTTCGTAAACGATGTTGAAACCGGCCTCCTCAAACAATGGCCTGGCGGCGGTGGCCAGTTCGATCCCAAAGGCATCGGCAACGTTGACCATGGCGACGTTGTCGCCCAACTGCCCTGCGTCACGCATGTCGCTGAGCACCTTGACCACGTCAGCGGCCAGCGCTGTGGTTGTCCCGAGTGTAAAGAACATGTTGGGGAACTGCGCCGACAGCTCTGGCTGCTGGTCGGTGATGGCGGACACCGCGATCTGGGGATAGCCGTAGCGGTCGAACAGCGGTGCGGCAGCCAGATTCAGGCCAGTGCCATACGGGGCGATGATGAAATGCGCGTCGTCCTGTGTCGCCAGACGCTGCACGGCCTTGATCGTCTCGCCGGGGTTGGTCTGGTCATCGTATTCGATCAGTTCGATCATCATCTGTTCGCCGTCGACCGTCAGGCCGCCTGCGGCGTTGACCTGATCAACCCACAGATAGATCGACGGCCATTGCGTGACGGTCGCACCACCGGCCAGCGGCCCGGTTTTCGGGGCCACGGCACCGATGCGGATGGTTTCGGCAGTAGTGGCTGTCGCGGCAAGTGCGCTTGCAATCGTCAGCGCGCTGACGAGCTTTAGAAAGGGTCTCCGGTTCATTGCATATCCTCCATTTGCAATTGATCGTCTGGGCAGGTGCCCGTTGTGTCTCAGAGTGTGGGTGTCTGGCCGTCCTGGTGCGTGGCGATCCATCGCATTTCGGTGAATTCGCTGATGGCCTGCTCACCGCCAAAACGCCCGTGGCCGCTTTGCTTCATCCCGCCGAATGGCATCGACGGGTCGTCATGCACGGTCGGTCCGTTGATCTGGACCACGCCGTATTCCAGCCGGTCGGCTATGGTGCGTGCACCAGCGAGATCGCGGGTGAAGATGGCGGCGTTCAGGCCGAAATCTGAATCGTTGGCGATAGACACCGCCTCTTCGGCGTCATGGACCCGCATGATGCTGGCCAGCGGGCCGAACGTTTCCTCGCGGTAGATCCGCATGTTCGCGGCGATCCCATCCAGCAGCGCGGGCTGCATCACGCAGCCGTCGATCTGACCGCCCGTCAGCAGGCGCGCGCCTTTGGATACGGCATCCTCGATCAAGCCTTTGACGCGCTGGGCAGCATCTGCGGAAATCAAGCGGCCCAGCGCTGCGGTTTCCTTGACCGGATCGGCGGCCCTGATTTGTGCAGTCCGCGCCTGCAGTTTTGCGACAAAGGCGTCGGCGACCGATTTCACCACGATGATCCAATCGGTCGACATGCAAATTTGGCCTTGGTTAAAGAAGGCCCCGAAACAGGCGGCTTCTACAGCCGCGTCCAGATCGGCATCGTCCAAAACGATCAATGGTGCCTTGCCTGACAATTCAAGCAAAACGGGTTTCAGGTGGCGCGCAGCTTCCATGGCCACATCCCGGCCTACGCGGGTTGAGCCCGTGAAATTGACCCGGCGGATGCAAGGATGCGCAATCAGTTGGGCCATCGTCTTATGGGCATCTTCAGGCAGACTGACGACACAGCTAAGAACACCTTGGGGCAGACCTGCACCGTTCAGGACATCAACCAGATGTTGGTGGGTTTCGGGGCAATGTTCCGAACCCTTCATCACAACCGTATTTCCGCACATCAAAGCGCTGGCGATGGCGCGCACGCCCAGCGTGATCGGCGCGTTCCAGGGCACCATCCCCAGCACCACACCAGCAGGCTGACGGCGTATGATCGAGTGTTTGCCGGTCTGCGGGTCCAGCACTTCACGATCTTCGAGCGCAGGCCCGAGGCTTGCGACATGCGCAAGCATGCCAATCGCGAGGTCGATGTTGAACGATGTCCATGAATGCGACGCGCCGACCTCTTTCGCGGCAAGCGCATAAAATTCTTCACGATGGGCATCCAGCGCATCCATCATCTTTTGCAAGATTGCAGCGCGGCCCGATGCAGGCATGCGTGACCATGCCGGAAATGCGGATGCCGCAGCACTCACCGCAGCGCCCACCGCGAGGGTCGCGTCATCCGATCCCGATATCAGACCAAACTTGGTTGCTTGCCGCTGCAATGAATTCCCCCTCTTCCCGCGTTGACGAACCTCCATAAGTCAACGCAGTCAGCCCGATACCGAGCTTCATCTGGCAGCCTAGCCGAAAGAAACCATCAAAAAAAATGTTGATATCTGGTCTTTTAGTGTCAATATCTGGAATATGAGAAACATACCCACCGGATTTGCACCCCTGACAGCGCATCAAACCTCGGTACATGCCGATGTCTTTCGCAGCGGCTTGGATGATCGGTTTCTGGGCGGGTTGGTCGATTTTCCAGGGCAAACGTGGCAGTGCATCATGGTGTTGTCAGGCAGCGCTGTCCGGCTGAAACGGGACAGCGAAGAGACGATCACGGGCCCTGCCATCAACTGGGGGGCCAAAAAGTCGGACACGCGCATCAGGGCAAAGGCTGGCAGCAACGGCGTGATCATGACCCTTGGCGAGGCGACCTTGAGCAATGCAATCGGGCACAAGCCCGAGGCGGCAGCACTCCGTTTGATGTCCGCGCGCGAATTCACCCTCAGCCTGACCACGAAACCGAAAATCGCACAAACACTCTCGATGTGTTTTGATGCGATCTTTCGGGAATTGGACGCAGGGCAGACGGGCATGGAAACAGTGATCGAAGCGCAAATCCGCATCATGCTTGTGTCGCTTTGGCGGGCTGGCGTGAATGAAATGATCGAAGACCAAAGCTACAAAGCCACAAATCTTACCCTTGAAAGGTTCCGCCATCTGGTCGAGGCCCATCTGCGCGAACGATGGCCCGTACATCGGTTCGCGGCCGAATTGGGCATATCTTCAGACCGCTTGCATGACATTTGCACGCGAACGTTGGGCAAGCCACCACAACGACTTATTCGCGATCGCCTGACCTTCGAAGCGCAGGCCTTGCTCCAACGCTCGCATCAGGCACTTGACCAGATCGCTGACCATCTGGGATTTCGCAGCACAGCGCAATTCAGCGCGTTTTTCAAATCTGAAGTCGGCGTGCCACCTGGTGCGTTTCGCAAAGCGATCACGCAACAGGTGGATAATAAGACGTCAGTGAAAATTGGGAAATATGCCGATTGGCCGTGAGGCGCTGAATCGAAAATGACTGCGGCTCCGCATTTGAAAACATCCATCCAGGATCGGACAAAAGCAGTGCGGCAGAAGGTCTGCCAACTGCGGGAAAACTGCGCGTTGTGCGGATTTTCGGGTGCTTCACTCCAGCTCAGACACAATCATCCAGACGCTTGGCCGCGCTCACCAGCGTTGAATGCGATGATGCATCACATGGAGATCGCCACAGATCGCATCGATGAAGCCATGTTATGGCTGACGTTCATGATGCACGGCGGGCGCGCACCAGGCCCCACCGCTCACCTCATGTCCCACTTGGTGCCAGTCTTGCCACTCTGCGCGGGCGGGCCTCAGCGCAGGCCGATATCGGCCAGTGCTGCGCTCAGTTCCGGTGGCAGGGAATCATCGCCCTTGCGCTGTTTTGGCAGGTCGCGCGGGGCGTCGGCGGGCGTGAGGTAGCGCCAGCCTTGAAACGGGCGCCGCAGCGCGCTGGTCGTCAGCGCCAATTCGGGGTCCAGAACGATGGCGCAGCGGCGGATGCCGTCATCGCCGATCCGCTCTTCCAGTGCACGCACGCGCTGCCGCGCCAGAATCGCCCCCTTGAACACCCAATACAGCGATCCACCGGCCAGCAGCTCAGCCTCGCGCTTCGGCCACATTCTTGTGACATGCACCGGGCAGCCGTCTTCGCGCAGCGCGCGGCGGCTTTCCTGCCAGGCGATCAGGTCTTCAACCTGTTCTGCCCCAACGCAAAGTTTCACCAGATGTATGGTGCCAGTCATGCCTACCCCTCAAGCTATGGTTCATACATAACCAAACGGGCCGATAGTTCAAGTTGACCATTCGGGGCACAACGCCTATCCTTGTCGTCTCCCGGACACACCCCCCCAGATACCCCGAAGGAACCTGCCATGTCGCGTTTTGCCGCCCCCATTGCCGAAGCAATCTGGGACATGAAATACCGGTTCAAGGCGGCTGACGGCACGCCCATCGACACCACGGTGGAAGATACCTGGCGCCGCATCGCCCGGGCGCTGGCCAGCGTCGAGGATGATCCCGCCGCGTGGGAGCCGCGATTCTATGCCGCGCTGGAAGATTTCAAATACCTGCCCGCAGGCCGGATCACTGCGGGCGCGGGCACCGAACGGTCGGTCACGCTGTTCAACTGCTTTGTCATGGGCACCGTGCCCGACAGCATGGGCGGCATCTTCGACATGTTGAAAGAAGCCGCGCTGACCATGCAGCAGGGCGGCGGGATCGGGTACGATTTCAGCACCATCCGTCCGCGCGGGTCCGAGGTCAAAGGCGTAGCCGCCGATGCGTCCGGTCCCTTGTCCTTCATGGATGTCTGGGACGCAATGTGCCGCACCATCATGTCGGCAGGCTCGCGCCGCGGGGCCATGATGGCCACCATGCGCTGCGACCACCCCGATGTGGGCGATTTCATCACCGCCAAACAAGATGCCGCGCGGCTGCGCATGTTCAACCTGTCGGTCCTGATTACCGACCCGTTCATGGAGGCGGTGAAGGCCGACGGCTCGTGGGATCTGGTGTTTGACGGCAAGGTCTACCAAACCGTTCCCGCGCGCGACCTGTGGAACCAGATCATGCGCGCCACCTATGACTTTGCCGAACCCGGTGTGATCTTCATTGACCGGATCAACAAGGCCAACAACCTGAACTACGCGGAAACCATCGCCGCTACCAACCCCTGCGGCGAACAGCCCCTGCCGCCTTATGGCGCCTGCCTGCTGGGCTCGCTCAACCTCTCACGGCTGGTGACCGACCCGTTCGGCCCCGATGCCCGGCTGGATCCGCAGGCGCTGGACGATCTGGTGCGCATGGCGGTGCGGATGATGGATAACGTGGTGGATGCCAGCCGCTTCCCGCTGCCTCAGCAACAGGCCGAGGCGCAGGCGAAACGCCGCATCGGGTTGGGCGTCACCGGGCTGGCCGATGCGCTGTTGATGCTGGGCCTGCGCTACGGCGCGCCCGAGGCTGCGGCGCAAACCGACGCATGGATGCGCGCCATCGCCCGCGCCAGCTACCTGGCATCGGTGGATCTGGCGCGCGAAAAAGGCGCCTTTCCGCTGTTTGACGCCGAGAAATACCTGGCATCCGGCAACATGCAGGTGATGGACGACGACGTGCGCGATGCCATCCGCACCCATGGCATCCGCAACGCGCTCCTGACTTCGATCGCGCCGACCGGCACGATCAGCCTTTACGCGGGCAATGTGTCCAGCGGGATCGAGCCCGTTTTCGCCTACGCCTACACCCGCAAGGTGCTGCAAAAAGATGGCAGCAAGACCGAGGAAGAAGTCGTCGATTACGCCGTGCAGATGTGGCGCGACAAGATGGGCGACGCCCCCCTGCCCGAGTATTTCGTGAACGCCCAGACGCTGGCGCCGCTGGACCATGTGCGCATGCAGGCGGCGGCGCAGAAATGGGTGGACAGCAGCATCTCCAAAACCATCAACTGCCCCGAAGACATCGGCTTTGACGATTTCAAGGATGTCTACATGGCTGCCTGGGATCAGGGCTGCAAAGGCTGCACCACCTACCGGCCCAATGCGGTGACGGGTTCGGTGCTGTCGGTGTCTGAAACCACCGACGCCACGCCGCAGGCCGACAGCGGCGCCGATGTCGTCTACCTCGCCGATCCCTTCGACCGTCCCGAGGCGCTGGAAGGCCAGACCTACAAGATCAAATGGCCCGGGTCCGAACACGCGATCTACATCACGATCAACGACATCATCATCGCCGGCCACCGCCGCCCGTTCGAAGTGTTCATCAACTCCAAGAACATGGAGCACTTCGCCTGGACCGTCGCGCTGACGCGCATGATCTCTGCCGTTTTCCGGCGCGGCGGTGACGTGTCGTTTGTGGTTGAGGAACTGAAAGCCGTGTTCGACCCGCGCGGCGGCGCCTGGATGGAGGGGAAATACATCCCCTCTATCCTTGCTGCGATTGGTGGCGTGATCGAGGAACACCTGATCCGCATCGGCTTCATCGACGGCCACGGCATGGGCCTCAAATCCGACCCCGAGGCCGCAAAAATGGCCGTCGGCTACCCCACCACCCCCGCCTGCCCGTCGTGCGGCGCGTTCGAGATGCAGATGTCCGAAGGCTGCATGACCTGCCGCGCCTGCGGCCACTCCAAATGCGGCTAGGTGGAAGCACAGCTAGAGTCAGAGAAAGCAGATGAATGCGCAAACGGAAGCATAAGTCTGCGCAAAGGGTGTCAAGAGGCAAATGGTTCGACTTACGCGCTTGGGCTGATCTCTGACAGACGGTGATTGAGGCGCCGGGGCGGATGCTCCGGCGCCTTTTGCATATGGAGGGAGTGGGCGGTTCGTGGCGTGGAACGATAAACCCCCAGCAAGGCAATGGTTCGATGTCCCTATGTGAGCCACTGCATAGCGCCACTGGCGGGCATCAGGTCACAGGGCTGCAGAGGGTGCGGTGAAAATTTTGACGAAGACCGTGAGGCGGCCGAAAACTGTCACGGCGATCTTGAGGCGATATCAGCGTTGGAGAGGGTGTTTGATGCCTATCACCGTGACCGACGTCTATGGCGACATCATTGCTCGCTTAAGTGGGGAAGACTCGACCTCATCGAGAGAGGCCTTGCCCATTTCAAACGCCATGAGCTGATTTCCGGCTGAAAAATGGACGGACTTCTTGCCCGCCACCAGCGAGAAGTGACGCTGAGCGACGCCTTCATGGGCTAGCGGGCTCAGTACGGTTGCCCGGGAGTATCTGCTGATCCTGATCCTGGGTGCGCCTGTGCAGTTCGGTCTGGGCCTGCACGCCGATGCTTTGCGTAACGAAGGGCGATCAGGACTCATCGCGATACTGTCGGTGCTTGTGAACCTGCTGAACGTGGCAGCAAATTACATTGCGATCGTGATCCTCGATCTCGGAATCGCAGGATCAGCGATCGGGACGGTGGCGGCGCAGACACTGGGTCTGGCGCTGCTTCTGTTGGCTCGGAAACGCGATCCCGCTCTTTTGCCCCTCAGCGCGATCCGCGACGCAAGCTGGCTGACAGGATGGCGGCAGATCCTCTCCTTGGGGCTGCCATTGTGCCTGAGCTTCATCGGAATGGCGCTTGTGGCCGGCACCGTCCTGCTTGCCATCGGCAACACCGCAGCGGATCACGACGCTTATGTCGCGGCCTACGGGGTGGTGACGCGCGTCCTTGGTCTGGCCTTCCTGCCGCAGATGGCGCACCGCATCTGATCGTGGAAAAGGGACCGCCCTGATTTCGGGGGGAGGGCGGAGGTGCAATCACTGGCCAACGCCGCAGGCGGCAGCAATGTCCCGCGAACCGGTTCTTGGCGCAACGCGCGGCGATGGTGTGGTTCGAGCCCTTGGCCGCCAGTTCTTTCGGTGTCGCCATAGACTGTGTTGCCATTTTGTTCTCAAGAGGCCATGCTGGTCCTTAGGATAACTGTGATTGGAGGGGACAATGGTATTTTTGCAGGTAGCGTTAAATGGAGACCGTCATCACGTCGCGGCTCCCAGAAGTCCTGAAGCGATAGGTAGAGATGCATTGGCTGTCGCCGAGGCCGGTGCCCATTCTGTTCATGTTCATGCCTATGATGACACCAGACGAGAGACATTGGGCGCAGTTGCATGCGCCGCCGCTTTGCGAGCAATTCGTGCCCACTCTCCAGGCACACCCGTCTCTTTGACGACCTCTGCCGATATCGTTGCGGACCCTACCGCGCGAATGAAAGCAGTGCAGGGATGGACCGATCTGCCCGACTTTGTAACGGCAAATCAGGGGGAGGACGGCATAACCGAACTCTGTGAATACCTGTTGTCTCGCGGCGTCGGAATCGAAGCGGGATTGCTGTCGCCTGACGATGCACGGCGTTTCGTCAAATCGCCGCTACGCGACCAATTCCACCGGATCATGATCGAACCGCTCAGCCCCGAGCCTGAAATCGCCTTGAGGGACGCCGCCGCGATGGAGGCAATCCTCACCGA
Organism: Roseicitreum antarcticum; assembly: GCF_014681765.1. GTDB lineage: Bacteria > Pseudomonadota > Alphaproteobacteria > Rhodobacterales > Rhodobacteraceae > Roseicitreum > Roseicitreum antarcticum. The sequence continues at coordinate 2,237,943 of NZ_CP061498.1, forward strand.
CGCAGACATTACAATTCCACAGGCTCATCATGGCTATGACGGTTCATGCTGGGCGGTCAATGAGCGAGCGCTGATGCGAGGACACGGTATGAGGACGGGGCTGGAAGACGCTATTCTGCTACCTGATGGACGACCAGCAAATAGCAACGGCGAGATGGCGGAAGCTGCAAAGCAGCTGATCGCGGATGTAGCTTCTCGTCGCTAATCGGGTAATTGGGAGAGGCGACTCTATCTCGCACTGCTGACCTTAGTACATGCTGCGGCGAAAGCCTCTTCCGAGCCCATGTTGACAGATGCACATGCGCACCAATTTGCAGTAATGGTAACCGAAGGTGCGGTCCCATGCCCGTCGCGTGGCTCCGGCGTTATGCGCAGGCGCGGTTTCCCCATTCGGGCCAAAAATGCTTGCCGCAGCCTTTTTTCTTTTGACAATCAACTGTCGGCACGTTGCTTTCGACACTCTCCCAAGTGGTAGGTCAGTGCCCAGCAAAGACAGAACTTCACTGCGTTTTCGGGCAGAGCCCGCCTATGGGGGATGATGACAGCACGATTTTTCTCAAACAGAAATTCATCTGCAAACTGTATGCGAAATTCCTCTACCAGTGATGTCTGGCAATTGAAGAAGATGGCGGCATCCTTTGGCGCTGATCTTGATCGACCCAGACGAATGGTCGTGCCACTTTTGGTGATCTGCGTCAGATAGGCGGGTTCTCCCCATCTGAGAGCCTCGGTAACCGGGCCGACTGTTCCCATCCTTTCAGAGAATTCGAAAATCAAGCGTCGGATATCGAGGAGGCGTGCCCTTACCGAGCGAGGAACCTGCGCAAACGCTGCGGCGACAGTGTGCGGCATGTCGGGCAGGTTCATGCCGGGATATGCAGCGGCAGATAGATATCGGTGCGCAATTCGTTCTGGGGAACCTGGCTCGGGTCATTGAGATACGCCTCGAAAATCGGCGCATCGCCGGGCTCATGTCCCGAAGCGGGGAGCCATGTGCCAAGCAGCCACCGGTAGGCATCACGCATCGCGGCATAGGGGCCGGTATAGTTCAGCCTGGCATAATGCCCGCCCTTCAGCGTTGCCTCTGCCAGCGGCTCGTCAATGACAACATCGTTGCCAACAGGCATGCAGGCCCGTGACCGCAGCACCGCTTCCTCACCCATGTCCGGGTCGTCGAAGAACACGCCGATCATTGACGGAGCCTCCGGCAAGTCGCCTTGTTTTGAAAGCTGCGCAAACAATCTGCCCATCGCATGGTCTATCTGCATATACGAGCCGACATGATCGATGCTGGCACAGCGTTGTTCGGGCAATGTCACGACTGAAACCGGGAAGCCCTGAGCGTCGCAGTTGCTGACCGCTTGCTTGAAGGCGGCGTGCTTCCCGACCGCCCGAAACTGTGCCGGGGTGTTTCCAAACACATCACGAAAGGCGCGCCCGAATGTATCCGTGGAACCGTATCCCGCCAACTCCGAAATTCTGTCCAGTGCAATATCGGTGTTTGCCAGACGGTCTGCCGCACGTTGTAGTCTTAATCTACGGATTCTCACGGCGACAGTTTCCCCACGCATCGCGGCGTAGATTCGGCTCCAATGATATGGCGAGAGGCATGCCACCTCGGCCAATCCCTCAAACGAAAGATCATCTTCGAGATGGGCGTGGATATAGTCGTCGACACGGTTTAAGCGATCAAGATAGCGCTGGCGGGTGGTATGTTTAGGCACGAGTTCACTTTCATCAGTAAGGTTGCTCTGTCAAACTCGCACAAACCGAACCGATAAATCCTGCGGATTTGTCTGAAAGACCGCCGCCCCCCACCTGTCCATCCAGATCTTTCGCAGGCGTCGCATAGATTGTACATCTGCAGCGAACGGCAACAAAGTCCCGCCGCTTACCAGTTCAGGCGAGGCGCAGCGAACTGCAAGGTTTCCTAGACCAGCCGCACATTGACCAATCGGCTAACGCCGGGTGAGCATCCTTCGCGATCAGGATAAATGGCCGTTAGGGGGTTCCTCTTGGAAATGTTGGCGCATATTCAGGTGTCTGAAAGTCGTATGCAAAGGACAAAGTGACGTGGAAAACGAAATCCATGTTCGAGATGTCATCGAATCCGATTTTAGCCAATGGCGGCTACTGTGGGAGCAGTACAACGCGTTCTACGGAAGGACCGGCGCAACGGCGCTCTCCGATGAGATTGTGATGACAGCGTGGCGTCGGCTCTTGGACCCACGTGAGCCGGTGCATTGTTTGATCGCCGAGTATGAAGATCAGCTGGTTGGGCTGGCGCATTTCATTTTCCATCGCAACATGATCACGATCGAGAACACCTGCTATCTTCAGGACTTGTTTTCGATTGCATCCATGCGCGGCAAAGGTATTGGGCGTCGACTGATTGCAGAATCATATGAGCGATCAAAGACCTCTGGCGCAAATGGAGTCTATTGGCACACTCATTCTTCGAACCAGACCGCAATGAGGCTGTATGACACGGTTGCAACGAACACCGAGTTTGTTGTCTACAGAAAGTCGCTTTGACCGCGTTGAGCGATAGCGGCCCTTCTTGGAGAACGCGGCGAAATTCCGGTTTGAGCCCACAATCACGGATGCTGCGATATGTATGAACGTCGGCTTTTGGGTTCAGGCTCTCGCCACCATACCAACTCCTAAAACGACCAACGCCAGCCCAAATGCCTTGGTCAAAGAAAATGGTCGTTCCGTCAGCCCCATTGCTCCAACATGATCGTAAAGCGCCGCACCGACGAGATTTCCGGTAACGACGATAACAAGAAAGAGTGTGACTCCAAGCACAGGTATGCTTTGCATCGAGATCACCACGTGGATGGCACCGAACATGCCACCAAGCCAGACCCAAATTGGTAAGCCGCCCAGTGTCGACGCGCTAAGGCCACGGAAACTTCCGGTAACCAAAGCTATGATTCCTGTTACAAGCGCCGCGGTTGCAAAGGCGAGAAAGACGGCGAGAAGATAGTTTCGGCCCAGCCCTTCCGCCAACCGCGCATAGATCGGCCCTTGGGCCGCAACGAGCATGCCTCCCAGAAATGCCAACATACCGAAGATCAGAACCATCACCTGCATAGATCAGAGGTATCGATACATGTAGGTCGTCGCATGCTTCGCCGCGCCGTCTGGATCATAAGCGAAGTCTGGAACAACACCGGCCTCTTTGAAACCGACGCCTCGATAGAGGGGTTCCGCCGCATCACCCGTGCGCGTATCGAGCGTCACAAGCGTTTTACCCACCCGCTTGGCGACGGTCAGCGCCTCGTTCATGAGCGCTTTCCCCAATCCACGGCGGCGACCATCCGGATGAACGATCATTTTCGAGATCTCGGCGCGGTGCGGTTGATTGGGCGGCATGCCGAGGACCAACTGGACTGTGCCCAACAGTCGTTGATCGACAAAGGCGCCAAACAAACGCCGGCTTCCGCCTTCCACAGTAGTGGCGACATCCTGCAACCAAAAGCGTTCGGCATCCCCTTTAGGAACAGGTGTCATAAAGCTGATGGCGGCCCCGTCTGCAACGCTGTCCATCAGCACACGGCAGAGATCGTCCACATGTTTCGCAATGTCAGCCGCGTCGAGTTCGGCGATGTGGTGGGGAAGGTTGGTCATGAGAGCGCAATCACATATCTGCACGAGGCATCTGAGGTTTTGAAAATCGTCTCGCCGAAAAGGATGTATCTGAGGCAGTCTCCTTGCCTCAAATCATGGGCGTTGCCTTCAACCGTAATTTGCATCTGCCCCGAGAGGACGTAGACGTGATGCTCCTGACCGGGGATCGCGGGAGTGGCATAGGTGATCAGTTGTTCAGGGCCAAGCTCGCCCTCGATCAATTCGACTGAGAGCTGGCCATTTGAGGGCGACACGCTTCGGCGCACAAATTTGTGGCTTGGGTCGCGCCATACGCTTTGTTCGCCCTGCCTAAGAACCGGTTGAAACCCTTGCTCGAGCGGTGACAAGAGTTGAGATATGGGAAGCGCATAAACTGCTGCAAGCTGCCCAAGCGTCTCAGCGGTAGGGCTCACATCGGCGTTCTCTATACGGGACAGTGTTGCCCTGCTCAAACCGCTGCGCTCTGCGAGAACCGCCAGCGTCATATCATGTGTTTCACGCAAGTTACGCAGGTGTTTGGCCAGCTTCGAGCTATCTGATGTATGCTTAAGTCCCATATACGGGATATATCCCAGATTAGAAAGCGGAGTCAATCTGTGAAAAGCGGTCGTTCATGCTAAGACAGCCAAGGTCCGTTTCGTCCCGCAGTGCCGTCATTCACCATCTGAAAATGCTGCGCTATGCACTAATGGCCTTTCTAGTGATCGCGGATTTGGTTTTGCCCGAGGCTCGGCGTCCTGCCGCGTTTACGTAAACGATGTGTGGGGAAATCAGAAACTGTTCCCGGGCAGGCGGGTTGTGCCCTGGCACCGGGTCGGCTCCACAGAAAAGGCTTGATTGTGCTATACACAACAGTTGTATATAGCACTTATTATGGATCACGAAGAAATTCCGCTGCATTGGATCAACCGCCTTGGCTTTCTGGTGCGGCGCGCGCTGGGCGATCAGTTCCGTGCCGCGGGCCACCCCGTCAGCCCCGAGGAATGGGCGATCTTGCTGGTCTTATGGAAATACGGGCCCCGGACGCCCGGTGCGCTGGCCGATGTGACGATCAAGGACCGCACCACGATCATCTGTCACGATCGGGAAAGGCGACCACCGCTGCCAGCGCACTGGAGCATGCGCTGATCAGCCGGTTCGGCACGCTCGGCAAAGTGCCACACGAGTTCCTTCTCAGGTCCGACAACGGGCTGGTCTTTACAAGTCGGAAATACACTGCGCTGGTCCGCAGCTATGGCCTGAAACAGGAGTTCATCACGCCACATTGCCCGCAACAGAATGGCATGGTCGAGCGCGTGATCAGGACACTGAAGGAGCAGTGTGTTCATCCGAAAGGTCCGCATCTTACCAGTTCGTACACGATGCAGCGAACAGCAGGTGTACGGATATGGTGGGACTTCTGAGAATTTCATTGTAGCAGCCATCTGGCAAACCAATGTCGCCTATTTCACTCAACTCAAGGGTGACAAAAGATTGTAAAACTAACGCCCCCCTTACGGACAGCCCTAGCGTAGGATTCTACCCCCCATCCAGCATTCGAGCCCACTTACCGATCAGGCACCGCTTCAAGGGAAGCTTCGAACCGCTTGTCCGCTGCCGCAGCTTCTTTCAAGAGCGCGTCGAAATTGTCAGGTGGGTTGCCATTGTCCAACATCCCTTTGAAGGTCGCATAGGCATCCGTCTTGCTGCCGTAAGCGCGCAGGGTCTTGTCGTCGTTCACCCAGGCCACCACGATGACCTTCGCATCGCTGTTGAACCGGTAGAACAACCGATACTGTTGAAAGAACTTTGCCCGGAACCAGTGCTTGCGGTGATCGCCGAGTGTGCCGCCTTGCCGGAAGGCCGCGGCACCCGGATCCGCCGGTATGGCCTCCGTCACCAGCTTGAAGATGGCGGCCAGCCGCTTCGTGCAGTTTTTCTTGCGCCAGCTCTTGGGATCACGCGCTTTGCGCGCCTCAACCTCTTCGATCAGGCCTTCGAGCTGGTCCAGAAAGAGCGGATGCGCATAAATCGACCATCCGTTAACGACAAGGGGCGCTTGGGCGGGCACACTATCGCCGCTCATTCATCCTCGAGCGATAGCGGCGCATCGAGATCGACGTCAACGTCTCCGACCAGTGCTGCAAGACGGTCATGCAAAGCCCCATCGAACGCCCGAATGCGGTCCGGATGCGCCTTGATATCGGCTTCGACAAAATCGAGAAAGGCTCCGAGAACAGGATCTTCCTCTTCGGCGCGCACGGGCTCGATATAGACCCTGCCACTCGGTTCGGTGCAGTAGCGAATCTGGTCGCCCTTGCCCAGCTTGAGCTGCTTGCGCACACCGGCCGGAACGGTCGTCTGATACCGATCAGTGAGTTTCGATACATCTTGTGCGAGCGCTGTCATGGCAGTCTCCTGAAAAAAAGGTGCTTTGCTGCACGCGATAGGTAATGCATTTGCATTGCCTTGTCAAGATAAGTCGCAGGATCTGCCGTCGCCGGGCAGGTCTTACGGTGATCTGGCGAAGGCGGTGAAGCAGACGGAGCCGAAATCCAAGGCGCTGCGCTGCGGTGTTTGTCAAAGTAGTTGTCCGCCGATTTCATGCGGCGTCTCTGATTTCAGGGGCGCTGATTTCGGTTTCTGGGTTGAGCCAGACGGCTCCGGCAGGTTGCCAGTTGCGGGTTTTGCCTGACCAGCGTTCTGGGTTTTGTGACCGAGCATTTGCATAGAGACTGGCACGATTGGCGAGCGTTGCACGATCATGGCCAGCGTGGCGCGCGGCCGGGGTGACGAAGTGGATGGCGCTGTGTAGGTGCTCTTCGTTATACCAACCGGTGAAGGATTTCACCCAAGCTTGAGCGTCATCTTTGGTGGCAAAACCCTTGGTCGGCCAGTCCGGGCGATATTTGCAGGTTCGAAACAGCGCCTCCGAGAACGGGTTGTCATTGCTGACGCGCGGCCGGCTGTAGGACGCGATGATGCCGAGTTTTTCCATAGTGGTCTTCATCGTGGCGCCCTTCATGGGGCTGTCCAGACTGTCCAATGCGGCCCCATTCCCGCATAAGAGACCAATCTCCAAACAGCCCCGGCACTATCTCCATCCGGTAAAACCGGCACGCATTGCTGAGACGGTCTATCCGCTTCAGGTCCATCCTCTACCCCCACATCCTTGCTGCGATATCCTGCTCTTCCTTACCGACTGCGTCAGCGTAGATTGCGGTGGTGCTCAGCTGCGCGTGGCCTAGCCAACGCTGCAGCATGTGCAGGGGCACGCCTTGGACAGTCGCATGGACGCCAAACCCATGCCTGAGACCTTTCGGCGAACGGTGTGGTGCATCCGGGATGCCGGCCTCGATCATGACCCGTTTGACGATCTGCCAGATCCGGACGCGGCTCAGGTCCCAGATGGGGACCGCGGTCTTCCGGCGCGACGTTTGGGCCTCACGGATTCCGTGAGCGGTGTTCAAGGTATCGAGAAACTCGGCTGGAACCGGGGCTGACCGGAACATGATCTTTGTGCTGCCTGACGCATCCTTGCGTTTTTTCAAGGACCGGATCGCGATGGTGCCACCGGAGAGGTCTATCCGGGCCGGGGTAATCTCGAGAAGTTCGGATGGCCGGCAGCCGGTCCAGTGCAAGGTCTCGCATAGCGTTCGGTTTCGGGCGGGCTGGCGCTGGGCAGCAACAAGGAAGGCCGCACGTTCCTCGGCGTTGAGATAAAGCCGGTTTCCGGCGGGGTCATGGAGGCGCATTTCGGACATAGTGAACAGTTTACCCGAATAGTGTTAAACCGCAAAGCCCAAACGGACCCCCTACCCTGCCATTCTGCTGGTCTCAGTGTTCAATCGTTTAACACTATGGGTAATAGTGTTAAATTCCTCTCCCTCGAACGCCACACTTTGACATATCCACAGAGTGTTCCGGTCGACAAGAAGCCACACGCTCCAGTGAGGCGCTCCCGCATTCAAGGGATTTTTGGCTCTCCAGAATTTAGGGATGGCTCTGATGCGATGTGGCCAAGCCGCGGGGTCCGGCTACAATTGAGGCAAAAAACGAGAACTGTTAAATAACGTATTTACTTCTCTGCCAAAAGGCGTGTATCAACAATCAAGAACCAACAAGGAGTGAGTTTTGCCATGAAGAGGATCATCCGGGACTACCAGAAGCTTTGCGCCGCCGAGAGTTTCGACCTGCTCGATATGGCGCCGAGGGGTGGCCACTACGCGCTGCAGTTCGAGCGCGGCACGATCTTCTGCCCCTCCACGCCCTCTGACCGCCGCAACATGCGCAACCTCCGCGCCTCCATCCGCCGCCTGCACGCCTGAAGGACACTGACCATGACGACCACGCTTCCCGAAAACATGACCGCCGCCGACCGCCGCCAGGCCTGGTTCGAAAACGAGCTCACCGGCTATGCCCGCTCCGGCACCTCCGAGGCCCCGATGTCCTGGGACTACGGCGACGAGATCATCGAAATCCTCACGGGCCATTTCCTTGCCCTCGAGAAGATCCTCGGCGCCGAGGAAATCGCCGGTCCGCTCTTCACCCTGCTGCACGGCCCCGACGTCGAGGGCGAGACCTGGCGCGAGACATTCGAGACCTACCAGCCGACGCTAACCCAAGAATGGACCGGCACCCTGCTGATCGATAACGCCGGGATCTACGGTCTCTACGGCGTGACACCCGCGGAGATCGCCCATTCTGATCGCGCGTCTTGGGTCGAGGACCTGGCACGGCGCTTGGCCGCCTTCCGTGCCGATGTGCATCCGGTGCCGGGTGGCGTGATCGACCGCATCACGAACCTGGCCTTGGCGCGCCGTGCCATAGACGCCCGCGAGGGGGAGGTCGATCTTGTCTCCATGGCGCTTTTGGGCGGCGTGACCGAGGGTCGTGTGCGCAACATCCTCTCGGGCAGCGAAAGCCCGCTGGAACGCAGTGCCCAAGGCGTGACTGCCGTCAGCGCTGCTGATTGGCTGAAGGGCCGGAAAGAGTACTTCGCCTCGATCTGGCAGATGCCCAACGAGGTCACGCCCGAGCCCCCCAGTGCGGATTTCACCGGTGAGGTGATCTTTGTCCCCGTCGCCGGGGATGGCAGCACCTTTGGTCCCGAGCTTGCCCGCAACGGGCACTATACCGTCGGTGCCAAAGGGGCCGAGGTGCAGTACACCACCTTCGATGCGGCGCTGGCGGCGTTGCACCGGATGGATACGCCGCGCTGGAGGCGCCCGAACCCGGCGGGCAACTGGGGTATCGTCTCCGGCCGCGACTGGAAGCGTATCGAGAAGAAGTGAGCGCAGAGATGACCATCCCCACTGCCACCGAAATTCTGGACCTGCTGAAGCAGGCCAGGCCCCGGCCTACCTCCGAAGCGCCGCGCGATGCGCGTGGCATTTACGGGCTCTTCGATCACACCGGGACTTTCCGCTACATCGGGTCCACCTCGTCCAGCGCCGAGACCTTCTACAAGCGCATCCACCAGCGGCACCGCACGGGATCCGAGACACACAGCCATTACTTCGCTCACATGTACAACACCGGACGGATGTGGGTCGACAGGACCGATCCAGAAACTACGATAGAGATGAAGATCGTCCGCCGCCTGCGGCAGGCCTTCGTCGCCAGCCATTGCGGCTGCACCTGGGTGCCGCTGCCGGATCACGCCGATATTGCTGCGCTGGAAGCTGAGGTCATCGCCGTGGCCCCGTCCGAGATGGTGGCCTGGAACCGCAGGGGCATGGCGGTCTACGACGAGCCTGTCGACCTGGTCGATGCGCTGATCGGACAAATGGAGCTGAGCCCCTTCGAGCGCGCGGCTTTGACCCGCCAACTACGACCGTGGCAGCATCTGTCAGGTGGGTGTTGCCTGCGTGCGCCATGACAACAGCATCGAGACCTGGGTGACGCTGGTCGATCCGCAGACCTCCCGCTGGATGTTCAGCGGGCTGCACGGCATCACCAACGCCATGGTGCAGGGCGCGCCGAGTATCGGCACGGTGATCGACGCCCTCGAAGGGATCGTGGGCGGGCGCACTGTCTACCAGCACTCGGGGTTCGACCGGAGTGCGATCCGCGCCACCTGCGCCGCGCACAACCGTGCGGAGCCGGCGTGGGACTGGCAGGACAGCGTCGGCGTGGCACGTCGGGCCTGGCCAGAGCTGAAGGGCAATGGCGGGCACGGTCTGGCCTCGCTCAAAGCGCACCTCGGCCTGCGGTTCGAGCACCACGACGCCGGTGAGGATGCCCGCGCGGCAGCAGAGGTCGTGCTGATGGCCGAGCGCAACACCCGGGCTTCGGTGAAGCCCCGGCCCGCGCCGGTCGACGGTGACGTGCTGGATGATGGCGATACCGGCCCGGCTTCCGTGCCAGCCGCCGTCCTCCAGCGCACCGCTTCGCCCGCCGCTACTCCGGTCCGGACCCTGCCGATAGTCGGCCTGGATGTTCCCAAGGGGACGATCCGTGTTCCCGTCGCTGCGGACGGCACCATCTTCGGTCCCGACCTGGCCCGTAACGGATGTTACACCGTCGGGGCAAAGGGCGCCGAGGAACGGTACGACAGTTTCGACGCGGCACTGGATGCGCTGACCAGGATGGACAAACCGCGCTGGCGCCGCCCGAACGCCGCGGGCAACTGGGGCATCGTTTCCGGTTGCTCTTGGAAGGACATCAGGAAAGGGTAAGGTTTCGCCTTCTCTGAGGAAAGTCTGTGGTCTGCTGTCGGCGAAAAACTCCCCCGGGCGCGAACGCGCTGAACACTTTTCACTTCGCCTAGTCATGAGCGTGCCGGTATCGGTATTACCAATAGTGTTAAAAGCTCAGGCTCTTGCCGCCCGTTGGGGTGGAGGCCCGTTCCGCGCAGCCAGCCGTGCAATCACTCTCTCCGTAACCGGTCGCCACAGGTTCGAAAACTGGGCAATGGTACGACCCGACGATATAGGCGACTGCTTTGAAGATTGGTAGCGAGCGGAATCGACTTCAACCCTCGCTTTGTTCTGGCGGCTTTGGTATCAATGAAACATGTCAGATATTGCATCACTCTTTGTGACCCGCCTGTACCGCGCCAAGCTTTCAAAGCATGGCAAACCTGTCGATGCCACGGAACTGGCTGACGCCTGCTTGTCGGTCGCCGAAGACGACACAGCTGGCCAACAGTGGTGCGCTGACAACACGTTTCCGGGCTACACATCTTATGCCTCGCTGACTGACCTGACATGGCGGATGCCCATCTTTAAAGCCTTGAAAAAGTCCTTGGACAAGCACGTGGCGAGCTTCGCCGACGACCTTGCCTTCGATCTGGGCGACAAGAAACTGAAGCTTGAAGATCTGTGGATCAACATCTTGCCGGAAGGCGGCATTCACACCGCCCATATCCACCCGCATTCGGTAATTTCCGGCACTACTTATGTTGCGATGCCAAAAGGGACATCTGCGATCAAGTTTGAAGACCCGCGCCTACCAATGATGATGGCCGCACCGGCGCGCCTGAAGAACGCGCATGAAGCGCTGCGTCAGTTTATCTATGTACAGCCGGATGTGGGTGACGTGCTGCTTTGGGAAAGTTGGTTGCGCCATGAGGTGCCAATGAATACGGCGGAAGAGGATCGTATCAGCATCAGCTTCAACTACGCATAAAGTCGCTCACCCACAACAGGTTCGGCGCAGGTGCGCGGAACACGCGGTTCACCTTGTCGCGCGGACAGGGCGCAGATGTGTCAGGAATCGTTGTCTTCATTGCCTTTCCACGCACGGCCCCACGTATACCGATCTGTTTCATCAGACGGTCCACCGTGCAGCGCGCCAACTCAAAGCCCTCACGCTTCAGCTGGTGCCACGTCTTACACACCCCGTAGACCTGATAGTTTTCGTCCCATATCGTGGGCAATGTTGCCTTGCGCAAAAATGGCAAGTTTCAAACACCCTGACAGGTCAAAGAACGCCACTGCTCCATGCTCGAACTCCTGCCCGATGATGCCTTTCGTTGGCAGCCCAAGGCCGTCGCGATAGAAAGAAAGCGACCGTTTGAGATTGCTTACGCCGAGTGTCAGTACGGAAATTCTAGGTTTCATGTCATGCCCTTCCTATCGACGCCTGCACCGCGCAGACGCCTTGATAGTCTTGGGCCGCTGACTTGCAGCGGAAGGACCCGCAGAACGCGGGGGCCGGGCCAACCTTCCCGAGCCTAACCTGTTTCAGACCAGCAGAGGTTAGGTTGGAATTCTAGGGCGGTCAACGGCAGCAAACGTCCGCTCACCTGACCTTCGTAAGTCCGGCGTCGAAGGTTGGCTTCGGGGCGGGCATGCTCGGCATTTGGGTTAGGATCGCGTAGCACGGCCTTCCGACAGGGTTCAGAAAGTCCATAGGTTTGAGTCGCTTTCGGATGGCATTCGACATTTGCGCCCGGCTGCTCTGTTGCTGCAAGGACCGCGAACCGGGCGCTACGCTCTCGGCCGCGACACGATGGTCACGTAGGACGACGGCATCTCCCGCATTCCCTATGCCGACTTCGCCGTCGCGATGCACGATCTTGTCGAGCTTGCTCCGGCACTGCGGCAGCGCCTGTCTGTCGGGTGGTTGAACTCTCTATGGAGCGGGTAGGAAAAAATAGCATGGCCCAGACGATCCGTCGCCCTATCGTCCGGCGGCACGGCGATGGGCTGCTGGCGACACGCCGATGACGCGTTTGAAAGCACGGGTGAAAGCCGCCTGCGAGCCATAGCCAAGGCGATAGGCGACCGAGGACACTGATGTACCCTGTTGTTCCAGCCATTGCGCCGCGACACGCATCCGCAGGTCGGTCACATAGCGCAGCGGGCTGACGCCCAGCACGGCCACGAACCGTTCGGAGAAGGCCGAACGCGACGCGCCCATCAGGGCCGCCATCATCGGCACATCCCATGCGCGGCCCGGATCGCGGTGCAATTCGACCAGCACCGGTGCAAGCCGCGGGTCGCGCAGGGCGGTGATCACGCCCGAGGTATTGTCGCAACCGCATTCGACCCAGCTCCGGACGATCAGCGCTACGATGACATCTGCCAGCCGCGCCAGAACCCCGGCCGAGCCGGGCCGGTCCTGCGTCATCTCGGCTTCCATCGCGGCCAGAATCGCGTGCATTTCGGGTTGGCGGTCCAGCAGCGCACAGACCGACATCGCCTCGGGCATCAGCGCGACCAGAGACTGCATGGTAACAAGGTCCAGCTCCATCACGCCTGTCAGGATCATGGTATCTGTGCTGCGACAGGCGTCTGTGTCGCAGTCGCGGATTTCTGCAAAGGCCTGACACAGTGTCTCAGGGGCGATGCCATGCCGGGTAACAGCAGCAGCCGCCAATAGCTGGCCCCGCGCAGGCGCATACCCAGCAGCACTTCGCTGACGGCGTCTCAGCCTTGCTCTATTTCGGTGTTTCGATCAAGCATAACGGATAAACTGGCGCAGTTTATCCTAAATCCCAAGCTATATCTTGCTGCGTCACCAAAGCAATCCAAGGAACACAGCATGCCATCCGATACCCTCCTGACCGCCGCAGATACGGATATGGCTGCCCCCGAACAGACCCGTCCGGCCTGGGGCGCGGTCTTTTCCATGTCGCTTGGCGTTTTTGCACTGGTGACAGCCGAGTTTCTTCCTGCCAGCCTGCTGACACCGCTGGCAGAGGGGTTGCAGATCAGCAAAGGTGCCGCCGGGCAGGCTGTGACCGCCACTGCATTCGTGGCTCTGATCACCAGTCTGTTTATCTCGTCCGCAATCGGGCGGATTGACCGCCGATGGGTGCTGATCGGGCTTTCGGTGCTGCTGGTCGTGTCCAACCTGATCGCGGCCAGCGCGCCGGGGATCGTGACGCTGCTGATCGGGCGGGTGCTGATGGGCATCGCCCTGGGCGGGTTCTGGAGCCTGTCGGTCGCCACCCTGATGCGACTGGTCCCCGAGCCTGACATCCCGCGCGCCCTTTCGATCATGTTCATGGGGGTTTCGGCAGCAACCGTCTTTGCGGTTCCGGTAGGCAGCTATCTCGGCGCGCTGATCGGTTGGCGGGGCGTGTTTCTGGCCGCGAGCGGCCTTGCGCTGCTGGCACTGCTAACCCAGATCCTGACGCTGCCGCCGCTTCCGGCCCGGGGCCGCGCCCGGGCCGGTATCCTGTTCGAGGTCCTGCGTCGTCCGGGCATCGGCATCGGCATGTCCGCCGTTCTTCTGGTTTTTGCCGGGCATTTCACGTTCTTCACCTATATTCGTCCGTTTCTGGAAAACGTCACCGGCGTCGGCGTGGATGGCGTGACCCTGATCCTGTTCGGCTTTGGTCTGGCCAATTTCCTGGGCACATACCTGATCGCATTTGTCATCCAGAGATCACTGCGGCTGGCGCTGGTCGCGATGCCGCTGACCATGGCCGTGCTTGCGGTGCTGCTGACTGTTTTCGGGGGTATCCCGGTGCTGGATGCAGCGATGATCGCCATCTGGGGTCTGGTCTTTGCGGGCGTGCCGGTCGCGTGGTCAACATGGATTACCCGCGCCATACCCGATCAGGCCGAGGCGGGCGGCAGCCTGATCGTGGCCGCGATCAACTTTGCCATCGCGGCGGGGGCGGCCCTTGGCGGTGGCCTGTTGGAGCTTTCAGGGCCACGCGGGGTGTTTCTGGTCAGCGGACTGATCCTGATGGCCGCTGTGGTGACCATCGTCAGTCGAGTCAGACTAAAATGAACTATGGATGGACCCAGCCGCGGGTTGGGCCATCCTCCCATCTGCCTAGAGGTAAGCGGGAAGCAGGAAGCGGCTTTTCACTGCGGGAGCATTGCGATCCAACCTCGTCCCGAACAGCGGACACTCGAGTGCATAGCTGTGAACACTTGTCAGGTATATGGTCTTGCCCCCGTTTGACCGGACACTCAGGCGGTTGCGGTTTGAGCTGCGATGAACTCGCGTGGTGAGCGCATTTTCAGCCCTGAGTGCGGATGGTTGTCATTGTAGTCCTCGATCCAAGCTCCGATCAATCCGAGAACTGTGTGGGCGTCCGGTAGCGGCGTCACCTGGACGTAGTCGCGCTTCAGCGTCTTCACGTACGCCTCCGAAATGCCATTGCTCTGTGGGCTCTGAACCGGCGTGAAGCAGGGCTTCAGGTCCAACTGGCGGGCAAAGATCTGCGTGTCCTTCGCGATATAAGGCGACCCGTTGTCGGACAGCATCTCGATGACCGACGGCGCACGATGATCACCAAAGCGGCGTTCCACGGCCTCGAGCATGAGGTCGCGGATGACCTGTTCGACCTCAAGTCCTTCCGCGAGCGCATCGCCGCAAGAGACCCAGACCGCCAGACCGCCGAAATCCACATCCGCGTCGCCCTCATGAACCACTTCAATGCCCTCGGCACCGCCGAGATCCTCCGCGTGGCATGACGTCAGTGGGGGAAGGGGCAGTCACGCCTCACGCGTGAGTTCTGCAACAACGCCACGCAACATTCCGGGGTGAGGACGTCCTCGGCGGTTTTTGTCCACCTGAAGGGCTTCGGCTGTAGTTTGCGAGTGCGCTTGATGCCCCCCGCCCGAACGGTACCGACCTGGAGAGCGGCGTTTCACAGCTCATGCACGACGGGTGGCGTTTCGCAAACACTCATGGCGATCTCGACCACGTGCCGGTGGTGCGTCAGGTAGATCGCCTGGCCACGCCCGCCGATGGTCTCCATGACGCGACAGGCGGCGCTGGTGCGGGCCTCGTCGAAGGTCTCGAAGATGTCGTCGCAGAAGAACGGAAGCGTCGTGCCCTGGCCGACAAGCTGTTCGTGGGCCGCCGCGCGCAGCGCAAGGTAAAGCTGGAAGCGCGTTCCCTTCGACATTTCTGCCGCGCGCTTGCTGACGCCGTTTCCATCGACGGCCAGCAAGATCTCGGCGTCCTTCTCGATCTGGGTGCTCAGTGACGGATAGGCCTCTTGGGTGAGGCTGGCAAAGCAGTGTTCCGTCGCGGTCAGCATCCCGCTGCGGTGGCTGTCGCGATAGCGCCGGATGGCGTCCGAGGCGAGGTGATGACCCAGTGAAAGCTCAAGGTGCGCCAGTGCAGCCTCTTCCAGCTCCAGTTCCAGCGTCGCCTTCTGTTCGACCAGCGCGGCAATCTGATCGTCTCCTTTGACTTCCGAAAGGGCCTGCTCGGCCCGCGTGCTGTCCTGGATGGCGCGTGTCAGCTCTTCCTCGGCATGGGCAAGGTCCGATCCGCTGCTGTGCAAGGCGGCCCCCAATGCGGCGACTGTGGTGTCCGCAAGCTGGGTCCGTGCCGTCACGATGTCAGCGGCACCCAGCTCGGACAGGACCTGCCGCCTGAGTTTCTCGAGCGTCGCGCGATTCCCGATCACCTGCTGCGCGCGGGCCGCGACTTGCCGCAGGGCGTCGATGTCGCGCGGGGTGGCGGGGTCGGGGAAAAACACCGCGATCGCCTCGACCTCCTGGTCGATGGCATCTTGTCTGTCTTTGTTTCGCGCCCTCTCGGCCTCGGCTGCTTCTATGGCGATATCGAGATTCGCAACCGTCTCGCGGGCCATGCGCGCCCCGTCCGACAGGACCTTGAGAGCCGAATATATCTGGGCGGGGGTCGGCTCTTCGGCCAGATCATGGGCGCGTGCCAAGGCCGCAACCTCCTCGGCGAACAGCTTCTGGTCTGCCTGCATCGTCTTGATTCTACGCTCTGCTGCGGCGCGTGCCGTCTCATGTTCGCGCAACTCGCGGAGTGGCTGCAGAGAGACCGCCAAGCGCTCAGGCGAAAGCGTCTCTCCAAGAAGTCTGCGGATGAGCGCTTGCCACGCCATGGCTGCGTTTTCCCCGGCCTTCAAAGCAGTGTCGTGGCGGGCCTCGCGCAGGGCAAGAATACGCTGCGCCTGTCGCAGGGAATCCCCGGCCTTCGTTCGGGCGTCGGCTTGCTTGCGCTCTTCCTCAGCCAGCCGTCGTGCCGCGTTCAGGGCGCTGCCGAGGTCTGTCGGCTGAAAGGACAAAACCTCCGCAAGCTCTGCCAGCAGGGCCTCGGCACGCTGCTGGGTCGAACGATTGGCGTCTTGCGTTTCGCGCAGCAGCTGCGCCTCGTCTCCAGCCGCTTCGTGACGGAGCACCCAGTCCAGCCATTCGGCAGGCGTGATGCTGGTCGTAAGCCCGACCTGAGCCGCAGCCCCACTGATCGAGGCCTCGATGCCGGTGCGTTCGTCGCAAAGGGTGGCGAGGCGCTTCTCTGCCTGAGCGGCGCGCGCGCGGGCTTCGGCTTCGGCCTGTCCGATCTCGCGCAATTGCGCCAGTTCGCGGGATTGGGCCAGACGCGCCGCAGCGGCGGTATCGTGCTTTTGCAACGCCGCGTGGAAGGCGTTGGCGGTCCCTGTGTCCAAGGCTTTCAGGTGCTCCGCCCATAATGCGTCGCGCAGGGCCAGCATGTCTGTTGCCTCGGCGTCGGAAACGACTTTCGCGGCTTGCGTCAATGCACCCGCTTGGGCGCTGCGCGCTGCCATGTCCGCCAGATGTTCGTCACGTCTGTCCGTCATTGTGCGCAGATCGCGGACCAGCGCGTCATGACGTTCAGCCCACGCTGTTGCCTGAAGCCGCGAGGTCGGGCAGGCGGGCAGATGGTCGAACGTCACGCCTGCGAGGGAGAGTGCTGACAGGGACCGGTCGACCTTGATCTTGGCGGCCTCGATGGCGTGCAACGCTGCTGCATGGGCGGGGGCCAGGCTATCCGCATCGAAACGCAACAGGATGTCCGCAACCTGCGGGGCATTCTCGGCCGCAGGTGCGCCATCCTCCAGCGCCTCGGTCGCGGCCGTCACCCGCTCCGTGAGCTCGGCGACTTCGCGGGCCTCGGTATTTACCTGTGACATGGTTTCGCGCAGTGTTTCCCTTGCGCTTTCCAGCATCGCGATATCCGCAGTCGACAGGACCAGCCCCTGCAGATCCACATCCGGCGACGCGACCCCCAGCTCCCGCGCGGCCTGCCGCATGGACGCCTCTGCCGCCTGCTGTTCCTCCTGCCGCCTGCCAAGGTCGAGCTGTGCGGTGCGGTCCCGCGCACTGAGGTCCCCGAGATCCTCCAGCACGGCTGAGAGATCGAGAAGATCCGGATTCACCGCGTGGCCCGCCCGCTCTTCCCGGAGCGCTGCCACCTCCCCGGTCAGGCGTGCGATGTTCTGCGTGGCCACCCCGCGATCGCCGCGTAGTTCGATCAGGCGCTCCGGATCGAAATCGAGGTGATCGGGGTAGGTCGGGAAAGGGGCAATCGCCGCCTCCAGATCAAGAATTTCAGACATCAGCGGCAAGGCACGCCGCTGCGCCTCGGCGTGTGCCCTCGTGGTGTTCAGCACATCCCGCGTCTTGCGCGCGTCCTGCTCGGTCTCGCGCGCTTTGGCCAGATCCCGCTTGAGGGCCTTCCAGGCGCTGGCGGTCACGTCGCGCTCCTTGATCTCCTTTTCCACCTCGGCCAGCGCGCGCTTCAGCTCGGCCATGCGGGTCGTGCGCCCGCGCTTCTTCCAGAGCGCGTCGGCCCGGTCGCGCACGCCATCCAGAACGGCGCTGAGGTCGGCAACGCCTGCGGCGGCGGAAAACAGCAAGCGGCCGATATCCCCTTCGGCATTCGCGATTTCTTCGCCACCGCGTTCGATCGTCTCGTCGTCGAGGCAAAGAAGACGGCGGTAATCCCCTTCCGAAAGGCCCGCGAGATGGGCAGACAGCGCCGCCTCCGGCAGCGCGGTTCCCGTCTCATCGACAAGGGAACCGCTGCGCGTGGGCAGGCGCGTGAAGCGGCGCGCGGCGCCGTCGATGTCCAGCGTGGCAGAGACTTGCAGATTGCTGCGCGGATGTTTGAAGGCGTAGCCCTCGCGAAGCGGGAAGCCATAGAAGAGACGCAGCACAGCTTCCATCGTGGTCGTCTTGCCGGCTTCATTGGGGCCATAGATGATGTGGAAATCATGGCCGTCGCTTGCGGTCCCGAAGTCGAACTGCCGGTCAGTGAAATGGCCGAAACGGTCGAGGGAGAGGCGTTGCAGCCGCATCAGCTTTTGGCCCCCTTCATCTGCGCCAGGACCAGATCGGCACCGGCGCGGGTCAACCTGTCCACCAGCGTATCGCGGGCGGCCTCGTCTGCCATCAATCGCTCTCGCAGTCCGACAGGCAGATCCTGCAGGACAGTCTCGACCTCGTCCCGCGCCAGAGCCGCGAAGCCAGGCTCTGCGCGGATCGCCGCCATCGTCGCCGCCAACTCATCCGCGGCGCCGCTGGCCTCGTCCCCGGCAGCCGGGGGCGACAGGCGAAACATCAGCTTGTCGATCCACAAATCCCCCGTGGCCTCGGCAAATTCGTTCACCTGTTCGGCCCAGACATCGCGATCCCGCAGAAATTGCCAATGGCGCGACGGTGTGCCCGTCAGCGTCAGGCGGACCACGCCGACGGGTGCCGCGACCGTCTTGCGCGTTGCGGCCATGTGGTTCTTCAGCAGTGCGCGCAGGGCCTCGTCGCTGTCCGCATCCGTGACATCCACTTCGGTCTGGACGAATTCCACCACCGATGTGGGCACTTCGGTCACGTCAATTTGGCCCTGTTCAATCGTCAGCAAAGTCGCGGATTTGGGGCCGGCCTCACCGATGTCGCGCCCTTGGGGGATGCCGGGCATGACCACCCAGGGTGCTTGCGAATGGACCTGCCGCTTGTGGATATGGCCAAGCGCCCAGTAGTCGAAACCCGCACCGACCAGATCCGCCACACTGCAAGGGGCGTAGATGTCATGACCGACCGCGCCACCAAGCGAGCTGTGCAGCAGGGCGATGTTCACCGCGCCCGGTACCGGCGCCTTGAAGCGCCGTACCAGATTGTCCGGCGCGTGGCGGTCCGCGAAGCTGACACCGTGAATCCAGACCCCGTCGGCCAGTTGTTCCCGCCCGCCACGCGCATCGAAGACGTGGACATGGGCAGGCAGATCGAGGGTCCCGGTGATCGGGTTTTCCGCGTCGTGGTTGCCCTTGATGTAGAAGACCCTGATCCCCGCATCTCCAATGCGGTCCAGCTCGGCCATCAGAAAGGCACCCGTTCTGGCGCTGCGTTCTTTCCCGTCAAAAAGATCACCGGCAATCAAAATTGCGGAGACCTCTTCAGAAATGGCAAGATCGACAAGACGGCTGAAAGCGGACCGGGAGGCCGCTGCAATCGTGTCGCGCAACCCGGAGTTTCGCAACGCGAGGGACCGAAGGGGCGAGTCCAGGTGGACGTCAGCGGTGTGAAGAATTTTGATCACGATCGAACCCCTTACTTGGATGCTGCCGGGAAATTAGCGCAGTATCTGGGTTCGGATAGCTTGAACGGGGTCGGATATCTAGAACGAAGCGCTCATCGCGCGGCTGGACACGGCGCAGGAGCGCGAGAAAGCCTGCCTCGGCCCCGATCTGACGCTCTTCCACCTTGGCCGTCGCCTGCATCTGCCGGGCGGGAACGAATGGCGGACTTGCACGTTCATAATGGGTGTTATCCTTGGAAAGGCCCCAAGGCGGCACACGGGCCGCAGGCGCAGGACATGGCACCCCGGCGTGCCAAGCCGCAGACCGGACTTGCTTTTGCCCCCAAAGGCGTGTTCGGGTCTGATCTGGATCAACCTCAGGGCGGCGCGTGTCGTCTAACCTGTGACCCGCCAGACCGATTCCAGACCGATGCCAGACCGATTCCGGCGAAAGTCGCCAAGGTCAGTTGCATCAAGACACGACAGGGGCGGGACGAATGATATGCAATTTTGCATGAAAACAATAAGGAACTGATCCATGTCTTTGGTTAATCTTGTCGTCACACTGGTCGTTGTCGGCGTGCTCTTGTGGTTGGTGAACACCTACATTCCGATGGACCGGAAGATCAAATCCATCCTGAATGCCGTCGTGGTGATCTTCGTCATCCTGTGGATTCTGACAGGAACCGGCGTGCTGAGTGGGCTGAATGGCATCAGAATCGGCAATTGATGCCGCAGGGCGCCTGTCCGGTCCGGTCACGCTGGCCACGCTCGCCGACAGCCGCACCGCGCTGAACACACTGGGCAGCGCGGCGCGGCTGGACCTGTCGCACGTGACCGAACTGGACACGGCGGGCGCGTGGCTGATCGCCCGGCACCTCGCCCGCGCGCAGGCCGAAGGCCGCAGCGTCAGCCTGGACGGGGCCAGTGCGGCGCAAACGCTCTTGCTGCAAAAGGTGACCGAGGCCCTGCCCCCCGCGCGCCGCCCCACCAAACGCCGCGTCCACCACGATGCGGGCGACGACCTGGAGCGCTTTGGCGCGGGCATCAGCGCCTACGGTGCCAGCCTGGGCGCCAGCATCGGCTTTTTCGGACAGGTCATCGCGGCCATGGGCCGGGTGGTGATACACCCCTCACGGCTGCGCGGCACCGCGCTGGTGCACCACATGCATCAGGCCGGGCTGAACGCCGTGCCGATCGTGGCGCTGATGGGGTTTCTGATCGGCATCGTGCTGGCCTTTCAGGGCGCCACACAGTTGCAGCAATTCGGGGCCGAAGTGTTTGTGGTGGACCTCATCGCCATTTCCATCCTGCGCGAACTGGGCATCTTGCTGACCGCGATCATCGTCGCCGGGCGCTCGGCCTCGGCCTTCACCGCCGCCATCGGCTCGATGAAAATGCGCGAAGAGATCGACGCCATGCGCGTCCTCGGCCTCGACCCCATCGACCTGCTGGTGCTGCCACGCATTCTGGCGCTGATATTCTTGCTGCCGGTGCTCGGCTTCATCGCCAATATGGCGGGCCTTTTGGGTGGCGGGCTGATGGCCTGGGTGGAACTGGGCATCTCGCCCGGGATGTTCCGCACGCAACTGCTGGCCAGCACCGATGTCTCCCACGCGCTGGTCGGCCTGTCGAAGGCGCCGGTGTTTGCACTTATCATCGGGATTGTTGGCTGCCATCAGGGGCTTCAGGTGCGGGGCAACACCGAATCGCTGGGCAACCAGACCTCGAAATCCGTGGTCATCGCGATCTTCATGGTGATCGTGGTGGATGCGCTGTTTTCCGTCTTTTTCGCCATCTGGGGGGTGTGATGCCGGACGATCCCATCATCAAGGTGCGCAACCTGACCAACCAGTTCGGCAAGACCGTGGTGCATCAAAACCTCGACCTCGACGTGATGCGCGGCGAGGTGCTGGGCGTCGTCGGCGCGTCGGGCAGCGGCAAATCCGTGCTTTTGCGCACCATCGTCGGCCTGCAAAAACCCAGCGTCGGGCAGATCACCGTCCTGGGCACCGATGTGCTGACCGCCGACCCCGCGCGCCTCAACGCCGTGGTCAACCGCTGGGGCGTCATGTTCCAGGACGGCGCGCTGTTTTCGTCGCTGACCGTGCGCGAGAATGTCGAGGCCCCG
Organism: Roseicitreum antarcticum; assembly: GCF_014681765.1. Lineage (GTDB taxonomy): Bacteria > Pseudomonadota > Alphaproteobacteria > Rhodobacterales > Rhodobacteraceae > Roseicitreum > Roseicitreum antarcticum. Next base: position 2,259,898 of record NZ_CP061498.1, read on the forward strand.
ATGCGCGAACGCCTGAATGTCGATCCCGCCACCCGCACCGCGCTGGCCGACCTGCGCATCGCCATGGTGGGGCTGAAGCAATCGGCAGGCGACCTTTATCCGTCCGACCTGTCGGGCGGCATGCGCAAACGCGCGGGGCTGGCCCGCGCCCTGTCGATGGACCCCGAAATCCTGTTTCTGGACGAACCCACCGCGGGCCTCGATCCGATCGGGGCCTCGGATTTCGACGCGCTCATCAAGGCGCTGCAACAGGCGATGGGGCTGACGATCTTTCTTGTCACCCATGATCTGGACACGCTGCACGCCACCTGCGACCGTGTCGCGGTGCTGGCCGACCGCAAGGTGCTGGTGACCGGCACCATGGCGGAGTTGCGCCGCGTGGATCACCCATGGGTACATGACTACTTCAACGGCCCGCGCGCCCATGCCGCGCAGCCCGGCACCCCCCCGCCAAGCCAGAAGGATCTGACCTGATATGGAGACACGCGCCCGCTACATCCTCGTCGGGGTCTTCACCCTGCTGACCATGCTGGCCGCACTGGGCTTCATCCTTTGGCTGGCCAAGGTGCAGATCGACCGGACCTATGCACAATACGACATCGTGTTCGACACGGTGGCCGGGCTGGGTGACGCCAGCAACGTGCGCTACAACGGCGTCAGCGTGGGCAAGGTGCTGACCATCGAGCTGGACGCGGAAAACCCGGCGCTGGTCCGCGTCCGGATCGAGGTCGATGCCGAAACCCCGGTGCGCGAAGATACCGTGGCGCGCCTCGCCTCGCAGGGTGTGACGGGCGTGTCCTTCGTGGCGCTGGAGGGCGGGCGCACCGATGCCGAGCCTTTGCGCCCCCAGCCCCCCGCCGATGTGCCGGTGATCCGGGCCAAACCCTCGCTGGTGCAGGGCCTCATGTCCGACGCGCCCGACCTGCTGACCGAGGCGCTGTCGCTCATGCAAGATATCCGCGCCTTCACCACGCCCGAAAACCGCGCCGCCGTCGCCGACATCTTGCAAAACGTGAAGACCGCGACCGCCCGCATCGACCAGATTGCCGCACAGGCGGAATCGGTCATGGCCACCGCCGAGGTGACGCTGCAAACCGCCGATGCCACGCTGGCAGATGCCCGGACCGCGTTTGGCAGCGCCGACAGCGTGCTGACCGACGACATCCCCGCCCTGATCGCCGAGCTGCGGACCGCGGCGGGCGACATCCGCCAATCGGCGGCGGGGCTGCGCGACTTTTCCACCACCGGGCTGCCGCAGTTTCGCGCCGTGGCGGGGGATGCCCGCGCGCTGATCGCGAATATCTCTGCCCTCACCAACCGGATTGCAAGCGACCCCGGACGCTTCCTTCTGGGCAACCAGACCCCGTCATACAGGAATTGATGCCATGCCCCTCTGCCCCTCTGCCGTGATCCGCCCCGCCATTCTCAGCTTGTCGCTGGCGCTGCTGTCGGGCTGCGGCGCCGTCTCGGCGCTGTCAGAGGCCACGACCGAACTGGATGCCTACACCCTGTCCGCGCCCGCGCCAGACAGCCCGCCCGCCCCCGGGCGCGGCCATCTGGTGGTCGAGGCACCCTCGGCCCCGGGCGCGCTGGCCACCGACCGCATCTTGATCAAACCCCTGCGCTATCAGGCGCAATATCTGGAAAATGGCCGCTGGTCCGAACCCGCGCCCGCACAGGTCCAGACCCTGCTGGTCAGCGCCTTCCAGAACATGGGCGGCTTCCGGCTGGTGGGGCGCACCGGCGCAGGCCTGATGCCTGATTACACCCTGATGACCGATTTGCAGAGCTTTCAGGCCGAACCCTCAGGCAGCGACGCCGCCCCCATCACCGTGAAGATCAGCGCCATCATGACCCTGATCCGCGAGGACGACCGCCGCATCGCCGCCACCCGCCGGTTTGACGCCACGGCAACCGTGGCCTCCGACGATACCCGCGCCGTGGTCGCAGGCTTCGACGCCGCCATGCGCGACATGCTGCCCCAAATCGTCCGCTGGACCCAGTCCCAGACCCGCTGAAAGCGGGGCGGCGGGGCAACCGGGCGGCGCACCGCGCGCGCTCCGACGTTTTGATGCCACGCCACGCCAGTCGGGGCGGGGCGTGCGCCCTTGCACGCGCCAGGGGCGATCGTGTTGCGCATCGCAGCCCCCGCAACCCGGCACGGGCCCGGCCCCGTCACCGGCCCCGGCACCCGTTGACCGGGCGCCGGCAGCCGCGCACAAACGCAGGCCGCCATGGATTGCCGCGCGCGGGTCTCTGCCCCAGACCCCGCAAAACCCCCGCGCAGCGCCTGTATCCCCCAACCCTGTGGAACCAACCCGCGTCCACCGCGTTAATCCCCTGTAACGCCACGCGGCGGCGGGTTTTCCAATACCGCAGCCGCGCGGGATGATACCGCCTCAGCCCCAAGGGCAGGAGCGGATCATAGTCACGGTCGGCCCCGGTCGGCCCCAAAAAAGCAGGTGTGTAATGAATCAGATCATTTATATTATTGGCCTTGTCGTGGTTGTCCTCTTCGTCGTCAGCTATTTCGGCCTTGCCTGAGCGGGCCAAGGACCATGCAAGTCAGGGTCCAAGCAAGTTAGGGTCCAGGCAAGGTTCGGGCATGACAGGGAACGCGCGCAGCCGGGCTGTCGGCAGCGCCGTATCAAACCTGGTCCCCGCACCATTCTGGCCCTCATGACAGCGCCCGGCCCGTATCGGGACGGTGCCGCTGCATGGCCCCGCCGCGTCCCTCGGGCGGCGGGGCCATGGCCTTCACGAAGGCCTGCGCCGACGCCGCTTTCAGTCGTCGGAAACCACCATTTCCGCCAGAAACGCCAGGATCAGCGGTGCGACCACCTCGGGCGCTTCCTCATGCGCCAGATGGCCCAGCCCGGCCAGCCGGATGCAGCGCGCATTGCCCATCCGCGCCGCCGCCTGATCCGACGTATCGGGCGGCACCGCGCGGTCATTCTCGGCCGCGATAAACAGCGTCGGCGTATGGATATACGGCAGCGCCTCCAGCAGCGCATCCAGCCGCCAGCCCGCCATCATGCCCAGCGTGCCATCCACATGCCCCCGGTCGCGCACCAGCGCGCGATATAGCTCCAGCCCGCGCGCATCCAGCGTGCTGCCGGTGCCCGATATCAGGCTGCGCACACTCTGCCCCGATCCGGCGGTGCGCGCGAACAGCGCCGCACTCAGCGGGTTCAGCGCCAGCATCTTCGCCATGGCGGGAAACAACCACCCCGCCAGCCCGCGAAACTTGCCCAGCGCGCCGTTCAGCGCCACCACCGCGCGCGGGCCCCCGCCCTGCGCCATGCGCAAGGCCAGCGCAGCCCCCGCAGAATGGCCCACAATCGCCGCGACGTTCCAGCCCTGATCGGCCATGAGCGCGCCCAGATCCGCCGCCATCGCATCCAGCGACAGGCGCGACCGGCTGCCCGCGCGCGAAAATCCCTGCCCCGGCAGATCCACCGCCACCACGGTATATTGCCCCGCCAAAAGCGGCATCAGATCGCGCCAACTGTGCGTCGCCCCGCCCGCGCCATGCAGCAGCAAGACCACCGGCCCCGCGCCCATCACCTGCACATGCCAGCGATGCGGCGCACAGGCGACCATCCGGCTGTGGGCCGCATGGGGCCACTCGGCGGGCATCGCGGCGAAATCCATCACCCATCCCCCAGGACAGCACCGATCGCGCCGGACAACCGCGCGGCATTGGCACGCGGCAACGCCAGATAGGGCGCATCCATCAACCCGGCGAGCGCCTTCAGCCCCGCCTCGGGCCGTGGCCCCATGTCGATGATCAGCCCCGGAAACGCCTGCGCGCGCAAGGCCCGCGCCATGGTCTGCGCATCGCCGCCGGCCTGCACCCGGTCGGCGCGCCCGTCCAGCGCGATATTCGCCCGCCCGTCGGTCAGCACCAGAACCGTGGGCTGCATGCCGCGCCCGCGCGCCTGCACAGCCACCTGCATCGCCGCCTGAAGCCCTGCGGCCAACGGTGTGCCGCCACCGCCCGGCAGCCCGGCCAGCCGCCGCTTCGTCTGCACCAGCGACCGGGTGGGCGGCAACAATACCTCGGCCCCCGGCCCGCGAAACGCAATCAGCGCCACATGGTCGCGCCGCGCATAGGCTTCGGCCAGCATCAGCTCTACCGCGCCCTTCGCCTCGGCCAACCGTGTGAACGCGGCAGAGCCCGAGGCATCGACAGTGAAAATCAACAGCCGGTCGGATTTTTCCTCGAACTGCTTCACGCGCAGATCAGCGGGGCGGATATGCAGCAGCCGGTCCGGCGCACTGGCCCGGCGCAACGGCTGCCAGGGCGCAGCGGCGCGCAACGTCGCCACCAGGTCCAACCGCGCCTGCCCGTCCAGCCGCCCGGGGCGTGACGGTTTTGGCCGCCCGCGCCGGTTGCCCTTCTTTGCCGCCCCCGCCCCGCCGGATTTCGCAACCCGTGCCGCCTGCCCGGCGGCAAGGGTCGCCAGCAGGTCGGGCGGCAACAGGGCCTTCACGGCCTCCAGCAGCACCTCGGCGGGCAGGTCGGGCAACTTTTCCTGATCGCCCTCATCCGCAGGGCTTTCGTCAGGCGGGTCTGCGGGCTGTTCTGGCGGGTCCTCGGGCTGATCGTCCTCTTCGGGGGTTTCGGGCACCCGGGTCGCACGCGGCGTGAACACCAATTGCACCGCAGCGGCCAGATCATCCGGCCCCACCACCCTATTGCCCATCAGCGCCGCATGCGCCCGCGCCGCGCGCAGCGCCAGCAGCGGCGCGCGCAACGACGGGATGCCCAGTTGCACCGCCACCAGCGTCAGGTCTTCCACCGCCCCGTCGGGCAGCGCCACCCCGGCCAGCCGCGCGCGCGCCGCCGCATAATCATGCGCGGCCAGATCGCGGCTGGCGGCATGGCGCAGGTCGGTCAGGTCAATGTGAAACGCCAGCCGGTCGGCCAACGCGGGGGGCAACAGCTCGGCCTCTTCCGCGCCTTCGTCGAGCGCCGTCAGACAATGCCCAACGCCCGAATCCAACGCCAGAGCCAGCCGCGCGGCCAGCCCCGGCGGGCTGCGTTCCGCCATCGGCAGCACCAGCGCCGAGGGTTGCGCAAAGATCCCCGCCTGCATCACCACGCGCCCTTCGGCCAGTGTCGCGGTCAGATCAACCCCGCCAAACAGCGCGTCATCGCCCATGTTGGCGGCCAGCCGCCGCTGCGGCAGCGCCACCCGCGCCAGCCCGGCCAGCGCCCGGTCGCGCAGCGGGCTGGCCCGCGCGCGCAGCCACAGCCCGCCCAGACCGCCGGGATCAATCGACAGAAGCGTCAGCGCCAGATCCAGCCGCGCCCAGATACCGCCCGGATCGGTTGCCGCCGACGTTTCAGTTGCTTCAGGCACCAAACACCTCATCCAGCACACGCGCCACGCGGGTACCCGACCCCGCATCATCCAGCGGATCGCGCCGCAGCCGGTGGCGCAGCGCCATGGGGGCCACGCGGCGCAGATGGTCGCGCGTCACCGCCCCGGCCCCATCAAACGCCGCGAGGGCGCGCGCCGAGCGCAGCAGCGTCAACTCGCCCCGCAACCCGTCCGAGCCCAGCGCGATGCACAATTCCGCACAATCACGCAGCGTCTGATCGTCCGAGGCAACCAATGGCAACGCCACCCGCGCCGCCAGAATCCGGTCGCGCAAATCCGCGTCCTGCCCCTGCCAATGCGCCATGAAGACCGCGTTATCGTTCTCATAGGCATCGCGGCGGCGGATCACCTCGACCCGCGTATCAATATCGTTGGGCGACACCACATCGACCGACAGGCCAAAACGGTCCAGAAGCTGCGGGCGCAACTCGCCCTCTTCCGGGTTGCCGGACCCCACCAGCACGAACCGCGCGGCATGGCGGATCGACAACCCCTCGCGCTCGACGACATTGACGCCGGATTGCGCCACATCAAGCAACAGATCAACGATATGATCCTCCAGCAGGTTGACCTCATCAATATACAGATAGCCCCGGTTTGCCCGGGCCAGCAGCCCCGCCTCGAACGCCTTTTCGCCGCGTGTCAGCGCGCGTTCGATGTCCAGCGCGCCCACAACGCGGTCTTCGGTCGCGCCCAGCGGCAGGTCGATCACCGGCGTGGGCTTTGTCACCATGCCTTCGCCCGGCGTCACCCAATCGGGGCAATCCGCAAGCCGGGCAGAGTTTACGGGGCAGCCCGCAACCGCCTCGATCGGAGGCAACAGCGCCGCCAGGGCCCGCACTGCCGTCGATTTCCCCGTGCCCCGGTCGCCAAACACCAGCACGCCGCCGATGCCCGGATCAATCGCGGTCAGCAGCATCACCTGCTTCATTTCTTCCTGTCCAACGATGGCAGAAAAGGGAAAAGGGATCATTGCGTCGTGCCTTTCACGTATTGGATATGCAAGTCATTCGCGGTGCAGCGTCTCGTTCAGTTCCAGAGGTCTTAGCGCGTTCAGCGGGCTTGTCTGCCCCCAGTTGCCCGCTTCGCCCAGAATGCGAAACCGGGCATAAAGCTCTTCCGAAAACCAGTCGCCAGCCCGCACCGCCGCGATCGCGCGGGCATGCGGGCCGTCGGTCCGCGCAAAGGCTGCCATGCTGGCCGTGTCGGGCCAGATCGAGAATGTGACCTGATGCAGCAGCGGCACCTCGCCAATGCCGATCTTGAACGCCACATTCGCATCCGCCCCGATCACGCGCGAAATATCGGGCACCCGGTTCCAGAACCGCAGCGCGCGGCTTGGCCGCACCGTGGCCCGCGTCAGCGCGGCCAGCGGGCCGGGCGCAGGATCGGCCGAGACCACGAACGGCACCCGTCCGCCCCACTGGCCCCGCACCGAAGTCGCCGCCATGAACAGCGTCCAGTCCTGCGCGGCATGCGCCCGGTAGCGCCGGTAGGTCACCGCCCCCGCCACCCGTTCGCGCGCCACCTCCAACGATGGCCACGTTGCCAGAATCGCATAGACGCCGGTGTTGGGCAGCGGCGTGAACCCCTCGCCCGTGCCGGTGCCGCACAGTTTCCACACGCCGATATCGGGCGTGTTCGGCAGGCTTAACCGCGCGAAGCCCATCTGCGCAAACGCCCAGATCCGCGCGAAACCCCCGTCAAACCGGAAAAAACTGAGGCTCACAACCTCCACGCCGACACCTCTCGTTATGTGTCAATAAAATCTTACATAATCCCCGGAACTAGGAAAGTTTACTGGACGCAAAGTCAAGTCATCCCTATCATAGGTGTAAATCAAGATTGACATAAAGGCCAGTGCGCATGATCCATCCAACCCCTCCCCATGCCGACACCCGGCCAAAAGCCATTGTTGTCGGCGCGGGCATCGGCGGGCTGGCGGCAGCGATGCGGCTGGGCGCGAAAGGCTACGCCGTCACCGTGCTGGACCGGCTGGATCTGCCGGGCGGGCGCGGCTCATCCGTCACGCAACACGGCCACCGGTTCGACCTTGGGCCCACCATCGTCACCGTGCCGCAAACCCTGCGCGAACTCTGGGCCGTCTGCGGGCGCGACTTTGACGCGGACATCGACCTGCGCCCGCTGGACCCGTTCTATGAGATCCGCTGGCCCGATGGCAGCAACCTCCACGTCAACGGCGACAGCGAATTCATGCGCGCGGGGGTCGCCCGCCTGTCGCCGGATGACCTCAAGGGCTACGCGCAATTCGTCAAGGATGCCGAGGCGCGCTACAGCTTCGGCTTTGAACAACTGGGCCGCCGCCCGATGCACAAGCTCTGGGATCTGGTGAAGGTCCTGCCCAAATTCGCCATGCTGCGCGCCGACCGTTCGGTCTATGCCCACGCCGCCCGCCTTGTGCGCGACGACCGGTTGCGCATGGCGCTGTCCTTCCATCCGCTGTTCATCGGCGGCGACCCCTGCCATGTCACCTCGATCTACGCGCTCGTGGCACATCTGGAGAAACAATTCGGCGTGCATTACGCCATGGGCGGCGTGCAGGCCATCGCGCAGGCCATGGCGCGCATTGTCCGCGAACAGGGCGGAACCTTGCAGATGGGCGCCGAGGTCGATGCGATCAGCACCGAAGGTGGCCGCGCCACCGGCGTGCGCTTGACCGACGGCACGCATTATCCCGCCGATATCGTCATCTCGAACGCCGATGCGGGCCACACCTATACGCGCCTGCTGCGCCACCACAAACGCCGCCGCTGGACCGATGCGAAGGTCAAACGCCAGCGCTGGTCCTCGGGCCTTTATGTCTGGTACTTCGGCACCAGGGGCACGCGCGAAAAATGGGCTGATGTGGGCCACCACACCATCGCCAGCGGCCCGCGCTACACCGGCCTTTTGCGTGACATCTTCATCAACGGCAAATTGTCCGATGACATGAGCCTTTATATCCACCGCCCCACGGTCACCGACCCCACCGCCGCGCCTGCGGGCGATGACACCTTCTATGTCCTGTCGGTCGTGCCGCACCTGGGGCACAAGAATCCGGTCGACTGGGCCGCGCAATCCGATGCCTACCGCGCCAAAATGGCGAAAATCGTCGACGGCATGATGCCCGGCTTTGCCGACCACATCACCACCGAAATGGTCCTGACACCGGCGGACTTCCGCACCCGCTACCTGTCGCCCAACGGTGCAGGCTTCTCGCTGGAACCGCGCATCCTGCAATCGGCATGGTTCCGCCCGCATAACGTGTCCGAGGAATTGCCCGGCCTCTACCTTGTCGGCGCGGGCACGCACCCGGGCGCGGGCCTGCCCGGCGTGATTTCCACCGCCGAGGTGCTGGGCAAACTGATCCCCGACGCCACGCCCGTCGCCACCCCTGCCCCCTTTGCACAGGCTGCCGAATGATCGACCCTGCCGACCTGACCCATTGCGAAGAAGCCATCCGCACCGGATCGCTTTCCTTCCACGCCGCATCGAAACTGCTGCCCGGCAATGTGCGCGACCCGGCGCTGGCGCTTTATGCCTTCTGCCGCCTTGCCGATGACGCGGTGGACCTGAACACGGAAAAATCCGCCGCCGTCCTGTCGCTGCGCGACCGGCTGGACCTTGCCTATGCGGGTCGCCCGCGCAACGCCCCCGCCGACCGCGCCTTTGCCGCGATTGTCGAAGATTTCGACATGCCCCGCGCCTTGCCTGAGGCGCTGCTGGAAGGTCTGGCATGGGACGCGATGGAACGGCGCTATGACAGCCTGTCCGACCTGCTGGATTATGCCGCCCGTGTCGCCGCAACCGTAGGCGCGATGATGTGCGTGCTGATGCGCGCCCGCGATGCCGACACGCTGGCGCGCGCCTGCGATCTGGGTCTCGCCATGCAACTGACCAACATCGCCCGTGACATCGGCGAGGATGCGCAGGCGGGCCGGATCTACCTGCCGCTGGACTGGATGGACGAATTCGGCGTCAATCCTGCCGCCTTCCTTGCGGACCCGCAGCCCACCCCGGCCGTGCGCCGCATGACAAAGCGTCTGCTGTCGCATGCCACGCGGCTTTACCTGCGTGCCGGTCCCGGCATCACCGCGCTGCCGCTGTCATGCCGCCCCGGTATCCAGTCGGCGCAGCTGATCTATGCCGCCATCGGGCAGGACATCGCGCGCGCGGGCTATGACAGCGTGACCCGCCGCGCCCGCACCACCGGTGGCACCAAACTGTGGGCGGTGGCAAAGGCCCTCAGCCTGACCGGCGCAGGCATGGTCATGCCGCGTTCCGCCGTTCTCTTCGCCCCCCCCTCGCCCGAGGTGCGCTTTCTGGTCGATGCCGCCGCGAAAACCGCCCCGGTGCATCAGCAACGCCCCGCCGGGCTGCTGGCCACCCTGCGACAGCTCGAAGCGAAGGATCGCAGCCGCCGGGGCTTGATTGTTCAGTCGGAGCCGCCCATAACCTAGTTTATGGATTGGACATTGTTTGCCATCTTCTTCGCGGCCAGTATTGCAGCGGCGTCAACCGGCGCGTTGTTTGAGCCTGGCGCATGGTACAAGGGCCTGGACAAGCCGCGCTGGACCCCGCCGAACTGGTTGTTCCCCGTGGTCTGGACCGTGCTTTACATCGCCATGGCCGTTGCCGCCGCGCGCATCGCCGTGACCGATGCCGCGCCCATGGCCATGGCTTTCTACACGTTGCAACTGGTGCTGAACACACTGTGGACGCCGGTGTTCTTCGGCCTGCGGCGGCTGGGGGGCGGCATGTTGGTCATCAGCGGCCTGTGGCTTGCCGTGGCGGCCACCACCGTCACCTTCTGGCAGATCGACACGGTCGCGGGCCTGTTGCTGGCCCCCTATCTGCTGTGGGCCAGCATCGCCGGTGCGCTGAACTTCTCGGTCTGGCGGCGCAACCCCGGCGCGGGCGGGAAACCGGCACAATAACGCGGACCGGGTGCGCCTCAGGTTACTGAAACGATACGCCGCCCCTGCGCCGCAAACCCATTCAAATGGAACCGCAAGCATTCGCCGTGCCCGCTGCGACCAGCGCCCCGGCATGCCCTCGGCAATAGCCCCGGCGATGGCGGGCGCAGGGTAAACCGCTCCCCCGAATCCCCAAAATCCGGCACCGCATTCCCCGGCACCCCAAAAACCCGAAAATCCCCTCGCTGACGCGCCCGGACCCTTAACAGCCCCCGACCCCGGCGCGCGTATGTATCAAAGCCATACTGTTTCCATACCATTTCCAGACGCCGTATTTTCCACCCGGACAACCATTAATTCCTCAATGAAAAAAGGCGGATACACCCTTGGTGATCCGCCTTTTTCCATCAAATTTTCAGCGAAAATCAGCCCCCGGCTGGCGTCGCCTCAACTTCCGGGCTGACGCTGACCAGATAGGCCCAGATGTCGGCAGCCTCACCGCGCAGGCGGTGGTTCATGTTGCTGCGGACCGAGCTGTCGCCGGTATATTCGCGCAGGAACTCGGTCTGGTTGGCAAGGTAGACGGTGAAATCTTCCTCATTCCATTCCAGACCCATCTCGCCGGCGGCAACCATCCCATCGGAATAATTGCGGAATTCCGCGTCGGTCCCCGCCTGACGGCCCGGGACGCCCCAAAGGTTCGGCCCGATGCGCCCAAGGCGCTGGATCACGGTGCCGTCATCGGCAACGATCCCGTGGCAGCTTGCGCATTGGCGAAACCCACGCTCGCCCTCGGCAGCATCCTGCGCCATTCCAGCACCGCCGAACAACGGCGTGGCAATCATCGCAGCGATGCCGAAAAATTTCGTGTGTGTCATTTCAGTCCTCCACAACCGGGCGAAGCTCGGCCTATTACCTGTTGCGTGCCCCTGCTGCTTCAGGGACAGGAAAACCAATGCATGTGCACTGATTCACTTGTTTAGTGTAGCGCTATACGGGCCCGAGGCAAGCCAGCCCTTAAGCCACCGCACGCGACAGGGCGCATTGGCTCCACAACTGGCCCAATGCCTGCGCCAGATGCTCGATGTCGGCATCCGAATGCAACGGCCCAGGCGTCAGGCGCAGCCGTTCCGTGCCCTTGGGCACTGTGGGGTAATTGATCGGCTGCACATAAATTCCGTATGTATCCATAAGGATATCGGAAATCATCCGGCATTTTACCGGGTCGCCGATCATCACCGGAATGATGTGGCTGGGGTTGTCCAGATGCGGAATGCCAAGGCGATCCAGCCGCGCCCGCAACTTGGCGACCTGCGCACGCTGGCGCAAACGCTCGACATTGCTGGTTTTCAGGTGCCGGATCGACGTGGTCGCCGCCGCCGCCACCGCGGGCGGCAACGCCGTGGTAAAGATGAAACCACTGGCAAAAGACCGGATAAAATCGCACATCGCCGCCGATCCGGTGACATATCCGCCCATCACACCAAAGGCTTTGCCCAGCGTCCCTTCGATCAGCGTGATCCGATCCGCCAGCCCTTCGCGTTCAGAAACACCACCGCCGCGCGGCCCGTACAGACCCACGCCATGCACCTCATCAAGGTAGGTCATGGCGCCATGCGCCTCGGCCACCTCGACGATTTCTTTCATCGGACAGATGTCGCCATCCATGGAATAGACTGATTCAAAAGCAACAATTTTCGGCCGGTCAGGATCGAGCTGCGCCAGTTTGCGGTTCAGATCCTCAGGATCGTTGTGCTTCCAGATCACTTTGTCGGCGCGGGACTGGCGCATGCCCTCGATCATCGAGGCGTGGTTCAGCGCGTCCGACAAGATCACCGCATTCGGCAAACGCGACCCCAAAGTCGAAAGCGCCGCCCAGTTCGAAACATAACCGCTGGTGAACAGCAGTGCTGATTCCTTGCCGTGCAGATCGGCCAGTTCGGCCTCCAGCGCGACATGGTGCCGATTGGTGCCCGAGATATTGCGCGTCCCCCCGGCGCCCGCACCACATGTATCGATCGCGTCTTTCATTGCAGTGGTCACGGCGCTGTTCTGCCCCATGCCCAGATAATCGTTGGAGCACCAGACGGTCACTTCCGGCGCGCCGTCGCCATGATTGACCGCGCGCGGAAATTGGCCGCAGGTACGCTCCAACTCAGCAAAAACACGATAGTTGCCGTCATGCTTGAGCGCGTCGAGCTGGGCGTTGAAAAGGGCGTCAAAGTCCATGGGTTTCCTCACTTATCCTAGGCTTTTGTTGGGCCTTGGGTGCGGGCAGCATCCAACGCCAGAGTTTGTCGTCCGGTAATGGCAGCACCATCAACCAGTGTTCGAGGGCGGCCAGCGCCGTCAGCGCCGCCAGCAGGGCAAAGCCCACGGTTTCCGCCGGGCCCGCGCCGATCAGACGCTCTACCCAACAGGCTGCGGCAAAGGTCAGCACGCTGACTGACACCGGAAAAACCCAGTTCAGCCGCGCAATGCGGAAGTGGCTGGACAGGTGACGCAGCGGGTCGGGCAGGAAATCCACGTTGATCTTCGGCACGCCGTAAAACAGGTTCAGCTTGGCCGAGATGCGGGCAAAGAACAGCACGGCGAAGGTGTAGAAACCAAACGGGTTGGCTACCCCATCCGACCAGAACCACAGGCCCAGAAGCAGGGCGATCAACAGCATCTCATGGTAGGCAATGGTGCCCCAGGCGCGCAAAAAACGTTCCCATTCCGGGACGTTACGCGCCGCTGGGATAGGGGCGGGGCCCGTGATGACCCCGGCCAGGAATGCCAGTTCCACCCAGCCCCAGATTGCCAGCGCCGACAGAAACGCAAGGTAGACGCCGATAACGCTGGCATCTCCCATGGTCACATCAAACCCCCACAGGCCCACCAGCAGCACTGGCAGGCCCAGCAGCACTGATCGCACATGCGCGCCCCTCCCCTCGCGGTCGGAAAACTTGACCACGCACAGGATCACGCCGGTGGAAAACCACCAGATGAACAGCGCAAAAAGCGCGGCTGCCCACCCCGCGGCCATCAGTAAGACGGCTCCATCCGGGGATCAGCGGGCGGCGTGTGGTGCTTGACCGGCATCAGGTAGAGCGAGGCGAAGGCAAGCCCGGCCCGCGTTCCCGCGCTGATCCGTCCCAGCATCCCACCGATACCGCCACGTGCCCTGGCATGGGCCATGTCGTTGCTGGCATGGCGCAGACGGGTCACGCCGCGTTCCCAGCGCGGGTTTTGCAGATCAATGGTGATCGGGAAAATCTGGCGGCTGATGTCGGATGTCTTTTGCAAGACTTCGCGGTCATACCAGTCGATGTCGATCCCCAGCGCCTTGTGGAACGCCGGGCGCGCATGGTCGCGGATGCACATGACGCTGAACACCGCGACAAGGAAGAACCGGATCCACAGCTTGTTGACGAAACCATTGGTCAGCTTGGGGTCGGTCTTCATCAACAGGGCGAAGGCCTCGCCATGGCTGAATTCGTCGTTGCACCATTTCTCGAACCACTTGAAGATCGGGTGGATGCGGTGTTCGGGGTGTTTTTCCAGATGCCGGTAGATCGTGATATACCGGGCATAGCCGATCTTTTCCGACAGATAGGTGGCGTAATAGATGAATTTCGGGCGGAAATAGGTGTATTTCTTCGCCTTCGTCAGGAAGCCTAGGTTCACCGCGATGCCCGCTTCGCGCAGGGCGTCATTGATGAAACCGGCGTGGCGCGCCTCATCCCGGGCCATGTAATTGAACAGCTCGCAGATGTCGGGGTTGTTGCCGCGCCGCTTCATTTCCTTGTAAAGCACGCAGCCCGAAAACTCGGCCGTCAGCGAGGATACCAGGAAATCTGTCAGCTCTTTCTTCAGTTCCGGCTCCATCCCGTCCCAGTCGACCGGGTCCCAGGTTTCGTCTTTCTTGAAGTGCGTCTTGTTGGGATCGGCCTTCATTTTGGCCAGCATCTCATCCCATTCGGCGCGCACCGGCGTTACATCGATCCGGTCCATCTCGTCGAAATCAGTGGTGTAGAATCGCGGGTCCAACAATGTTGTGGTCGCGGCGCGCTGGGTAGATTCGCTGATGTCGCGTTTCGCGGGTTCGCGTACGGCTGTCGCCTCGAGTGCGGGGGACTGGACATTCATAGGGTCACCTCTTCCGAGAACGAGAATTCGCAAAGCTCCATCACCTCGAAATCGCCGGTCAGGCGGGTCCAGGTGCGTTCCATCAGGCTGGCGCGCACGATGGTGGCAGTCCGGTCCTCCACGACCAGTTCGCCATATCCGGCCAGCACGGGCGCGCCATGCACCAGAACTTCATCTCCGGGGTGTACAATCGCCCCATTATTAAAGCGGACATGCGCGTGCAGACTCTCGAAGCGATGCGACACCTCAACCGTGCAGGGCGCGGTCTCCTTGTCTTTGAAAAACAATCCCATGGCTGTTCCCTTTTTTATGATTCAGGTCACGGGGCGACCATGTGAGCGATTTAACACTGAATCAGGGGGATGTGTCAACTTAAATGGACAGTTTTCAGCTCTGTAAATAAGATCAGACAGTCGGGACTGTTACACCCCCGGGCGGGTAGCCGCCGCAACGAAAACGCGCCCCGGAAAGGGGCGCGTGAATGCCGGTATGGGGCGGTGGGGCGTCAGCCCTCAACGGTCGGCGGCGGCAGGTCCAGCAGGTTGAAAAAGACCCGGTAGTTATCGACACCAAAGCCCATCAGCTCGGCCCGCCAGCCGGTGTAATCATCGCGCAGCGCAAGGCGGCTGTCTTCGAACAGCACCAGCCGGATCGGCGCGTCGGCGGGCACATTGGCCTGCATGCGGGTGCGCAGCATGACACGGTAAATACCCGCGACAAAGCCGCCCTTGTCATTGCCCAGATCGGCCAGCAGCGTGCCGTCCATGTCATGCACCTGCGCGGCCCCGGACATGGAGCCGTTCAGCACGATCAGCCGGTCGGCCACCACAGGCGTGGCGGTGTCATCGGCCAGGGCCACCAGCGGACGGTCGGTCAGCCGTGCATAGGTCACAATGATAAGGACGCATACAACCAGCGCGAACATGGCGCGGACCAGCAGGGTCGGGATCATCTCGCGGTCACGTTTGCGCAGCGCCTCGTGGTCAAGCGCGCGTTGTTGGGTTGCTGATACCATGGCTGATTACTCCGCTGCGACGATGGTGGGGGAAGGGTCGGTAACCCGTGCGACCTGCGGCTGAAACACCTCGGCCTCGGCGGCCTCACTCAGCAGCTTCGCGACATTGGCAGCACCCGGGATGCAGCGCAGCGCGGGTTCGGTATGGCGCATCCGCCACGGGCGGACATGCGGCCATGTGTTGATGTAGGAAAACCGCGTCTCGCCCGTCGTGGTCAGGGCAATCGTGCCGGTGCCGCCGCGCCGCAGGTCCAGACTGGCGTCCGAGATCCACTTGTAGGGCAGGTTCAGCGTGATGGTCAGCGCCGCGCCGATCCGCATGGCAACCCGGCGGTTGGTGATGGTATAAACCGTTGCCTTCGCCTGAATGATGGCGATCAGCATCAAGATCAGACAGCACGCAGCGCCCATCACCAGGAACGGCGAGGCGACGCGCACCGCATCCCAAACCGGCATGAATTCGGCCGCGACAATCGCGCGCCATGCGGCGAACGCCACGAAATACCCCGCGACCCAGTACAGGCTCAGCGCTTCGACGGCCAGCCGCCACCAACTGGGCGCGCCTTGCCACAGAATTTCTTCGCCCAGCGGCGGGCGTTCGGGCAATCCCCGGACAGGTTCAAAAGCGAAATCATCGTGTGGCATGGTTCCCTACCTTTTTGGTATCGGCTGGGGCGGGCAGGGTTTATCCCCGCCCCGCCCGTCGGTTGCAGGCGTCAGCCCAGTTGCGGCTCAAACCGGTCCTTGCTGGCGTAAAGTTTGCCGCCGGCGTAGTAGCCACAGATCTTGTCTTCTTCCAGTTTCGAGATCTGGCCCGGCTGCGCGATCTGCGGCACACCGGAAAACTGCGCGGCATAGATCGAATGGATCTTCACCCGGTCCTTCAGAATTCGCACCAACTGGATCGGCACCAGACGGGTGCCGCCGCCGTGCTCGGCATCCAGTGTGAATTCCAGATAGCGGACCATCTGTTCGGGTTCATCGATCCACATCTCCGAGATCGTGCCCACGACTTCCATATCGCCCGCCTGCACCGGCAGGCCGCGCGGGTCGCGCCCGGCAGAAACCTTGAAGCTTTCCAGTTTCGCCATGGGCTGGATCTTCGGATGGCCCTTGTGGTCCAGCTCGGGCACATCTTTGCGCGGCGCCCAGGAAGCGGGGCCAACACCGTCCAGCATCGGATCGCCCGTGGGTTCCAGCGGGTGGCCGAAGCCTGCGACACGTTCCAGCGCGACAGTGCGGTTTTCCTTCTCATAGTTCGGGACCGTCAGCGTGCCCTGATTGTTCGGCAAGATGAAGGTTTTCGGCTCCCGCATGGGCAGGAAGGCGCTCTCGGTCCCGCCGTCCTCATTCTCCAGTGGATAGCCTTCGCGCATGTTTTCGGTCTGCAGGTAGTAGATCAGCAGCGCGAAGAACGCCCAGAACAGCCAGATCGACAGCGACGCAAGGTCGAAATGTCCAAAAATAGTGCCGTACATCTTCAGGTCCTCCAAAAGGGGTCAGCTGGGCAGTTCGGCCAGCCCGAACCTCGCCTTGCCTTGTTGTTGTTGAAAGGGGTCACGCCGCACCAGCTTCACCAGCGGGCCAAGCACGACAAGCGTCAGGAACAGCAATCCGATCTCCATATGATAGACGACCGAATAGCCGGTGGCGGCATCGTTCAGCGCGACGCCCAGATTGCCCGCCAGCGCATTGGCATTCACCACGTCGCGCACCGCGCCACCGATGAAGATCGACAGCCCCGACGCCGTGGCCTGCGCAGCCCCCCAGGCACCCAGCGCCAGCCCGCGCCCGGCCAGACCCTTCGCGGGCATCGACATCGCCGCCATCAGCGTCGCGACGGAAAAGAGGCCGCCACCAAAGCCGATCAGCACCGCGCCGGTAAAGAACATCGCCACCCAGTCCAGCGGTGCGGCGAAAATCACGCAACAAAATGCCGCGATCCCGGCCAGAATGCCGCGCGATGCCATGCGGTAGGGGTTGATGCCGCGTGCCAGCCAATGCGCGGCCAGCCCGAACCCCGCCAGCGCACCGGAAGCCCATGCCGCCGTCAGCAGCGTCGTGCCCGCGACAGGCAGGCCCAGCACCTCGGCCCCGTAGGGTTCCAGCAGCACGTCTTGCATGTTGAAGGCCATGGCACCCAGAAACACCACCAGCAGCAACCGGCCCGCCTGCCCGCCCGTGATATAATCGTTCCACGCATCACGGAAAAGCGGGCGCGGCGCGGCGCGTTCCTCGGCACTCATCGGCGCAACGCTTTCCTGTTTCCACAGCGCGGTGACGTTCAGCACCGCGGTCAGCACAGCCGCCCCCTGCACCACCTGTATCAGCTTCAGCGGGGTGAAATCGCGCAACAAGTAGCCTATGATCAGCGACGACACGCCAACCCCGATCAGGAACATGACATACAGCAGCGCCACGACCCGGGGCCGCGTCTCATCCGTCGCGCGGTCAGATGCCAGCGCCAGACCGGCGGTCTGCGTCATATGCAGGCCCAGCCCCGTCATGATGAAGGCAAGTGCTGCCAAGACCTCGCCCGCGAAGGGGATGTCATAGGTATTGTCGCCCGACAGCACCAGCAGGGCAAAGGGCATGCAGGCCAGCCCGCCGAACTGCCACAACGTGCCGAACCACAGGAAGGGTATACGCTTCCACCCGATAGCCGACCGATAGGTGTCGGATTTGAAGCCCAGCATCGCGCGGAACGGCGCGATCAGCACCGGAAGCGCGATCATCGCCGCGACGATCACCGCCGCCACGCTGAGCTCGACAATCATCACCCGGTTCAGCGTGCCCAGCAACAACACCGACGCCATACCCACCGACACCTGAAACAACGACAGCCGCAACAGCGCCGACAGCGGGAAATCCGCGCTGGCCGCATCTGAAAACGGCAGCATCTTCAGGCTGAGTTGCATCAGAATGGGGCGACGGCGCGGTGTCATGGGCGCATTTCCATTGCTTGCGAGATGTAGAAACCCCGGTTGACCCGTGCCACGCGCGACAGCGACGCGGCCGACCCGGCGGCACGCAGGGCGGCCGCGATGGTGGCGTCGGAATGGGGGATGATCTGTGGTGAGCGGTCCGAACGCGGGAACGCCTTGCCCGCGCCCCACATCATCGACAACAGCACGGTGCGCGGCGCGATGGTGAAGACCACCGACTGCGACGTGCGCAGGGCAAGCCCCGCCAGCGCGCGGCCAATATCCGCCGCCTCATAATGGATCAGGCTGTCCATCGCCACGATGTAGTCGAACGCGCCATGGTCCGCGTCCAGCATGTCACCCGCGCAAAAGGTAATGCGGGGGCGCAGTGCGTCAGGCGTGCGGCGCGTGGCAACCTCCAGCAGTGCGGGCGAGATATCCACGCCCAGCACATCGGCCCCGCGTTCGGCCAGCGCGACCGACATCGGCCCGGCCCCACAACCCGCGTCCAGCACCCGCGCGCCGCGCAGATCATCGGGCAATTGCGCCAGAATCGCGGCACGCATGGTATCGCGGCCTTCGCGCACCGTCTGACGGATGCGGGACACCGGCGCATCAGAAGTAAGACGCTCCCACGTCTTGGCGGCGGTGCTGTCGAAATAGGTCTGCATCCGCGTGCGGGTTGAAACGTAGCTGTCCATCAATCGAATCCCAGCATCTCGAAGATGTCGCGGTCTTCCATGGGTTTGGGGGCCATCGGGTCGGTCCCGGCCCAAAGGGTCTGCGCCAGCCGGATGTATTCCTTCTGCGCCTGTATCACGTCCTCATCGGTGCCCATCTCGAACAAGGTCTTTTTTTTCAGGCGCGAGCGGCGGATGCAGTCCAGGTCCTGCATATGCGCCAGCCGTTTGAAGCCGACACGGTCGCAATAGCGGTCCACCTCATCGGTGTCCTTGCTGCGGTTGGCGACGCATCCGGCCAGCCGCACCTTGTAGTTTTTCGACTTCGCCTCAACGGCGGCAATGATACGGTTCATCGCATAGATGCTGTCGAAATCATTCGCGGTAACGATCAGCGCGCGGTCGGCATGTTGCAGGGGGGCGGCGAACCCGCCGCAAACCACATCGCCCAGTACGTCAAACAGCACAACATCAGTGTCTTCCAGCAGGTGGTGTTGCTTTAGCAGTTTGACCGTCTGGCCCACGACATAACCGCCGCAGCCGGTGCCTGCGGGCGGGCCGCCTGCCTCAACGCATTTCACGCCGTTGAAGCCTTCATAGACGAAATCTTCAGGGCGCAGTTCCTCGGCGTGGAAATCCACATCCTTCAGCGTGTCGATGACCGTGGGCACAAGGCGGCCGGTCAGCGTGAAGGTGCTGTCATGTTTGGGGTCGCATCCGATCTGCAACACCCGCTTGCCCATCATCGAAAATGCCGCTGAAAGGTTCGACGAGGTGGTGGATTTGCCGATGCCGCCCTTGCCATAGACAGCAAAGACCATCGCGCCGTCAATCTTCAGGCTGGCGTCTTGATGCACCTGCACCGAGCCTTCGCCATCCTGTCCGCGCAGGTTCGGGATATCGCGATCGAGTGGGCTCATGAGAGCCTCCTTTCATGTGTTGGCTGTGGGCCGCCCCGATCTGTCGCCGGGATCAGACTGTCGTGTCGCATGAGGGAATGGGGGGATATGCGCGTCATTCGGCGGCAATCCCTTCCAGACGATCCTCGATTTCATCGGCGGCGGCTTGCAGCGCCTCCAGGGTGGCAGCGTCGGGCTGCCAGTAATTGCGGTCGCTGGCTTCCAGCAGCCGTCCGGCCATGCGCGCGCTGGCTTTCGGGTTCAGGTTTGCAAGGCGCTGGCGCATCGCGTCATCCAGCACGAAGGTTTCCGACAGGCGCTGATACACCCAAGGGTCCACCTGCCCCGTGGTCGCCGACCAGCCGAAGGTGTTGGTCACCTGCGCCTCAATCTGGCGGACCCCTTCGGCGCCGTGTTTCAGCATCCCCTCGAACCATTTGGGGTTGAGGCTGCGCGACCGGGTTTCCAGTGCCACCTGTTCTTGCAGCGTGCGCACCTTGCCCGCGCCGCGGGTCTGGTCGCCGATATAGATCGCCGCCTCAGCCCCGCCGCGGGCGCGTTTCACCGCGCGGGCAATGCCGCCCAGCGTGTCGAAGTAATGGTCCACCGTGGTCACGCCCAGTTCGACGGATTCGAGGTTCTGATAGGCGATATCGACGGTTTTCAGCGTGTCTTGCAGCAATTCACCCTGCGCGCTGGCCTTGCCATCACGTCCATACGCGAAGGATTTGCGGGTCTGGTAGGCATCGGCCAGTTCATCCTCTTCGCCGAAGGTCGAGCTGTCGACCAGTGCGTTGACGTTGGACCCGTAGGCCCCTTCGGCATTGGAAAACACCCGCAGCGACGCCTGTTCCATGCTGACGCCGTGCTGTGCTGCATGGGCCAGCGCATGGGCGCGCACGAAATTCTGATCCAGCGGCTCATCGGCCATCGCGGCCTTATAGGCGGCTTCAGCCAGCATCCGGGTTTGCAGGGGCAGCAAGTCGCGGAAGATGCCCGAAAGCGTCATCACCACATCGATGCGCGGACGCCCCAATTCGGCCAGCGGGATCAGATCGGCCCCGCCAAGGCGGCCAAAGCTGTCAAAGCGCGGGCGCGCGCCCATCAGCGCCAGGGCCTGCGCGATCGGCCCGCCGTCGGATTTGATATTGTCCGACCCCCAGAGCACCAGCGCCACAGTGCGCGGGATCACGGGATGGGTGGACAGCAGCAATGCAGCCTGCTTCGCGCCATCCTGCATGGCAAACGCGGTGGGCATGCGGAACGGGTCAAAGGCATGGATATTGCGCCCGGTCGGCAGGACATCGGCGGAACGGATCAGGTCACCGCCCGGCACGGGCTTGATGAAGCGGCCACCAAGCGCGCGCAACAGGGCAGGAATCTCGTGGCTTTCACCCAGCGCCTTTGCCACGCGGTCGCGCACCACCGGATCGGTTTCGGTCATCACCGCCAGATAGTCCGCGATGGCGTCAGCGCGCATCGGGCGGCCCATGACGTGCAGGCCATCAGGGATCAGCGCGCTTTCGGTTTCCAAAAGCTTCAGCCACAGGGTGTCAGGGGCGCTGCCGCCCATGTCCACCGCATCGGCCTGCACCGCGATCAGGTCTTCCAGATCAGCGCGTTCAACCGCATCTGGCAGCAGCGCGCGCCAGCGGGTCAGGCTGTCCTTGAGTTCCAACAAACCCTTGTAGAGGCCAGACGCCGCCAGCGGGGGTGTCAGGTGCGTGACGGTCACAGCGCCAGAACGGCGCTTTGCCAACGATGCTTCGGACGGGTTGTTCGACGCATAAAGGTACACATTCGGCATGTCGCCGATCAGCCGGTCGGGCCAGTCGGCGGCCCCCATGCCCGATTGCTTGCCCGGCATGAATTCCAGCGCACCGTGCATGCCGAAATGCAGCACAACGTCAGCGCGGAACTGGTTTTTCAGCCACAGATAGAAAGTGGAAAACGCATGTGTCGGCGCGAAACCGCGCTCAAACAGCAGGCGCATCGGGTCACCTTCATAGCCAAAGGTGGGCTGGATACCGACGAAAACCTTGCCAAATTGCGCGCCCAGGATGAACACACCGCGCCCATCGGATTGCACGCGACCGGGGGCGGCGCCCCAGACGGCCTCGATCTCGGCCAACCACGGCGTGCCACGCACGATGTCATCGGCAGGGACGATGGTGGCGACATTGGCGTCCTGACCATAGCGCGCGGCATTGCCTTCCAGCACAGCCGCGCGCAATTCATCCACGGTGGCAGGCGGCGTCAGGTCATAGCCTGTCGCGGCCATTTCATGCAATGTATTGAACAGGCTTTCAAAAACGCTCAGGTAGGCTGCGGTTCCGACGGCACCCGCGTTAGGCGGAAAGCCAAACAGCACCACGGCCACATTGCGATCGGCCACTTCCGACTTGCGCAACCGGGCAAGGCGTTCGACGCGGCCAGTCAGCCGGCCGATCCGCTCAAAGCACGGGGCCATGGCCTTCGTCGCTGTCTCGCTGGCGCAGCGCTGCGCGCAGCCAAGGCAGGTCTCGCCGCCATGACGGCCCGCAAAGACCGTGGGATTGGTCGCACCGTCGATTTCAGGGAGGGCAACCAGCATCGTGGTTTCCACCGGGCCAAGGCCCTGCGGGGACACCGCCCATTGCGACAGCGTCTGAAATTCCAGCGGATGCGCAGCGACGTAGGGCACATCGAGGCCAGAGAGCACACCGACAGCAGCGTCCGAATCATTATAGGCCGGGCCGCCGACAAGGCTGAAGCCGGTCAGCGACACCATCGTGTCGATCTTCACCCCCTCATCGGTATGGAAATATGCCGAGATCGCGGGACGGCCATCAAGCCCGCCCGAAAATGCCGCCATGACGCGCAGACCCCGCGCCTCGAAGCTGCGGATCACTTCGTCATAATGCGCCGTGTCGCCTGACAGGACGTAAGACCGCATCAGGAGGAGGCCGACAGTTGCCACCGGCGCGGTGGGCGCGGGCAGATCGGCGGCCCGGGTGGTGATGCCATTGGGAAAGCGCGCGGGGTCCAGATCGGGGTGATACAATCCGACCTCGGGGTATTCGACCGGCGCCGGTGCCTTGACGCCGCGCCATTGGCTTTCGTGGCTGTAGCGCGAGATCAGGAAGCGGACCATCGCCTCGACATTCTCATCCGAGCCGCCCAGCCAGTATTGCATGGTCAGGAACCACGCGCGCACGTCTTGCGCCTTGCCGGGTACGAATTTCAGGATCTTGGGCAGGCGGCGCAGCATGGCCATCTGTTTCTGGCCCGATTCGCCGGGCTTCTTGTCGCCGCGCAGCTTCTTCATCATGGACATCATGCCGCTTGCGGGCTTGGACATGTCCAGATCGCCCATGCGGGTCAGTGTGACGATTTCCCGGTCCGAGATCACGCCGATCATCGCGTCGCAATCGGGGCGGCGGGCGCGCAATGCGGGCAGGATGGCCTGAACATGTTCTTCCAGGAACAACAGGTTGGCGATGACAATGTCGGCATGCGCCACGGCTGCAATCGCGGCGTCCAGCGCGGCCGGGGTTTCGCCCCATTCCGCTGCGGCGTGGACGCTCAGCGACAGGCCTGGAAAGTCCAGCGCCAGACGTTCGCTTACCCGTTCCGCTGGACCCGCCGCATGGCTGTCGAGCGTTACGATAGCGATGCGGTAGCCTGCACGGGGGCCTGTGATGCCGGTCTCATCGCGCATAATGTGCCTTTGCCTCATAAAGGGTTTCAACGCTGATCAGACTCACGCCCTTTTCCGTGGCGAATTTTTCGGTGTTGCGCCGGGCCTTGCCGCGCACGAAGAAGGGGATCTTCTTCAGCTCGCGTTCGGCGTCGTCCAGCCAGGTCAGGACATCGCTTCCCGTAGCAGCGGTGTCAGTACCGACGGGGCCAGTAGCGACGGACTCAGGCACCGTCGCGGGTTCGGGGGTGATATCTGTGGGGGCGCTCAGCGCCTGCGGCGCGTGACCGCCGTGATGCGACGGGCCCGCGGCATCGTTGAATTCAAAATCATCGCGGAACATGTGCAGCAGGTGCTCTTCCAGCCCCATGACCAGCGGATGGATCCAGGTGTCGAAGATCACATTCGCGCCTTCCCAGCCCATCTGCGGAGAGTAGCGCGCGGGGAAATCCTGCACATGAACAGGGGCCGAGATCACGGCGCAGGGAATGCCCAGCCGCTTGCCGATGTGGCGTTCCATCTGGGTGCCCAGGATCATCTCGGGCGAGAGGCCTTCGATGGTGGATTCGACCTCCAGGTAATCATCCGAGATCAGGGCGGTCAGGCCGAATTCCTTCGCCAAAGCGCGGATCGGGCGGGCCATCTCGCGGTTGTAGCAGCCCATGCCCACCACCTCGAACCCCATTTCATCGCGGGCGATGCGGGCGGCGGCGGCAACATGGGTGCCGTCCCCGAAGATGAAGACGCGCTTGCCGGTCAGATAGGTGCTGTCGACCGATGCCGACCACCACGGTTGCCGCAGGCGGGATTCGTCAGTCTTGACGCTGATCCCGGTGATCTGCGCCACTTCGGCCAGAAAATCGCGGGTGGCGCCGACGCCGATAGGCACAGTCTTGGTAAAGGGCTGGCCAAGTTCGCGTTCGCACCAGCGCGCCGCCGCCTCGGCATGTTCAGGGTACATCAACACGTTGAAATGCGCGGCCCCCATGCGGGCAATATCGGCAGGGCTGGAGGTCATGGGCGCGACCACGTTGACGCTGATCCCCATGTCTTCCAGCAGCGCCGTCACCTCGGTGATGTCATCACGGTGGCGGAAACCCAGCGCGGTGGGGCCGATCAGGTTGGCGGTGACATGCGCGGTACGGTCCATCGGGCGGGCCAGTGCGCGAACAATCTGAAAGAACGTCTCGTCCGTGCCGAAGCTTTCCTTGCGCTGATAGCTGGGCAGCTCCAGCGCGATGACCGGAACGGGAATATCCATGGATTCGGCCAGCCCGCCGGGGTCATCCTGGATCAGTTCGGCGGTGCACGACGCGCCGACGATCATCGCCTGCGGCTGAAATCGGTCATAGGCATCCTGGCACGATTGCTTGAACAGCCCCGCCGTGTCCGCGCCCAGATCGCGCGCCTGAAAGGTGGTGTAGCTGACCGGCGGGCGGTGATTGCGCCGCTCGATCATGGTGAACAACAAATCCGCATAGGTGTCGCCTTGCGGCGCGTGCAAGACGTAATGCAACCCGGTCATGCCGGTTGCGACACGCATCGCACCAACATGGGGCGGGCCCTCATATGTCCACACGGTCAGCTTCATGCGGCGGCCCCTTTTGCCAGCAGGGCACGGCGGCGCAACGGGCGGGCGAACAGCGCGGCCAGATCCCCGGCCTGTTCATAGAAATGCACCGGGGTGAACACGAGCTCGATCGCCCATTTGGTGGTCAGTCCTTCGCCTTCCAGCGGGTTGGCAAGACCAAGGCCACAAACGGAAATATCAGGGCGGGCAGCGCGGGCGCGGTCCAGTTGCAGATCAACGTCCTGCCCTTCGGAAATAACCGGCCCTTCGGCCAGCAGCGCCAGATCAGGGCCGACCAGTTGGCGGTGCAGAAACGGCGTGCCAACCTCCAGCGCCTGCATACCGCATTCACGGGTCAGGAAACGCGCCAGCGGAATTTCCAACTGGCTGTCGGGGAAGAAGAACACCGATTTGCCGTCCAGCGTCTCCGCCGCCGCCGCAATCGCCTTGCGGGCGCGGGCGCGGGGGGCATCGGTCACACGGGCAAAGGTTTCCGCATCGACGCCAAATTCGGTGGCAATCGCGGCCAGCCAGGCGGTCGTGCCTTCATCACCAAACGGGAAAGGTGCCGCGATGTGGCGCGCGCCGCGCCGCTCCAGCGCAGCCGTGGTGTCACCCAAAAACGGCTGCATCACCGCGAAAACCGTGTTCGGTCCTGCGGCAAGCGTATCGGACCGGCGGCGGGCGGGCAGCACCTGCACGTTCTCGATTCCCATTGCGGCCAGCAGCGACAGCGCCTGATCTTCCACCACGTCGGGCAGCGCGCCGACCAGCATCAATTGCCGCGCATCGGTATGCGCCAGCACGGGCACCATGGAGGCAAGGCACGCATCCTCACCTTCGGTAAACGTCGTCTCGATGCCGGAACCAGAGTAGTTCAGCACCCGCACATGCGGCGCATGGATCTGGGACAGACGTTCGGCAGCGCGCGACAGGTCGATCTTGATAACCTCGGACGGGCAGGACCCTACAAGGAAAAGCTGCCGGATATCAGGGCGGCGGGCCAGCAGGCGGCCGACCTCGCGGTCGATCTCTTCCTGCGCGTCAGCCATACCGGCCAAATCGGTTTCTTCCATGATGGCAGTACCGAAACGCGGTTCGGCAAAGATCATCACACCCGCCGCAGATTGCAGCAGATGGGCACATGTCCGCGATCCGACAACAAGGAAGAACGCATCTTGCATCTTGCGGTGCAGCCAGATGATGCCGGTCAGGCCGCAGAACACTTCGCGCTGGCCGCGCTGCTTGAGCACCGGCGCATCGCCGCAGCCGCGTGCGGGCGGGATGGGGGTCATATCGGTCATGCCGTCACCTGCGATGACAGGCGGGCCATGCGCAGCTTCCAGATGAACTGCCCGGCGTTGATGACGTAGGTGACATAAGCCGCCAGCGCCAGCCACATCAGTTCGGATGGCGACAGGCTGCCGCTGAACAGCGCCCACAGATAGGCGGTGTGCAGGGCGATCACCGCCATGGAAAACATATCCTCCCAGAAGAAGGCATGCGCGAAAAGGTATTGACCGAAGACGACCTTTTCCCAGATCGCGCCGGTGACCATGATCGCATAAAGGCACAGCGTTTTCAGAACGACCGACAGGGTCGCCGCATCATACCCTGCGCCGGTCAGGAGGTACCGCACCACCAGGTAGAGCGACACGGCAAACACCAGAAATTGCACCGGCGCCAGAATGCCCTGAACCAGGGTCCAGCGCGACGCATCACGCCGGGCGCGCTGCTCGGGGGTGTACAAGGGCTGCACCGTGGGTGCTTCGGAATCGCGCATCGCGACCTCCAGGTTGAAGTTGTAAGGGCAAGGTTACTATTTGGCCCGGCAAAGTGTCAATATAAACTTACACATTCCACAAGGATGATTGCACTCCACTATTGGAAGAGGGGGCGGATTTCGCATGAAATCTAACGAAACCATCACATTACCACCGGTCCACATCGATTCGCCCGGGTTTTACGTGCGGCACTGTCTATTTATATTGACATAGAAAGCGCGTAACGTGACACTGACAGTCACATTTTGTGAAGAAAAACGCGTCGAGTCGGCGTGGGGTATAACGCCAGCTGGAAAGATGGGCGCGATGGACGGAAATCAAAATCAGACGCAACTCATGGACCGACTGCGTCCGGCAACCCAGAAGACGCCTTCTTATGTCGTCGCCTCGGTCGCCAGCAGGCTTTCAAGAAGACCCCGCGCCGCCTGCGAACGCACCACGACGCGCCTGCTGGATGCCGCACTGGCGTCAGATGATGCCGTGGCGAAGGCCCTGCGCGACATGTACCGCGAGGGCATATCCGACGAACAGGTTGTCGATCTCTATGTCCCCGCCGCCGCAATGCTGATGGGCCGCGAATGGTGCGACAACAAATGCAGCTTCGTCGCGGTGACCATCGCCTCGATCCGGCTCACCGGGCTGGTCCGCCAGTTGAACGCGAAATGGTATTCGGACGCACAGCATAGTGAGGACACGCCCTGCATCCTGCTCGCCCTGCCCGAGGCCGCCCAGCACGCACTGGGAATCCTTGTCGTCACGTCAAAGCTGCGGCGGTTGGGCGCTTCGGTCCGGGTAATGACCGGCGTGTCAGATGATGAAATTTCGGCACATGTTCGCGACAACCCCTATGATCTTATTGCCATTTCAATCGGTCATGAAGATGGGCTTGAAACTGCCCGGGATTTAGTAAAAAGACTGAAGCAAGTTGTGGGTACATCAACGCCTGTGGGTGTCGGTGGTCCTGCGGTCGCCAATTCCGAGGCACTGCGCGCGTTTACCTACGCAGATTTTTACATCGCTTCCCCCGAGGAGCTGCTGACCCTGTGCGTGACCAAGATGGCATCCAAAGCTCCGGTCACTTCAAGCAGGTCAGCCTAGACAATCATTCAGAGGCGGCTGCGGCCGGGCGTTATGTGACGGCACGAGGCACAAAATACTGGAGCAATGGCACCGTCCCGCTCGTCGCGCCGGAGCTTCTGGGCGATGTAATCGCGTCTGCGGCGGACATGGCAATTGTCATCACGCAAGAAGGTCGGATCTTGTCGATCCTGATCAATGAGTCCCACCCTGAATTCCAGCGCTGCAAGAAATGGGAAGGTGGCGATCTGCACGATTACATCGCCGCAGACAGCCGCCCCAAGTTTGCGCGCGGCCTGTCCGAGGCCATCGCAGGCAAGTCCCCCCCGCGCGGGATCGAGATAAACCATGTGGACGGGTCCAAATTCGACTTTCCAGTGCGCTATACCATCCATTCGGTCGGACCTGACGGCACCTTGCTGATGCTGGGACGCGACCTGCGCGCCGTGGCCGAATTGCAGCAGCAGCTGGTCTCGGTACATCTGGAACTCGAACGCGATTATGAGCGGCATCGCCAGTATGACGCGCGCTACCGCGTCTTGATGGACAGCAGCACGGAACCCATGATCTTTGTCGATCTGGCCACCGGCAACATCATCGACGCCAACCGCAGCGCTGCCGAGGCGTTGGAGGCTGATCGCGACAGCCTGATCGGCAAGGCCCTGACGCAGGAATTTGAAAGCCGCAGCGGCGACAATATCCTCGATGAGGTCAACGCCATATCGCGTTCCGAAGTGCGGCGCGTGATCGAGATGTCGTCGCGGCGCACGCAGAAACACCTGTTCGTCGCGACCACGTTCTTCCGCGCCTCGGGTGAGCGGTTGATGCTGTGCCACCTGCAATCCAGCGACAAGGATGCGCGCCAGCAGCACACCCTGGCCGAAAGCCTTCAGTCGATGTTTGACGCGGGCCCCGAGGCGATTGTCTTCACCGACCCCAAGGGTTTCATCCAATCCGCAAACCCCAGCTTCCTGAAGATGAGTGAAGCCGCCAGCATGAGCGCGATCAAACAGCGCTCGCTTGCCGATTTTCTGGCACGCGGATCAGTTGATCTGAAGGTGTTGGTGGATAACGCGGTCCGTGTCGGCCAGATACGCATGTTTGCCACCCAGATGCAGAGCGAATTCGGGGGGCAGGTGCCGGTGGAAATGTCGGTGACCTATCTGCGCGACCACGCACACCCCGCGCTGGTCTTCATGATCCGCGATACCAGCCGCACCAGTTCCATGCGCACCACCCGCCAGCCCGGCGCCGCAGGCCCGGCAGATAACGTCGATTCGGTGATGGAGCTGGTCGGTTCGGCAACGCTGAAAGACATCGTGGCCGAGACCACCGATGTTGTCGAACGCATGTGCATCGAAACCGCGATCGAGCTGACGCGCAACAACCGCGTCGCCGCTGCCGAGATGTTGGGCCTCAGCCGTCAGAGCCTGTATGTGAAGTTGCGCAAATACGGCATGGTAGACAAGCCTGATGCGATGTAATCGTCGCGTGGGCACAGCCCTCCTGACGTATTTTTAGGTCGCTTCAGCCTGTTGTCAACGTTGCGCCGAAAATAAGATCACGGTGCTGCGTCAGGTAGATCCGCAGCCAGGGCGTGAAGCGCTGTGGCTCGGCAGCGATCTCTGCTTTCAGCGCGTCGATCTCGACCCACCGGGTCGCCATGACTTCAGCGGGATCGGGGCTGATGCGAAGGTTCTTGCGGCTGGCGTCGGCCACGAAAATATCGACCAGTTCGTGCTCGATCAGACCGCCACCCACATCGGCGCGATATTCCACCTGTTTGCGGTAGTGCAACGCCCCCACCGTGACGCCCAGTTCCTGTTCCAGGCGGCGGCGTGCACAATCGGCAGGATCCTCGGCGATATGGGGATGGGTGCAGCAGGTATTGGCCCAAAGGCCGGGCGTGTGGTACTTGCCCATGGCGCGCTGCTGCAAGAGCACCTTTGCGCCATCCATCACGAACACTGACACGGCCTTGTGGCGCAGGCCGCGCTGATGCACCTCCAGCTTGTCGATGGCACACAGGTCTGACCCGATCCATGCGGGGATAAGATCATCGTGCATCGGGCCGTCCGTGGTCATTTGGAAATCGCCGGGATCAGCCCGGTCAGATGCGCGATGTTCTTGAAGCCGATCTTCAGGTGCGCCAGCGGCCGCGCCTTGACCAGGGATTTGTTCATGTAAGCCTCGAACGTCAGTTTCTGCACATCCACATCGCGGCACAGCGACACGAAGCGTTCGCGCCGTTCATCGGATCTGTAATAGGCATTCTGCATCAACCGCAGCACTTTGAAAACCTGCTTGTGCTCGCGCATGAACAGCGACCGCGCCAGCTTCAGGTCCTTCACGCGCCCGGTTTTCAGGCAGGCCATCGCAGCGGTGGCAGCGACGCGCCCGCCTGCCATGGCGTAATAGATCCCCTCACCGGAACTTGGCGCGACCACGCCAGCCGCGTCACCTGCCAGCACCACGTCGCTGCCATTGTCCCAGCGGTCCAACGGATGCAGCGGGATGGGCGCGCCTTCGCGCCGGATCGTCTCGCAGTCGGTCAATCCGCTGGAGGCGCGCAGCGCAGCCGTGGCCTGCTTCAGATCCACGCCTGCAACCTCGGTCCCCATGCCGACGCTGGCAGATGCGCCATGCGGGAACACCCAGCCGTAAAAATCCGGGCTGACCTTGCCATCATAGATCACGTCGCAGCGGGTCGGGTCGTAGGCGCCGGTCGCCTCGGGCGCCTTGATGATCTCATGATAGGCAATGACGTAAGGGATCTTGTCGCCGCCAGGCACCTCGGCCTTCGCCACGTTGGACCGCGCGCCATCCGCGCCGATAATCAGCTTCGTGGACAGTCTGCGTTCTGTGCCTGTGGCCTTTTCACGGTAGATCACATGGGTGCCTGCGGCGTCACGCTCGATCCGCAGCCAGGTGCCGGTGATCCGTTCCGCCCCGGCACCTGCGGCACGCACGCGCAGGTATTCGTCAAAATGTTCGCGGTCCACCATGCCGACGAAACCGCCCTCAATGGGGATATCCACCTGCTGACCGCTGGGCGAGATCATGCGCGCCGTGTTGATCTTGGCCACGATCATGTGGTCAGGGATCGCGAAATCCTTGATCAGGCGCGGCGGGATTGCGCCGCCGCAGGGTTTGATCCGACCCGCACGGTCCAGCATGGCAACCTTTGCGCCTGACCGCGCCAGATCCTCTGCCGCCGTCGCGCCGGACGGGCCACCGCCAACTACCACTACATCATACATCATTTCACTTACTCCCCCGGAACCAATGCGGCCCCTGCGGGCGCGGTTGTCTTTTGCATGATCCTTGCCGCCATTGTCGCGGCAGCAAGGAAGATCAGCGCCTCGATCACGAAGACCGTGCCGAAGGCGGTGGCATCATTGCCCATCAGATGCCGCATCGCATCGGCCAGACCGGCGCCCAGCAAGCCACCAAAGCCTGCCGCCATGGCCTGCGCCGCGCCCCACAGGCCCATGCGCGTGCCTTCACGCTGCGCACGCCCGTCGCCCGCCAGCGCCATCATCGAGCCGATGGCGGCGACAGCAAACATGCCGTTAAAGAAACCAAGACCCATGATCAGCGGCGTGACAAGGCCCACCGCGCCCGTCGTGCCCGCGACCGAAATCGCGCCCAATACGGCGGCCGAGCCGATGCAGCCCGTCACGACCCATCCGCGCAGCGATCCGATGCGCAGGCCAGTGGCAGCAATCCCCACCGTCAGCATGCCCAGAAACACCCCGCCATTCTGCGCGCCCGAAAGGCTGGTGGTCTGCCCCGGCGTCATGCCGAAGACGAGGCCCGCAAACGGCTCCATGATCAGTTCCTGCATGAAATACGCCGTCATCGACAGGAACACGAAGATGGTGAAGACGCGCGCCTTCGGCTCAGACCAGATCTCGGCCATGCCAGCGTGGAAATTCATGCGTTCGGCCGCCGGCGCCGCGACAATGCGCGCGCCGCGCTCGATCCCCCAGATCGCCAGACAGGTCAGCACGAAGGCCCCGCCGGTCACCGTCGCCACGATCTGGATCATGCGCGCATGGCTATAGGGGTCCAGCACGCTGCCGACCACCGTGGCGGTGACCGCAATGCCGAAGATCATCATCAGCCAGGTGATCGTCGCAGCTGCCGGGCGGCGGCGGGGCGCGGTTGCGGTTGCCATCAACGCCAGAAGCGAAGTGCCCGATGCGCCCACGCCCAGGCCGATCATGCCATAGGCCAGCACCGACAGCGCCATACCCGCCCAGAACACGCCGTCCAGCACCACGACAGCCAGCGCCGCCAGCAGCGCGCCCAGCGCCAGAAACCCCATGCCGCCGATGATCCAGCGCGTACGGTTGCCGCCATTGTCTGACCGAAAGCCCCAGTTCGGGCGGGTGATCTGCACACCGTAATGCAACGCGACCAGCGCACCCGGCAGCACTGCCGCCAGCCCCAGTTCGACCACCATCAACCGGTTGAGGGTCGAGGTCATCAGCACCACGATCGCGCCAAGGCACAATTGTACCAGCCCCAACCGCATGATGGAGATCCATGACAGATGCCTCATCCCACGACCCCAAGGTTGCGCAGGGCGAAGGCAGCGATCATCATGCCGCTGACATAAAGGGTGATGCCGGTGCCATTGTACCACGGGGCCTTGGCCTTCGGATCGCGCAGCAGGACCTGCATCGCATATAGCTGCAAGATCAACGCGATCACGATGAAGAACCCGTACCATTGCTGGTCCCAGTAGAACAGCAAGACGATCACTGCGAACTGCGGCACGGCCATCACCCAGCAGGCCAGTTTCGCGGCCAACTCAGGCCCCAGCGTGACGGGAAGCGAGTTCACACCCATCTGGCGGTCGCCTTCCAACGCCTTGAAATCGTTCAATGTCATGATGCCATGCGCGCCAATACCGTACAGCAGTGCGATAATCACCACCGGCCAGCCCGGCGCACCGGCGGCCAGCACAGCCGCCCCCGTGAACCACGGCAAGGTCTCATACGACAGGCCGACCAGCCCCGGCCCCCACCAGCCAGAGCGTTTCATGCGGATGGGTTCGACCGAATAGGCCCATGCAGCCAGCACGGCCACCACCGTCGCGCCAAACCCCCACGGGCCCAGGAACCAGCCCACGGCCAGCGACAGCACCGACATCATCAGCGCGACATAAAGGCCCCATCGGCCCGGCACCCGGCCCGACGGAATAGGGCGGTCAGGCTCGTTGATCGCGTCAACGTGCCGGTCGCACCAATCGTTCGCCGCCTGGCTCATGCCGCAGACGATGGGCCCTGCCAACAGGACGCCCAGGATCACCGGCAACCAGTTGCCCGCAGGCGACACGCCCACCGACACTGCGCCGCACAGATAGGCCCACATCGGCGGGAACCATGTTATCGGTTTGAGCAGCTGCAACAGGGCTGCAGGCTCGGGTGTTTGGCGGGGGTGTAATCTGGATGCGACACTCATGTGTAAATTAAACCTTACAACTTGGTTTGGCGCAAGTAGATTCTGTCGGCTTGACCTGACACATCGTCGCGGCGCGGCCATAGCGGTCGCGGGCCAGTCACATTGGGATGCGGATGTCGCGAAAAAGCGTCACAGACGGCGCAGCAGATGGGACTCACAGCAGCCAAAGCGCGGCTGCCGGGTGGCAAAAAAGTGCCAAAGACGGCGCGCAAACCCTCAGCCGTTCTCGCGCAGCACCGCCCCCGCCAGATACAGTGACCCGCAGATCAGGACGCGCGCGCGCGGGTCCGCCGCGACAATCCGGTCCAACGCCTGCGCCACGCTATCGGCTGTCATGGCCTCAATGCCCTGCGCGCGCGCGGCATCGGCGGTAACATCGGCGGGCAGGGTCGCTGCTTCGCCGGGGATCGACACCGCATGCAGCTTTAACGCCAGCCCCGCCAATGGCCGCAGGAACCCGGCAATGTCCTTGGTGTTGAGCATGCCGCAGATCAGGTATGTCGGACGTTCCGGCAGCGCGGCCAGCGTTTCGGCAATGGCGATACCGGCGGCGGGGTTGTGGCCGCCGTCCAGCCAAAGCTCTACGCCCGGGGCAGCCGCGGTCAGCGGGCCATTGCGCAACCGCTGCATGCGCGCGGGCCAGTAGGCGCGGGTCACGGCAGCCTCTACCGCGTCCTCATCCATCCCCAGATGGCGCAGTGCGGCAATCGCCGCGCCCGCGTTCTGGATCTGATGCGGGCCGGGCAGGTTGGGCAGGGGCAGGTCCATCAACCCGCCTTCATCTTGAAAGATCAGCCGCCCACGCTCTGCCCAGACATGCCAATGCTGGCCGTGGACCAGCAGCGGCGCACCGACACGGGCCGCGCGCGCCTCGATCACCTCCAGCGCGACCTCGATCTGCGGGCCGACGACACAGGGCACGCCGCGCTTCAAGATGCCGGCTTTTTCGCCCGCGATCTCGGCCAGCGTGTCGCCCAGATATTGTTGATGGTCGATGGAGACCGGGGTGATGATGCTCAATGCGGGGGCATCCACCACATTCGTGGCGTCCAGACGCCCGCCCAGCCCGACCTCCAGCAAGGTGAAATCGGCAGGCGTGCGGGCAAAGGCCAGCAGGGCGGCGACGGTCGTGATCTCGAAATATGTGATCGCACCGCCTTCATTGGCCTGCATGCACTCGTCGAGCAGCGCACTCAGCGCGGGTTCCGAAATCAGGTCGCCCGCCAGCCGGATACGCTCATGAAAGCGCGCCAGATGCGGCGAGGTATAGGCGTGCACCCGGTGGCCAGCCCCTTCCAGCCCGGCGCGGATCATGGCCTGCGTGCTGCCTTTGCCATTGGTGCCCGCGATGTGGATCACCGGGGGCAGCGCGCGCTCTGGATGGTCCAGCGCAGCCAGCAGTCGCCACACCCGGTCCAGCGTCAGGTCGATGATCTTTGGATGAAACGCCATCATCCGCGCCAACAGCACGTCCGACCCCGGCAGCCCGTCCACGGGTGTCACGCAGGGTCACTCTTTGTCGGCGTCTCGGCAGGCACAACCTCGGGCGCGGGGGCCGGGACTTCGGGCTGCGGCAACGGATCTGGCGGCGGCAGGTCGCCCTGCACGGGCGGCGACTGGCGCATCAACATCCGCAAGATGATCGCCAGTTCCTCGCGCAGCTTCCCGCGCGGGGTCACGCGGTCCAGCATTCCATGCTCCAAAAGGTATTCGGCGCGCTGGAAGCCTTCGGGCAGGGTCTCGCGGATGGTCTGTTCGATCACGCGCGGACCTGCAAAACAGATCAGCGCGCCGGGCTCGGCGATATGCACATCGCCCAGCATCGCATAGCTCGCGGTCACGCCGCCGGTGGTCGGATGCGTCAGCACCACGACATAGGGCAGCCCGGCCTCTTTCACCATCTGCACCGCGACGGTGGTGCGCGGCATCTGCATCAGCGACAGGATACCTTCTTGCATCCGCGCCCCGCCCGCGGCGGAAAACAGCACCAGCGGCTTGCGCTGTTGCACGGCGGTTTCAGCGGCGGCGATGATGGCATTGCCGACATACATCCCCATGGACCCCGCCATGAAGCTGAAATCCTGCGCCACCGCTACGACGGGCGTGCGCGCGATTTCACCGACCGCGACCAGCATCGCCTCTTTCTCGCCGGTGCTGCGCTGCGCCGATTTCATCCGTTCAGGATAGCGCTTCTGATCGCGGAACTGCAACGGATCGGCGATCGGTTCGGGCACCGCGACTTCGGAAAAGATGCCGGCGTCAAACAGCCGCGCGAAGCGCGCGCGGGGGCTGATCGACATATGATGCCCGCAAGACGTACAGACCTGCTGGTTGTCGCTCAGTTCCCGGTGGAACAGCATGGTCCCGCACGAGGTGCACTTGGTCCAAAGGTTTTCCGGTATCTCACGCCGCGAGAACAACGAATTTATCGTCGGGCGGACATAGTTGGTGATCCAGTTCATGCAGCTACCCTTTCGCGCCGAATTGCGGGGACAGATAATCGCCACGCTGGCCGAATGCAATCGCCCCGGTTCAGATGCGCCGCTCCGATGGCCGTGTCGCTCAAAATGGCCGCCTCAGCGCCCCCGCAACGCCAGGGCGCAAATCGCCCAGGCCAGCGCCAGCCCGCCCATATCGGCAAAAAGCAGCGGCCGCATCGTGTTCAGGTCATCATGCGCAAAAGGCAGGCGATACAGCGCCAGCGCATCCAGCCCGCCCCCCGCCGTGACAATCATGATGGCGACGAAGTTATTGGCCAGATGCAGGCCCCATGCCAGCCCGATACTGCCGCTGCGCCGCGTCAGATCCGCCGCGACCAGCCCGAAGAACCCGGTGACCAAGACGACATACCATGTGGTCGGCCCCATCACATCGGGGGCGTAATGCACCATGCCAAACAGCACCGATGGTCCGATCATCCAGATGACAGGCGAGGCAAAGCGCGCCGCCAGTTGCTGTTGGATATAGCCGCGAAACAACAGCTCCTCGGTGCCGGTCTGCAGCATCAGGCCCAGCAGCGCCAGCGGCAGGAACGCCAGCCAGACCTGCCAGGAAACGGCGGCGGCCCGCGCGCCCAGATCGGGCAACAGCAGCAACCCCGCCAGCGCGATCGCCCCCATCACACCTGCGCCAAGGCAGAAATCGCGCAATACCACCGGGGCGCGCCCAAAAAGCGACGCGATGGGCCGGCGGTGCAGCCAGCGCACGGCGGCAAAGACCCCCAGCGCCATGCCCGCAAAGCTGGCCAGCAACATCAGCAGCCCCACCGGCGTGCTGCCCGTCACCGTCTGCGCCAGCCGCTGCTCCAGTCCCTCGCTGCCGTGTATCAGCCACAGCCCGACGCCCATCAGCGCCATCCAGGACGCGTAGATCACAAAGACCAGGACCAGCCCCAGGATCAGGCGCCACAGCTGCGGACGCTGCCGCGCGGGCTGGACATATGCGGCAAAGGGCGGGGCAAGGTAATGTGCGCTCATCAAAGGGGCCTGTATCAAGGGGCAGTCAAGGTTGGGGGCAGTCAAGGTTGGGGGCAGTCTAACCGCAGCGGCAAGCCACCGCATGCCCAAAACGGGTGGCGGGATCAAAACCGGCGCATTCGTGAACGGGCGGCGGGCGGGCGTCACACCGCGAACCCGGCTGCCTCCGCGCGCGCCAGAACGGCATCCACCATGGCACCGGCGGTGCCGGTATAGCGCACGGGGTCCAGCATACGGTCGATGGCGGCCGCATCCAGATGCGCCGTGACGGCAGGATCGGCCAGCAACTGCCCGCGCAGGTCGGTCCCCTGATCGACGGCGGCAGCGGCGGCGCGGGTCACAACCTCATGCGCCACGCCGCGGCCCAGATGCGGTGTCAGACCGGCCATCACGGCCTCGGACATGATAAGCCCGCCGCCCATGTCCAGATTGACGCGCATCCGGGCTGCGTCAACGTCCAGCCCTTCAAGCATCGGGCGGGCATGCATCAACGCGCCCGAGGCCAGCAGGAATGCCTCGGGCAGCACCATCGTCTCGACCGCCAGCGCGCCGATGCCGCGCTCATGCTCTTGCATCTGGCCTTCCATCGCCTGCGCCACCAGCGCGCGCAACCGGGTCGCAATGGCGATGATCTGCGGGCAGGCGACGGGGTTGCGTTTTTGCGGCATCGCGCTGGACCCGCCGCGCCCGGGCACATAGGGCTCGCGCAGTTCGGCAACCTCGGTGCGCATCAGCATTGCGACCTCGGTGCCGATCCGGCCCAGAAGCCCCCCGACAAGGGCCAGCCAGAACACCGCCTCGGCCCAGGTATCGCGCCCAGTGTGCCAGGTGATGTCGGGGTCGCGCAGCCCCAGGTCCGCCGCCAGGGCCGCGCGCACATCCATACCCGTATCGCCCAGCGGGGCCAGCGTGCCGACCGCGCCGCCAAACTGCACCGCCAGCAAACGGTCGCGCAGCGCGGGCAGTCGCGCGCGGTGGCGCAACGCCTCATCCAGCCAGATCGCCGCCTTGTGACCAAAGGTGATGGGCGCGGCATGCTGCTGAAAGGTACGCCCGGCCATGGGCGTGTCGCGGTGCCGGTACGCCAATGCGACCAGTGCCGCGATCGTGGCATCAAGCTCTGCCGCGATCAGCGCCAGCCCGTCGCGCATCTGCAAGACAAGGCCGGTGTCCAGCACATCCTGCGTCGTGGCGCCCAGATGCACATAACGCGCGGCATCCGGCGGACAGGCGGCAGTCAATTGCTTGACCAACGGGATGATCGGAAACCCCGCCTTGGCGAAATGCGCCTGCATGCTGACAGGGTCCAGCACATCAACCCGCGCGGCATCGGTGATCGCCTGCGCGGCATCCGCAGGGATCACCCCCACAGCGGCCTGCGCACGCGCAAGCGCGGCCTCGAACGCCAACCATGAGGCGAAGCGCGCGGTGTCATCGAAAACGGCGCGCATCGCGGCGGTGCTGAATTCGTCACGGTAATAGGGGCTGTCGAAAAGGGTGGCGGGCATGGGCTGCAGTTCCTTGGGGCCAGTTCCACGGGGTCGGATCTTGGG
Organism: Roseicitreum antarcticum; assembly: GCF_014681765.1. Taxonomy (GTDB): domain Bacteria; phylum Pseudomonadota; class Alphaproteobacteria; order Rhodobacterales; family Rhodobacteraceae; genus Roseicitreum; species Roseicitreum antarcticum. The sequence goes on from NZ_CP061498.1 coordinate 2,298,464, forward strand.
GTCGGATCCTCGGGGTCAGGCCGCAAGGGCCAGACGGCCCATGCATGTGGCGGCGCGGGCATGGCAAAGCCATAGCGCAAAGTCAGCGACAGGGAAAACCGCTTTTGCCCTGCCCCCCCGTTTTGCCACTGCTGCTTGACGCGCCCGTCAGGCCGGGCGGCGCAACCGCGACTGATAATCCAGCGCCTGCCATTGCGACCGCGCGTGCCAGTCGGCGGCAGGCTGGCGCTGCGCCAGCGAGTCCGAAATCGCGACCTCATCAAACCCCGACCGGCGCGCCATGGCGTATTGATCGGCCAGCACATGCCCGCTGGCGCGCAGCCGTCCGGCATAGCCCAGCCGCCGCAACTGACGGCCCAGCGTGAAGCCGCGCCCGTCGCTGAACGCGGGAAAGGCCACGCGGATCATCGCGGGCGCGGCTGTCACGGCAGCGGTCAGCGCCGCGGCATCCGCATCCGGGGCCAGGTCGACGATCTGATCGGCGCGCAGGCTTTCGGCCAGATCGGCCACGCCAAAGCCGTGGTCATCAATCACAACACTCATGCGGCATCTTCCCTTTTGGCTTCCTGGGGCACGCGCACCGGCTTGCCGCCGATGAAATGGATCCCGCATTCGGTCTTTTCCTGCCCGCGCCAGCGCCCGGCGCGCGGGTCTTCGCCCGCCGCGACGGGGCTGGTGCAGGGCGCGCAGCCGATGGAGGGATAGCCCCGTGCCATCAGCGGGTGGCGCGGCAGCGCGTGCCGGTCGATATAAGCAGACAGATCCGCCGCCAACCAATCCGCCAGCGGGTTGAAGCGCACGCGGCCCGTCGCAACCTCGAACCGCGACAGCGCGGTGCGGGTGTCGGCCTGATGCCGCTTGCGCCCGGTGATCCAGCCGTCGAAACCCTGCAAGGCGGCCTCCAGCGGGCGCGATTTGCGCAGGGCGCAGCAGGCATCGGTGTCAACGCGGTGCAGCCTGCCCTGCGGGTCTTCGGCTGCCAGCTCGGCGCGGTCGGGGCCAATCACCCGGATGTCGCGCAGATCCAGCGTCTTGGCCAGTTCGTGCTGATACGCCAGCGTCTCGGCAAACAGCATCTGCGTGTCGATGAACAACACCGGCGTGTCGGGCGCGACCCGCGACACCATGTGCAGCAGCACGACCGATTCCGCCCCAAAGGACGACACCAGCGCCAGACGGCCGGCATCCGGGTCGCGCAAGGTCGCGCCGATCAGATCAGCCCCGGACAGCGCATCGTGGCGCGCGCGCAGCGCATCGGCGCGGGCGATGGGATCATGCAGCATTGGCTTGATCCGCATCATATAGCGCGGCCTTGAACGGTGCCGCACCAAGGCGGCGATATGCCTCGACAAAGGTTTCGTCCGACGAGTCGCGCTGCGCCAGATAGGCGCCCACCACCCGCTCGATCGCGGGAACGATGGCGTCATAGGCAAAGCCAGGCCCGGTGCGCTCACCAATCGCGGCAGTTTCGGTCGCGTCGCCGCCCAGTGTGATCTGATAGCTTTCGACGCCGCCCTTCTCCAGGCCCAGGATGCCGATATGCCCGACATGGTGGTGCCCGCAGGCGTTGATGCAGCCCGAGATCTTGACCTTCAGCCCGCCGATGTCCCGCTCGGTCTCGGCGAAGCGTTCCGCGATGGCCTGCGCCACGGGGATCGACCGCGCCGTGGCCAGCGCGCAGTAATCCATGCCGGGGCAGGCGATGATATCCGAGATCAGGCCAACATTCGCCGTCGCCAGCCCGGCGGCGCGCAGCGCCGCATGCACGGCCGGCAGATCGGCGCGATGGACATGGGGCAAGATGACGTTTTGCTCGTGGCTGATGCGCAGCTCATCATAACCATATTGCGCCGCCAGATCGGCCAGCACGCGCATCTGATCGGACGAGGCATCGCCGGGCGTTTCGCCATGCGCCTTCAGGCTGACCGTGATGATCGCGTGATCGGCGCGACGGTGCACCTCCAGGTTGGTATCGGCCCAGGCGCGGAACACCGGGTCGCTGGCACGGGCATCCTCATAGGCACCAAACGGCCCGTCGCGGAACACCGGCGGCGCGAAATCGGCAGTGATATGGGCCAGTGCGGCCTGATCCTCGCCCGTCCATTCGGGGCGGATCTCGACAAAACGGGCCTCGACCTGATCGCGCATCGCCTCCAGCCCCATCTCGAACAGGGTGATCTTGATGCGTGCCTTGTACTTGTTGTCCCGCCGTCCCTGGGCGTTATAGACGCTCAGGATCGCCTCGACATAGGGCAAGAGATCGGCGCGCGGCAGGAAGTCGCGGACCACCCGGCCCAGCATCGGGGTGCGGCCAAGGCCACCGCCCATGGTGACCTCGAACCCCGGCTGGCCGTCGCGTTCGATCATGCGCAGGCCGATGTCATGCGCGCGGGTCACGGCGCGGTCATTCGGGCTGCCGGTGATGGCGATCTTGAACTTGCGCGGCAGGAACTGAAACTCGGGATGGTCAGTGGACCATTGCCGCAGCAATTCAGCCACGGGGCGCGGATCGGCGATCTCATCGGCGGCAGCGCCCGCGAAATGGTCGGCGGTGACGTTACGCACGCAATTGCCGCTGGTCTGGATGGCATGCATCCCCACATCGGCCAGCGCGTCCAGAATATCGGGCACATCGTTCAGCAACGGCCAGTTGAACTGGATGTTCTGCCGCGTGGTGAAATGGCCATATCCCTTGTCCCAGCGATCCGCGATCATGGCAAGCTGGCGCATCTGGGCGCTGCTGATCGTGCCATACGGAATGGCCACCCGCAGCATGTAGGCATGCAATTGCAGATAGAGGCCGTTCATCAGCCGCAGCGGCTTGAACTCATCCTCGGTCAGCGCGCCCGAGATACGGCGCGCCACCTGTTCACGAAACTGCGCAGTGCGGGTGCGCACGAAGGCTTCATCGAATTCGGTATATTTATACATGGGCGGGTACTTTGCATTCGGGTGGAAAGGGCGGGCAGAGGTGTTGCGGCGTCAGGCCCGACAGCTTTCGGCCTGCTTGCCGTGGGGCCGGTTCGACGGGCCACGCGCGCGAAACACATCGCGGAAATGCACCGGCTCTGGCCCATCCGGCCCGGCCTGCGCGGCGGCAAGCCCCGCCCCCACGACCTCCGCCGCCCAATCGCGCGCCAGTTCGGCCTGCGCCACATCGGCATCGGTGAAAAGACGCGCGCGGGAATGTTCGGGCGTCCAGCGGCCCGCGTCGTTCAGATACACCACCTCGCCGGTCAGCAGGTGGTTCGCGGCGATGACAGAGGGGGTAAAGGCGCGGCTCATTGAAGGGCCTCCTGCAACATTGCGGTAATTTCAGCGGCGGGCGTAGTGGCCCCCTTGGCGCTGCGGTTGCGGGCGGTGACACCCAGCAACAGCACGGCGGGGCCAGCCATATCGGCCACCGCCTGCGGCAATTCGGCCAGCGTGGTCAGGCGCACGCGCTGATCGGCGCGGGTCGCATTTTCCACGATCGTCACCGGCGTCTCGGCCGCCGCGCCATGCATCAGCAAGCGGCCCTGAATGAACCGCGCCGCGCGCTTGCCCATGTAGATCGCGGCGACCATGCCGGGCCGGGCCAGCGCCTGCCAATCCTGTTCGGCAAATCCCTTGGTGTCATGGCCCGAAACCAGCCGCACGCTGCTGTTGCGCCCGCGCCGGGTCAGGCTTTGCCCCACTGCGGCTGCCGCCCCCGATGCCGCCGTGATCCCCGGCGTCACGGCCCAGTCGATGCCCGCGGCGTCCAGCGCCTCGGTCTCTTCATCCAGCCTGCCAAAGACGCTGGCATCGCCCCCCTTCAGCCGCACCACATGCGCGCCCGTGGTCGCATGGTCGATCATCAACTGGTTGATGGTGTCTTGCGGGGTCGAGGGGCCAAAGCCCTCCTTGCCGACCGCGATCATCAGCGCTTCGCGCCGTGCAAGCTCCAGCACCTCGGGCGCGATCAGCCGGTCGTGGATCACCACATCGGCACGGTCCAGAAGCCGCCGCGCACGCAGGGTCAGAAGGTCGGGATCGCCCGGCCCCGCGCCCACCAGATCCACATGCCCCGGCCCGTCAGCCATGCCGTTCAGGTGCTGCGCCAGCGTATCCTGCAACGCGGCCTGCAACGCGGGCGCGCCGCCCTGCTCAAAGGCACGCGGGCCGGTGGTGTCGTAATACTGCGCCCAGAAATCGCGCCGCTTGCGGCCCATGGGCAGGGCATCGGCGGCATGACGGAAGGTTTTGGCCACGCGGGCCAGGATGCCGGTGGCTGCGGGCAGGCGCGCCTCCAGATCGGCCTTGATCTTGCGCGCCAGAACCGGTGCCGCGCCCTCGGTGCCGATGGCCACGACAACGGGATCACGGTCCACGATGGCAGGCGTGATAAAATCGCTGTCCGACAGGTTATCCACGATATTGACCAATACCCCGGCGCGGTGGCCCAGCGCCCGGGTGCGCGCGTCATCCACAGCATCCTCGGCCGCACCATAAACCAGCCGCGCGCCGATCAGATCGCAGGGCACCAGCGCGCGCCGATGCAGCGCCAGCCGCCCCGCACTGGCCCAATCCTCGATGTCAGACGCCAGATCTACCGCCGCGCCGTGCAACGTCGCAGGGGCGAAGACCTCGATCCGGGCTTGGGTCTTCAACAAGAGCCGAAGCTTGGCCACAGCGGCATCGCCACCGCCGGTGACGACCACGCGGGCCGCAGCCGTGTCCAGAAATATCGGAAAATGCTGCATGCGCGAAACTCCAAATCTACAGCCCAACCATAGAATATTGTTCCGCAACAGCGCAATATAGCCCACCTCATAAGAAAACTGTTCGCGTTAAGCGTCGCGAAAAGCCCCGTTTTCCCGCCAAATGCCGCAACCGCGACACAGTCATCCCTGCGGCGGTGCGGGCGGGGACACATTTCCCGGGCCATCCGGTCATTCTGGCGCAAAACCGACACGCCGCCCCGCGATGCCCCGGCTGCCTGGTGAACGACTGATTCCGCCCCGCCCTGACACCTGCCTGGAAGCGACTTTGCAAATGTCGCGTGGCACGAAACTCTGCACGCCGCGCTGACGCCCCAAGTATGTCGCAAACAGACGTTTTGTGTCGTTTTTCACCTTGCATCCTGTCCAGACTGCCGCACGATAGCCCTTGTCAGGCGGATGTTTGCATAATCATGGCGTGTCGGGTATCAGGCCCGCGTCGGATAGGATGCGGACAGTCTCATACAGGCAGTCCGATGCAGACACCGGCTGAATTTCGCGGGGCATTTTTCCTGCGGCGATAAGCGCCAATGCCATGCGGCCACGCAGATCATCGACCGGCCCGCAGCAGGCGCACGCGGCGAACGAGAAGAACGATAACAGACCGTCGGCAGGGCCCGCGCAGCCATTGATTGCGCGTGTCCGGTGACCTGCGGCAACGGAAAGGAACAAGCATGAGCGACAGCGAAAAGTCTTCGCATCAAGACGACCCGAAAGAGGATCAGGACACCGGCGAAGACAACGGTATCGAAGCGATCCCCGGGCCCGAAGGCGAAACCGAAATCATCGAAACCGATTACGAAATCGGTCAAGACAACGTCGCCGCCCGGCGGTGGGTGTTTGAATTCGATGTGCACAACCCGGTTTTCCCGGTCTCGGCATTGGCAATTCTGCTTTTCACCTTCTTTGCCCTGGCGTTCCAGACGCAGGCTGAACCGATGTTTGTCGGGCTGCGCGACTGGCTGACCGGCAATGTCGATTGGTTCTTCCTGCTGTCGGGCAACATCTTCGTGCTGGTCTGCCTGTTCCTCGTGGTGTCACCGCTGGGCAAGGTCCGCCTGGGCGGGCCAGAGGCGACGCCGGATTACAACTATATCGGCTGGTTCTCGATGCTGTTTGCCGCAGGCATGGGCATCGGGCTGATGTTCTATGGCGTGTCCGAGCCGATGTCGCATTACGGCGCGGCAGTCGGCGGCATCGTCACGGACGCGAACGGCGTGCGCACCGACTGGGCCCCGCTTGGCGGTGCCGAGGGCGACCCCGAGGCCGCGCGGCGGCTGGGCATGGCGGCGACGATCTTCCATTGGGGTCTGCACCCTTGGGCGATCTACGCGGTCGTGGCGCTGGCACTGGCGCTGTTCAGCTACAACAAGGGTCTGCCGCTGACGCTGCGGTCGGCCTTCTACCCGATCTTTGGCGAACGTGTCTGGGGCTGGCCCGGGCATATCATCGACATCATGGCCGTGCTGGCCACGATCTTCGGCCTTGCAACCTCGCTGGGAATTGGCGCGCAGCAAGCCAGCGCAGGCCTGGACTTCCTGTTCTCGCTGGGCACCAGCAACGCAGTGATGATCTTGCTGATCGTCGCGATCACCGCCGTGGCCATCGGGTCGATCATCCGGGGCCTCGATGGGGGGGTGAAAGTCCTGTCCGAGGTGAACATGGGACTGGCGCTGCTGCTGCTGGGCTTCATCATCATCGTCGGGCCGACTCTCGCCATCCTGACAGGCTTCTTCGAAAACCTGTGGGCCTATGGTCAGAACCTTCTGCCGCTGTCGATGCCCTTTGGCCGTGAAGATGCCAACTTCTCGCAAGGGTGGACGGCATTCTACTGGGCCTGGTGGATCAGCTGGTCACCGTTCGTGGGCATGTTCATCGCCCGCGTGTCCCGGGGCCGCACAGTGCGCGAATTCCTGATCGCCGTGCTGATCGTTCCGACGCTGCTGTCGGTGCTGTGGATGACCGCGCTGGGTGGCACCGCCATCGGCCAGCTCATCAACGACGGCTATACCGGTGTGCAGGATGCGGCGCTGGAACTGACCTTGTTCCAGATGCTGACGCAATTGCCGCTGACAATGATCACCTCGTTCGTGGGCATCGTGCTGGTGATCGTGTTCTTCATCACCTCGTCGGACTCCGGTTCGCTGGTGATCGACACGATCGCTGCGGGCGGCAAGACCAATGCGCCGGTCATCCAGCGCGTGTTCTGGGCCAGCTTTGAAGGCATGGTGGCGATTGCACTGTTGCTGGGCGGCGGTCTGGCGGCCTTGCAGGCCATGGCAGTGTCTACCGGCCTGCCGTTCACCTTCGTGCTGCTGGGCGCGTGCTACGCCGTTGTTCGCGGCTTGATGAACGAACCACGCTGACGCAACCTTTGCCGCGCCGGGAAACCGGCGCGGCAAACCCTGGAGACACCTGCGGCTTGTCATCACAGGGTCGTCCCCATATGTCAGACGTGCCTCAGGGCAGGCAGCCAACGGACAGGGCATATCATGGGCGATCTGGACAGCATGCAAAAACGGATACCGACGGGCAGCTTCTGGCCGCTGCCCCGGGCGCATACCGCCGATGGCTCCCCCCGCGGCACCGGGGTCGAGATTGAATTTGCCAACCTAACCGAAAACGCCACCGCGCAAATCGTGCAATCCCTCTGGGGCGGCAGGATCGTCGCTGCAAACGACCATGACATCACGGTCGAAGGCGGTCGCCTCGGTGATGTGCGCATCGAGCTTGATCTTTTCCTGCGCGACAAGGCGGGCTCGGTCCTGGCGGACAAGCTGCTGGACTTGTCGCGCACCGTCGTCCCGGTCGAGATCGTGACCGCGCCGCTGTCGCCTGCGGATATGCCCGAATGCGATGCGCTGGCTGACGCGCTGGCACATGCCGGGGCAAAAGGGTCGCAAGACGGCGTGCTGTTCGGCTTCGGCGTCCACCTGAACCCCGAGGTTTCCGCCGAGACCGCCGATGCCATCGTGCCAACCGTGCGCGCCTATGGGTTGGTCGAGGACTGGCTGCGCGCCATTGACCCGCCCGACCCGTCGCGCCGGCTGCTGCCCTTCGTCGATCCCTGGCCGCACAAACTGGTTGATGCACTGGCGGCAGATGCGGCGGACTGGACGCTGGATGACCTGACACGCAATTACCTCGACCTCTCGCCCACCCGCAACCGGGGGTTGGACCTGCTGCCCCTGTTGACGCATCTGCGCGCGGATCTGGTAGCCCGCGCCCTGCCCCAGGGGACGAAGGGCGGACGCCCCACCTTTCACTACCGCCTGCCCGAGGCCCGGCTGGGCGACCCGCAATGGTCGGTCGCGTATGAATGGAACCGCTGGGTTCTGGTAGAACGTATCGCCGCCGATCCCGCGCTGCTGGCCGCGCTGGCGCAGTCCTGGACCGACTGGCGCGCCGGCCTGCCCGGTTTGCGCGGCACCTGGGCCGATGTGGTTGCAGGCCACCTGGACCGCGCGGGTATCTGGGCATGACCCCACGCGCCCTTGACCTTCACACCATGGCAGACCCGCACCAAAAGGCACCGGCGGCGTAAATGCAGCACACCAAGAAACCCGGCACCCCAAAGCCCTGCATCGGCGTCACGGTTTCCGCCCGCACCGGCTGGCGGGTGTTTCCCTTCATGGCGCTGAACGTCTGGCTGGCCGGCGGCACCGCCATCCGCTGGGACAGCCGCAAGCAGGCCGACATGACGGCGGTGGATGGGCTGATCGTCGGCGGCGGTGACGACATCTCGCCTGAACTCTACAAGGGCGAACTGGTCGCCAGCGCCCGGCTGGACCCGAAGCGCGACGCGCTGGAACGGCGGCTGGTGCTAGAGGCATTCGCGGCAGGCAAACCCGTGCTGGGCATCTGCCGGGGCGCGCAGATGATCAACATCGCGCAGGGCGGCAACCTGCATCAGCGCGCCTATGACCATTATACCGACAGCCGCTACCTGCGTACGATCCTGCCGCGCAAAAGCATCATTGTCGCGGCAGGGACCACGCTGGCCGCGCTGGCGGGCACCCAACCGATGCGCGTCAACGCCCTGCACACGCAGGCGGTGGACCGGCTGGCCGATGGGCTGCGGATCGCTGCGCGCGACGAAGGCGGCATGGTGCAGGCCGTTGAGCGCGCCGCGCCCCCCTTCGCCATCGGCGTGCAATGGCACCCGGAATACCTGATCTATGCCCGCCGCCAGCGCGCCCTGTTCCGCGCACTGGTAGAGGCAGCGCGCGCCTGACAGGCAGCGGCGTGGGACCGGCAGCCGGACACTACAACAGCCCGCGCTTTTCTGCCCGTTCCAGGAGCATCCGCACCGATGAAGGCTGCCAGCGCGTGCGCCCGCGCGGGGTGCGCTCGCGCATCGCTTCCAGCCGGTCGCAGATGGATTGCAACGTGATCTCGGGGTCGGCACCCTTGATCCCCGCGACGATCGCCAGCAGGCGGTCATCCACATCCGACCGTTTGGCGCGGTCCAGCACGCGGCGGTCCAGAAACCCGTCCTTGACGTAACGCTGCACCGCGCGCGTCAGGCGCGGAACGGACCAGGGCGTGCGACCCTTGGGCAACTGGCTGTTGATGATGCGCGCCACATCTTCCCAGGCCATCTCGGGGCGCAGGCGCCGCACCAGCGGCACCCATTCCGGCGCGCTGGCATTCAGCGCCTCGAAATACGCCTCATCGCGCGCCAGCGCGATCTTGCGCCGTGCGGCGGGGTCGCCCGCGCGCAAACCGGGATTGCCGCCCACACGCCCCTGCGCCCGGGCCGATTCCAGCCCGGCAATGGTGCGTTCCCGGATCAGCGCGCGTTCCAGCTCTGCCGCAGCACCCAGTACCTGAAGGGTGAATTTGCCCTGCGGGCTGCTGGTGTCAATGGGATCGCGCAGCGACCGGAAGAAGGCGCCCCGCGCCTCCAGCGCCTCGATCACCTCCAGCAGATGCGACAGCGACCGCGCCAGCCGGTCGATGCGCACCACCAGCAGCACATCGCCCGGGCCAACCCGCGCCAGCACCCGTGCCAGCACTGGCCGTGCGCGCGACCCGCCAGAGGCATGTTCTTCATGGATCTCGACACAGCCTGCCGCCCGCAGCTCATCACGCTGCGGCGAAACGGTCTGATCTTCGGTCGAGACACGGGCATAGCCCACAAGCGTCATGGTGGCGGCATCCTGCAACGGCGGGGTTTACCCGATGTGCCGGGTTTCCGCGCCCCTGTCCAGCCCGCGACCCATCTGCCCCGTCACCCCGCGTCCCCTGTCAGATCGAGACCTGCGCCAGCAACTGGTCGCGCGCCACCTCGGCCGCCGGTTTCGACAACACCACCGACCCGCGCTTCAGCACACAAAACTCATCCGCCAGATCGTACGCAAAATCAAAGAACTGCTCGACCAGCACGATTGCAATCTCACCCTCATCGCGCAGCAACGAGATGACATTGCCGATCTGCTTGATGATATTGGGCTGAATGCCCTCGGTCGGCTCATCCAGCAACAGGACGCGCGGGCGCGCGATCAGGGCGCGGGCGATGGCCAATTGCTGCTGCTGCCCCCCCGACAGATCGCCACCGCGCCGGTCCTTCATCTGCGCCAGCACAGGGAACAGATCATAGATCCGGTCGGGGATCTTGTGATCGGCCTTCGGCAGACAGGCAAAGCCGGTTTGCAGGTTTTCCGTGACACTCAGCAGCGGAAACACCTCGCGGCCCTGCGGAACATACGCGATGCCCGCCTGTGCCGCCTGCGCCGGGCCGGGGTGGTTCAGCGCCACATCATCCAGCGTGATCGTGCCGCTGCTATAGGGATGACGCCCGGCGATGGCCTTCAGAAGGCTCGTCTTGCCCACGCCATTGGTGCCCATCACAGCGGTCACAGCCCCCGGACGCGCCGTCAGATTCACGTCGTACAGGATCTGCGAGGCCCCGTAATGCAGGGTCAGGTCGGTGACATTCAGCATGATCTAGCGCCCCAGATAGACATCAATGACTTCCTTGTTCGCGGTCACATGGTCCAGCGAGCCTTCGGCCAGCACCGTGCCTTCGTGCAGCACCGTCACCTTGCAATTCAGGCGGCGCACGAATTCCATGTCATGTTCGATCACCACCACCGCCCGGGTCTTGGCCGCGCGCACCAGAAGGTCGGTGGTATGCTCGCGCTCTGCCGGGGTCATCCCGGCCGCAGGTTCATCCACCAGCAACAGGCGCGGGTCCTGCGCCAGCAGCATGCCGATTTCCAGCCATTGCTTCTGCCCGTGACTCAGATCGCCCGCGCGGCGCGGCAGATCGTCCAGCAGCCCGACCTCGGTCGCCAGTTCGGCGATGCGCGCGTCGCCCGCCGCGTTGGGGCGGAACAACAGCACATCGAACGGCCCGCGCTTGTTGCGCAGGGCCATGGCGAAATTCTCGGCGACGGTCTGTTCCTCGAACACCGTGGGCTTCTGAAACTTCCGCCCGATCCCGGCGCGCGCGATCTGCGATTCAGACATGCCCAGCAGCGACACCGATTTCTCGCCCCAGATCACATGGCCACTGTCAGGCCGGGTCTTGCCGGTGACGATGTCCATGAACGTGGTCTTGCCCGCGCCATTCGGCCCGATCACCGCGCGCAACTCTGGCTCGGCAATCGCGATGGACAGGTTGTTGATCGCGCGAAAGCCGTCAAACGTGACGCTGACGCCGGAAACCTCCAGTAATGTGCTCATGGTTTCCTCACCAGATAATCGAACAATCCGCCGATGCCCTTTGGAAAGAACAGCGTCACGGCAACAAAGCCCAGACCCAGCAGCACCAGCCACCAATCGGTCCAGTTCAGTTGATAGAAGCCAAAGTTGATGTTGGGCGCGCCGCCGCCGGTGAACCAGCTTGACGCCAGCGACACCACCGCCGCGCCGATCACCGCGCCATAAAGCCGCCCGCGCCCGCCGATGGCCACCCAGACCGCCAGATAGATCGAGGCGATGGGCGCGATCTCGGCGGGGTTGATGATCCCCGCCTGCGGGTAATACAGCGCGCCCGCAATGGCCGACACCACGGCCGTCAGGGTAAAGACGAACAGCTTGTAGCTTTCGACATGATAGCCCAGAAACCGCACCCGGTTTTCATTGTCCCGGATCGCGCGCACGACCGAGCCGAACTTGCCCGAAACGACCCAGGCGAACAAAAGATACCCCAGCCCCAGCGCCAGCGCCGACGCCCAGAAGAACCACAAAGCCACTGTTGCCTGCGGCACGTCCAACAGGCCCGGAATGTTTTGCAACCCAGACAGCCCGTTGTTGCCACGCAGCCCGGTGTCGTTTTGAAACAGGTACAGCGACAGCGCCAGCGTCATCGCCTGCGTCAGGATCGACAGATAGACCCCCGTCACGCGCGACCGGAAAGCCAGCCAGCCAAACACCAGCGCCAGCAGCCCGGGCACCAGCACGACGACCAGCAGTTGCAACACCAGACTATCGGCAAAGCCCCAGATCCACGGCAATTGGTTGCTGCCCACGACGCCAAAGATCTGCGTGGCGATGGCATCGGTCACCTCCACCTCGGTGGGCGGAATGGCGGCATTCGACAACGACTCGCGGATGATGATCTCGGTGCGGGCATACATCAGCCACATGCCAATGGCATAGCCGCCCAGCCCGAAGAACGCGAAATGCCCCAGGCTCAGGATGCCGCAATAGCCCCAGACGACATCCATCGCCACGGCGATCAGGCACAGGCACAGCGTCATGCCCAACACTTTCACCATCGAGGTAGACAGCACCGCCAGCCCGAAACCTTCGGCCAGCACGGTCACAAACAGCGTGAACAGCGCCAGCGCCAGCAAGAACCACATCACGGACGGGTTCTGCGCCAGAAAGCTCTTGCGGGGAACAGGTTTTTTCATCGTCGTGCTTTCCATGACCTCAATCCCCCGCCGCGCGGCCCTTGAGGGCGACAATGCCCTTCGGCCGGAACTGGATGAACAGAATGATGAACAGGATCATGTAGGTCTGCGCCGCCAGCGTGTTGGACGGGTTGAACCACTCGATCCCCTTTTGCAAAAAGCCGATCAGCGATGCCCCGGCCAGCGTGCCCCAGACATTGCCGACACCGCCGACAACCACGGTCATGAAGCTTTGCACGATGTAATTCGCCCCCATCTCGGATGTGACCTGCGCATAAAGCCCGATGGCGACGCCCGCGATCCCCGCGATGCCGGACCCAAGGCCAAAGGTCAGCATGTTGATGCGGTCCGGGTTGATCCCCATGCTGGCCGCCATGCCGGGGTTTTGCGTGACGGCCCGCACTTCCAGCCCCAGCCGGGTGCGCTTCAGCACAAACAGCAACAGCCCCAGAAAGATCAGCGCCATGACGAAGATCGCAATACGGATATTGCTGATCCCGATGATGTCGTTGATCGTCAGCGCGCCCGACAACCAGTCCGGCGCAGTCAGCGGGCGGGCCTGCGTGCCAAAGATGTTCTTGGCCAATTGCTGCAAGGCAATCGAAATGCCGAAGGTCGCCAGCAACGTCTCCAGCGGCCGCTTGTAGAGGTGCCGGATCACCAGCCGCTCCATCGCCACGCCCGCGCCGAACGTCACCATAAAGGCCAGCGGCAGCGCCACCAGCAGGCTCAGGGTATAATCCGGGATGAACAACTGCACGACATAGCCGGTATAGGCGCCCATCATGATGAACTCGCCATGCGCCATGTTGATGACGCCCATCACCCCGAAGGTGATCGCCAACCCGATCGCCGCCAGAAAGAAGATCGAGGCCAGCGACAGCGCGTCCAGCCCCAGATCGACGCCCTGATAGACCCCCAGCCGCAATTGCGTCGCAGCCAGCGCATCCTGGGCGGCGGTGGTGATGGCGGGGTCGTCTTCGGCATAAACCTCGTAGAAGACATAGCCCGACACCGCATCCGCCACATCGGCATCGGTCACCAGCGGCGGCACCAGCCCGTCGGCCTCCAGCTGTTCATACGCACGTTCACGCGCGGGAATCGTGTCGAGCTGATGCACCGGCACCCCGCCCACCGCGCCCGCATCGACGTTGGCTTGCAGCGCGGCGCGCATCGCCTCGGGCGTGGGGCGCGGCGGAAACAGCCCGTCGGCCACCAATTGGTCATAAGCTTCATCAAGGCCCAGGTCGGTGCCGACCTCGATCTCGCGCGCGATATTGCCGCCTGCGGGCAGTTCGGTCCCGAAGGTCGTCGTGCTGCCGAGGATCAGGTTCAGCGCGCCACGCGCCTCGATGCTGATGTCGCCGCCCAGGGCGTCAATCGCCGCGATCCGCGCCTCGGCGGTCTCGCCAAACCGCGCGGTCAGCAGGGCCAGCAAACGTTCCTTGCGCAGCAAGATCGCCGCATCAGGCTCATCGGGGATAGACGCTGCCAGCAGCGGGATCTGTTCGGGGTCGGGGCTGCGCGTGATGGATTCCAGCGCCGACAACCGCAGCGCCGGGTCATCATCGGACAATTCAAACTGCACCAGCACCGCGCCGATCACACGGCGCACGCCCGCATTGGGCCGGATCTGATTGACCTCGCGCGTGGTGACGGTACCGGCCGCGTCTTCGGTATCAATGTCGATCAGCGTCAGCGTGCCATCTGCATTCTCGGTCGCGTAAAAAAACAGCCCGTCATCGGGCCGCTCATACAGCGCGCGGCTGTCCCAACTGCGCAAGAAACCCGGCGTGCCGGGGATCTCGGCTGCGATCAGCGCGTCCAGCACCCCCGAAACGGTCTGGCGCGACGGCGATGCGACCTCCTCCTGGTAGTCCTGAAGCAGGCTTTGCAGGCTGCCCAGCGCAGGGTCTGGCGCCGTGTCTTGCGCCACCACCTGCATGGGGCGCAGCATCACAGCAAAGCACAGCGCGCACAAAAACAGCACCGCGCGGGCGATCCGGGGGTTCATCGGCATCGGGGGACGACCTCTGTTCAGCCTTGGTATCTGATGACGCAAAAGGGGGGGCGGGGCGCAAAACCGGCCCGCCGTGCCGCGCGTCAGGAAAAAGGGGGCAGGCAGATCGCCCGCCCCCAGGCACATTCAGGATCAGTAGTTAGAGGTGATCTGAACGCAGGTTTCGGTCGCGGTGTTGTACATCCCGCATTCCAGTTCCTGCCAGTCGCTGGTCAGCACGGCGCTGTCAGGCAGGAAGTCGGTCCAGGCATCGCCCGGCACTTCGGTGGTCTGGCTGATGATGTCGAACTGACCATCGGCGCGGATCTCGCCGATCAGCACGGGCTTGGTCAGGTGGTGGTTCGGCAGCATGACTGCCGTGCCGCCCGTCAGGTTGGGGAATTCCTGCCCCCACATGGCTTCGCGCACCGCGTCCACATCGGTGGTGCCTGCCTCGGTCACGGCGTTCACCCACATGTTGAAGCCGATATAATGGGCTTCCATCGGGTCGTTGGTCACGCGGTCTTCACCGGCGAATTCCTTCCATGCGGCGACGAAATCGGCGTTGATCTCGGTATCGGCGGACATGAAGTAGTTCCATGCAGCCAGGTGACCGACCAGTTCCGACGTGTCGAGGCCCGAAAGCTCTTCTTCACCGACCGAGAACGCGACAACCGGAATGTCGGCCGCGCTGACACCGGCCGAGGCCAGTTCCTTGTAGAAACCGATGTTCGCATCGCCGTTGATGGTCGAGATCACGCCGACCTGCTTGCCGCCTGCGCCCAGCGCCACGACGTCAGAAACGATCGTCGCCCAGTCGGAATGTCCGAACGGGGTGTAGTTCACAAAGATATCTTCCGGGGCGATACCTTTATCCAACAGGTAGCTTTCCAGAATGTTGTTGGTCGTGCGCGGGTAGACGTAATCGGTGCCCAGCAGCGCAAAGCTTTCGACACCCAGTTCCTCCAGGAAGTAATCCACCGCCGGGATCGCCTGCTGGTTCGGTGCGGCGCCGGTGTAGAACACGTTGCGCGACGATTCCTCGCCCTCGTATTGCACCGGGTAGAACATCAGCCCGTTAAGCTCTTCCAGAACCGGCAGCACCGACTTGCGGCTGACCGAGGTCCAGGCCCCGAAGATCACATCGACTTCGGTCACGGTCAGCAGTTCGCGCGCGCGTTCGGCAAACAGCGGCCAGTCGGACGCAGGGTCGACCACCACGGCCTCCAGCTCACACCCCAGCAGACCGCCCGCGGCGTTTTGCTGTTCGACCAGCATCAGCATGACATCTTTCAGCGTGGTTTCCGAAATAGCCATGCTGCCCGACAACGAATGCAGCACACCCACCTGAATCGGGCAGTCCTGAGCGTGGGCCGGCAGACCTGCAACAATCGCCGTAGCGGCGGTCATCGACCAGAGCAGCGTTTTGGTCTTAATCATAAGTTGTCCCCAAATTCATGCCGCCCCTGACCGCCCGTCAATCTTCAAATTCCGGGTCCGGGCCACTATATGCAGCCGGGCAGCGTTGTTGTTGCACGGGTGTGGCGGTTCAGTCTTGCAGGATCGGGCCGCCACACTTCAAATTTGCGCGTTTGTAACGCACAGGTGAACGTCATGCGGTCTTGCATCTGTTTTCAATCCGGTTGCAGCGCGCGGCACAGAACAGGCAGGGCTGCGCCCGTTCTTGAGGCACTTCTGCGTCATTTCGCCTGATTTTTAAGCTTCAACCATGCATCGCCGCGCCACGCAGCCGCAAAACCCGGGCGCAGATTCGCGGGAACACCCGCGCACAGACGGCAATGACACCTACCCCCGGTAGCGGTTATCGACCACGCGCTTGGCCTTGCCTTCGGACCGGGGCACGCTGCCCGGCGCGGCGATCACCACCTCGGACGACACGCCGACCACATCCTTGATGTTCTTGGCCAGCATCGCGGCCAGGGTATCGCGCATCGCAGCGTCGATATGGCTGGTCACCGGCTCTACATGCACACGCATCACCCCCAGACGGCCCCGCGACACCAGTTCGATCTGGTAATAGGGTGCCAGCCCCTGCACGCGCAAAACCTGCTCCTCGATCTGGCTGGGAAAGACATTCACGCCGCGCAGCACGATCATATCATCGCTGCGCCCGGTGATCTTGGCAATCCGGCGCATCGACCGCGCGGTGCCGGGCATCAGCCGCGTCAGGTCGCGGGTGCGGTACCGGATCAGCGGCTGCCCCTCTTTCGTGAGGGTGGTCAGCACCAGCTCGCCCATCTCTCCGTCGGGCAGAACCGCGCCGGTTTCCGGGTCGATGATCTCGGGAAAGAAGTGATCCTCCCACAGATGCAGGCCGTCCTTGGTCTCGACACATTCATTCGCGACCCCCGGCCCCATCACCTCGGACAGGCCATAGATATCCACTGCATGCATGTCGAAGGATTGCTCGATCTCGGCGCGCATGGAGTTCGACCAGGGCTCTGCCCCGAAAATCCCCACCTGCAGCGCACTGGCGCGCGGGTCCAGCCCCATGCGGCGGTATTGTTCCAGGATGTTCAGCATGTAGGATGGCGTGACCATGATGGTCGCAGGGCCCAGATCCTCGATCAGCGTCACCTGCCGCTGCGTCATGCCGCCCGACACAGGCACCACGGTGCAGCCCAGCTTTTCCGCACCGTAATGTGCGCCAAGCCCGCCGGTGAACAGCCCGTACCCATAGGCGACATGCACAATGTCCCCCGGCCGTGTGCCGCTGGCCCGCATCGACCGCGCGACCAGATTGGCCCAGTTTTCAATATCCCCCGCAGTATAGGCCACCACAGTCGGCTTGCCCGTGGTGCCCGATGACGCATGCACGCGCGACAATTGCGTGCGCGGCACGGCAATCAGGCCAAAGGGATAATTCGCGCGCAGATCCGCCTTCATGGTGAAGGGAAATTTCGCCAGATCCTCCAGACAGGTCAGATCGTCAGGATGAACGCCCAAGGCGTCAAAGCGTTCGCGGTACATCGGCACATTGTCATAGGCATGGCGCAGCGACCACCGCAGCCGCGTCAACTGCAACGCCGAAATCTCATCCCGGCTGGCAATTTCGATCGGGTCCAGGCTACTTCTCGGCGGGGTGAGATCTTTCATGCGGTATCGGTCCTGCTTGGGGCTTGGGGGTCGGTCGGGTCAGGGGCGCGCGTCACCGCACACGGCGGCGCAGCCAAACGCGCTGCGACCAGACGCACTGCGGCGACCAGCCGGGCGGCGGGCGGCGGGGCGCATCTGGCGACGGTGTTCATGCGCTGCGGTCCTGACGGGCGAAAAACGGGGTATGCCCCGGCATCGCACCGGCGCGACAGCACCGATCCCGGGGGTTGTGCGCCATACTTCTGGGTTGCCCCGCCAAGGTCAAGGTCAGGAAATGCCAGAATACGAATTTTCCTGCCTGCATAAGTCATTCGATCCCTTCACAATTCATCCGCCACGGGGCGACGCAGCGCACCGGGTTGCCACCGATCGCGGACGCCCCGCCAAAAGACAACCCGGCGTTGCACCGTTTCGCACTGAAATGTTGCGGTCTTGTGATGAATGCCATTAAACATGGCGCAGGCGCTTGCAGGAGGACGCGCGCCGCGCCCGCAGGCATCCGATTTTGCACCACCCGATACTTCACTGCATCAACGCGACCATCAAGGGAGAAGACATCATGACCGAGAGACGCACAATCCTGGGCCTGCTGGCAGGCGCGACACTGGCGGCATTGTCCGCAGGCGCCGCCAGCGCGCAGGAGGTGACATTGCGCCTGCACCAGTTTCTGCCCGCGCAAGCCAATGTGCCGGTGCAGGTCCTCGATGTGTGGGCGGATAACGTCGAGCGTGACTCGGGCGGGCGCATCAAGGTGGAACGCTATGCCTCCATGGCGCTGGGCGGCACGCCGCCCGAACTGATGGACCAGGTGATCGACGGCATCGCCGATGTGATCTGGACCGTCAACGGCTACACCCCCGGGCGCTTCCCCCGGTCCGAGGTGTTTGAGCTTCCCTTCATGGTCTCCGACGCCCGCGCCGCATCCTCGGCGCTGTGGCAGATGTATACCGAACACATGGCCGACACCGACTTCGCCGAAGTGAAGATGCTGGCAATGTGGGTGCACGGGCCGGGCATGTTCCACACCAACAGCCCCGTCAGCCGCCCCCTTGACCTTCAGGGCATGAAGATCCGCGGCGGCTCTCGCGGGGTCAACGACCTGCTGGCCCTGACCGGGGCCGAAGCGATCGGCATGCCGATCAGCGGCGTGCCCGAAGGCCTGTCGCGCGGCGTCCTTGACGGCGCCACCATGCCCTGGGAAGTCACCACGGCGCTGCGCGTGTCGGAACTCGTCGAAAACCACACCGAGTTCGAAGGCCCTGCCCTCTATACCCTGACCTTCTCGCTGGCGATGAACCCCGATGTCTATGCCGCGCTGCCTGATGATCTGAAGACCGTGATCGACCAGAACTCTGGCCACGACTTTTCGGTCTTTGCGGGGGGCACACAGGCCGATGCCGACGGCCCCGCGCGCCAGCTGGCGCTGGACCGTGGCAACACCATCGTCACCGTCTCAGAGGCGGATGCGCAGGAATGGACGGGCCTGGTGTCTCCCCTCTATGCGGCCTGGGTCGCGGACATGGAGGGGCGCGGCATCGACGGGCAGGCCCTGATCGATCAGGCACAGCAACTGATGGCGGATTATACGCCGCAATAACACCTCCCAGAACGGCAAAACCAAAGGCGTGGGGCAGCGATGCCCTGCGCCAGCGATGCCCTGCGCCCAAGCGATGCGCTGCACCAGCGATGCCCTGTGCCGACCTGCGCAAACGACACTCCGCCTCGGTTTTCCGCACCGCCCCCGAACGGGCACCCCGTGCCGACCGGCAGGGGCCAAACGCCATTGCCACAGTCGGCATTGCGGCGTATCCGGGGCCTTGTGCCCGCGCGGGCGCATCGCCTCACGCCCCCGGACCCCCAGAACCGGACCCCAAAGACCGGCCCCCAAAGACCGGACCAGACGCATCGACAGGAGCCGCCTTTATGGTTCAGCAGCTGCACCGCCTGATCTACGCACTGGCCTACGGCGTGGCGATCATCGGGGGTATCGTGCTCAGCGCGCTGATCTTGATGATCTGCGCCTCGATCATGGGCCGCACCGGCGCAACCCTGCTGCATTCCGACCTGATCGGCGGGGCCTTTCCCGACACCGCCGCCCGCTTGCTGGGCCTGGGCATCGGCGCGGTGAAGGGCGATTACGAGCTGCTTGAATCCGGCATGGCCTTCGCGGTCTTTGCCTTCCTCGGCCTCTGTCAGATCACATCGGGCCACGCCACCGTCGATGTCCTGACCGACCGCCTGCCTGACCGCGCCCGCCGCCTGTTGCAAATGGGGATCGAAATCGCCTTTGCCGCAGCCCTCGTGCTCATCGCGGTGCAGCTCCATGACGGGCTGCAGACCCAGATGCGGCGCGGGTCGGTGACATTCTTGCTGCAATATCCCGTCTGGTGGTCCTATGCTGCGGCCTTCGTCCCGGCGGTCTTTGCCGCTGCCGTCGCGGTCTGGATGGCGCTGGTCCGCACCGCCGAGGGGCTGCTGGGCCGCCCCCTTATCGACCCCGCGACCGGAGCGCACCTGTGACCAACCTTGAAATCGGCATCGCCTCCTTCCCCGCGCTTCTGGTGCTGATCTTCCTGCGGGTGCCCATCGGCCTGGCCATGTTCATCGTGGGCTATGCGGGCCTGTACCTTGTCACCGGGTCATCGGGCATGGCGCTGGCGCGGCTCAAAAGCTCTGCCTATTCCACCTTCGCCAGCTATTCGCTGTCCATCGTGCCGATGTTCTTGCTGATGGGCTATTTCGCCACGCTGGGCGGCATGTCACAGGCGATCTTTCGCGCGGCGGCGGCCTTCATCGGGCACCGGCGCGGCGGCATCGGCATGGCGGCCGTGGCATCATGTGCGGGCTTTGGTGCGATCTGCGGCTCGTCGCTGGCCACCGCCGCCACCATGGGCCGGGTCGCGCTGCCCGAACTGCGCCGCTTTGGCTATGCGGGCGGCATCTCGACCGCCGCACTGGCGGCGGGCGGCACGCTGGGCATCTTGATCCCGCCCTCGGTCGTGCTGGTGATCTACGCCATTCTGGCCGAACAGAACATTGCAAAGCTGTTCCTTGCCGCGATTGTCCCCGGCATTCTGGCCGCCATCGGCTATATGCTGGCGATCTCGGTCTATGTCCGCCTGCACCCCGACCGGGCGGGCACGGCGGCCCGCGTCGGCTGGCCGGAACGCCTGCGCCTGCTGACCGGCGTCTGGCCGGTGCTCGCGGTCTTCATCGCGGTGGTCGGCGGCATCTATGGCGGCATCTTCACCCCCACCGAAGGTGCGGCGGTCGGCGCGCTGGGCACCGGGCTGATCGCGTATTTCAGCGGCGGGCTGACCGGGCGCACCCTGATGGAGGCCTTCGCCTCGACCGGCAAATCGACCGCAATGATCTTCTTCATCGTGTTCGGCGCGGCCTTCTACAACGGCTTTCTCGCACTGACGCAGGTGCCGCAGGAATTGTCCACCTGGGTCGTGACACAGGGCCTCAGCCCCTTGATGGTGCTGGTGGTGATCTTGCTGATCTACCTTGCGCTTGGCTGCGTGATGGACAGCCTGTCGATGATCTTGCTGACCGTGCCGATCTTCTTTCCCGTCATGATGTCCCTCGACTTCGGCATGACGCCCGAGCATGTGGCCATCTGGTTCGGCATTCTGGTCCTGATCGTGGTCGAGGTCGGACTGATAACCCCACCCGTCGGCATGAACCTGTTCATCATCAACGCGATGGATCGCGGCACCCCCATGTCCCAGACCTACCGCGCCGTCCTGTATTTCGTTGCGTCAGATATCATCCGCGTTGCACTGCTGGTGTTGTTTCCTGCCATAACATTGTTTCTGATACCCTGATCCTGCGGGGACGCAGGGCAAGAGGCAACGCAAAGGACAAATCATGAAGATCGACGGACAGATTGCCCTGATCACCGGCGGCGGCAGCGGGCTGGGGGAAGCCACCGCGCGCCATCTGGCGGGCCGGGGCGCCAAGGTGGCCGTGCTGGATTTCGACGCCAAGCGCGGCGCTGATGTCGCGCATGACATCGGCGGCATCTTCGCCCATGCCGATGTGGGCGACGCTGCCAGCGTGGCCGCCGCCTTCGCGCAGGTGACCGGCCATTTCGGGCAGGCCCCCCGCATTGCGGTCAACTGCGCCGGGATCGGCCTTGCGGCGCGCATCGTGGGGCGCGAAGGCAAGCTGTCGCTCGACCTTTTTGAACGCGTGATCCGGGTCAACCTGATCGGCACCTACAACGTCATGTCCTACGCCGCACAGGCCATGTCCGGGTTGGAGCCGCTCGATACCACCGAACGCGGCGTCATCATCAACACCGCATCCGCCGCCTATGAGGACGGGCAGATTGGCCAGGCCGCCTATGCCGCCTCGAAGGGGGCGATTGCCTCGATGTGCCTGCCCGCCGCGCGCGAACTGGCCCGCCCCGGCATCCGCGTCATGGCCATCGCGCCGGGCCTCTTCCACACCCCGATGATGGAATCCCTGCCGCCCGAAACCACCGCCGCGATCACCGCCAACATCCCCTTCCCCGCCCGGCTGGGCGACCCGGCCGAATTCGGCCTGATGGCCGCGCAGATCATCGAGAACGCCTACCTGAACGGCACTGTCATCCGGCTGGACGGCGCAGTGCGCCTGCCGCCCCGCTGACGCAACGTTGATGGGCCGCTGAAAAAGGCCCTCGCCAATCCCCGGCGGGCGTTGGCACAGCGAAAGGCACGCATGACAGCCGCGCCCGGGCGGAACCTGAAAAGCATCGCTTTTCCCCGCCCGCGCCGACCCACGCACCACCATGACACGTCACCGATGCAACCCGGCGGCGACAATCTCCAGCGTGATCTGGCGGATCAGGTCCACCCCCGATGCCGCCGCCGGGCCGGGGCGCGTGGTCAGGCCCACCGCGCCGGACAGGTATGCCGCGTCGGTGGCCAGCACCTGCATCCGCCCCAAAGCCAGATCGCCGCTGACCACCCCGCGCGAAATGAACCACACCGCGTCCGACTGCACCACGATCCCGCAGCCCACCGTCAGCGCCACAGTCTCGAACGCCGGGCGCAGCGCGCTCAGGTCATGGGCGGCCAGCAGCGCCTCGACCGGGCGGCGGATGATCGCGCCGTGCGGCGGCAAGATCACCGGATAGCGGCGCAGCGTCGCGGCCAGCGACAGCCCCGCCGCCTGTGCAGGGTGCCCCGCGCGCGCCACCAGCACGATATCATCGTCATAAAGATGCTCGAACGACATATCCTGCATCTCGCCCGCATCAGGCATCCGGCCCAGCATCAGGTCGATGCGGCCGCGCCGCAGCAATTGCATCAGATGACTGTGCGGCCCCGTGATGATGGCCAGCGTCGAATCCGGGCGCAGCGCATGGAACCGCAGCGCCACATGGGGAAACAACTGCGTCGCCGCCGTGGGCAACACGCCCGCGCGGATCACAGCCTCGGCCCGGCCGGGATGCAGCGCATTCGCCGCCGCCTCGAACGCCTGCACCCCAAGGCTGGCATGGTGGCGAAACAGCGCCCCCGCCTCGGTCAGCGCCAGCTTGCGCCCATCGCGGCGGAACAGCGGCGTGGCCAGCAGCGCCTCCAACTCTGCCAGGGTGCGCGACAGCGCGGGCTGCGTCACACCCTGTGCCTGCGCCGCGCCGGTGATGCTGCCAAAGGCCGCAATATCCAGAAACGCCCGGATATGGCGCAGCTTAACCCCGGGGTGCAGCCCCGCATGCGCATTGCCACCCGCGCCATCTATACCCATTTGGTTATGAACTTCACCCAAGATTGCATTTTCCATCGGAATTGTTTCCCGATAGGTTATGCCAAGCCTTCCGCCGCGCCAAGCCCCCGGCGCCCCATCACAGGATACCCCATGCCCGACTTCGCCGCCAAAGGCACTGCCACCCGCCGCCGCGTGCTGGGCGACGCCCATGTCGACCGCTCCATCGCCGCGCAGACACCGATGGACGCGCCGTTTCAGGCGCTCATCACCGATGCCGCCTGGGGCCATGTCTGGTCGCGCGACACGATCAGCGCGCGCGAACGCTCCATGATGACCATCGCGCTGCTGGCGGGCCTCGGCAATGAGGAAGAACTGGTGCTGCACCTGCGCGCCACCGCCAACACCGGCGCCAGCCGCGATGACGTGCTGGAGGCATTGTTGCACGTCGCCATCTACGCGGGCGTCCCCCGCGCCAATTCCGCCATCCGCATCGCCAAGCAGGTTTTCGCCGCGATGGACAGCCCGAAGGACCCAGCATGAAACCCGCCGAATACTACATGCGCGACCGGAACTGGCAGCCGCCCGCGCTGACGCCGAACTACAAGACCTCGGTCGCGCGCTCGCCGCGCCTTGCCATGATCTCGCTGGAAAACACCGTGTCCGAAATCACCGGGCCGCGGTTTGGTCACGAAGACCTCGGGCCGCTGGACCATGACCTGATCCGCAACTACGCCACCACCGGCGACCCGGTGGGCGAACGCATCATCGTGCATGGCCGTGTGCTGGATGAAAACGCCCGCCCCGTGCCGGGCACGCTGGTTGAGGTATGGCAGGCCAATGCCGGCGGGCGCTACCGGCACAAGAAGGACACCTACCTCGCACCCATCGACCCGAATTTCGGCGGCTGTGGCCGCACCCTGACCGATGCCGAAGGCTATTACTTCTTCCGCACCGTCAAACCCGGTGCCTACCCATGGCGCAACTGGGTCAACAACTGGCGGCCCGCGCACATCCATATCTCGGTCTTCGGGGCGGGCTTCACCCAACGGCTGATTACCCAGATGTATTTCGAAGGCGACCCCCTGATCGCGCATTGCCCCATCGTGCAATCCATCGTCGACCCAGGCGCGGTGGACCAGCTGATCGCGCCTCTGGACCTGAACGCGGGCATTCCGCTGGATAGCCTTGCGTATAAATTCGACATCATCTTGCGGGGCCGCCGATCCACCCTGTTTGAAAACCGGCTGGAGGGGAACTGATATGCCGCAACCCTTGCACTACCTGAAGGAAACCCCCTCGCAGACCGCTGGCCCCTATGTCCATATCGGACTGGCGCCGGGGGCCGCAGGGTTCGAGATATTCGAGAATGAACTCGGCCGCGACATCGCCGGGCCGGACGCGCCGGGCGAACGCATCCGGGTCGAAGGGCTGGTGACCGACGGCACCGGCGCGCCGGTAAAGGACGTGCTGCTAGAGGCATGGCAGGCCGACGCATCGGGCATCTACCCCCATGCCGAAGATCCCCGCCACGCCGATTGTGCACCCGGGTTTCGCGGCTGGGGCCGGGTCATCACCGATTTCGACACCGGGCTTTGGGCCTTTGATACCGTCAAACCCGGCGCGGTGCCGGGCCGCAATGGCACCACGCAGGCCCCCCATATCTCGCTTTGGATCGTGGCGCGGGGCATCAATATCGGCCTGAACACCCGCCTTTATTTTGAAGATGAAGACAACGGCGCCGACCCCGTGCTGGGGCTGGTCGAACAGGCGCACCGCCGCGACACGCTGATCGCGCGCAAGACAGCGCCGGGCCACTACCGCTTTGACATCTGCCTGCAGGGCGACGCGGAAACCGTATTTTTTGACATCTGAGGACAATATGACCAACCCCTGCATTCTGTGCGTCGCCATCACCGGATCGGTGCCGCGCAAGGAACATAACCCCGCCGTCCCGATCACCATTTCCGAACAGGTGGAAAGCACCCATGCCGCGTTTGAGGCCGGTGCGGCCATCGCGCATTGCCATGTGCGCAACGAGGATGAGACCCCCAGCGCCGACCCCGAGAAATTCGGGCGCCTGAAGGAAGGCATCGAGGCACATTGCCCCGGCATGATCGTGCAGCTTTCCACCGGCGGGCGTTCCGGTGCGGGCCAGGCGCGCGGGGCCATGCTGTCGCTGCGCCCTGATATGGCCTCGCTTTCGGTCGGGTCGAACAACTTCCCCACCCGGGTCTATGAGAACCCGCCAGACCTTGTGGACTGGCTGGCGTCTGAGATGCAGACCTATGGCGTCATGCCAGAGATCGAGGCATTCGACCTTTCCCACATCTTCCAGGCGGTGAAGATGCAGGCCGACGGCAGGCTGAAAGGCCCGCTCTATGTGCAATTCGTCATGGGGGTGAAAAACGCCATGCCGGTGGACCGTGAGGTGCTGGAATTCTATATCGCCACCCTCAAACGCCTTGCCCCCGATGCGCAATGGTGCGGCGCGGGGATCGGGCCGGGGCAGATCATGATGAACGAATGGTCCATCGCCATGGGTGGCCATACCCGCGCGGGGCTGGAAGATAACCTGCGTCTGGACCGCACCACGCTGGCCCCGTCGAACGCCGCGCTGATCGCCCGCGCCGCCGAGTTGTGCGCGAAATACGACCGCCCCGTGGCGACCCCGGCACAGGCGCGCGCCATCCTGGGCCTGCGGTCCATCTGATGTCCGCCGTGGGGGCTGGCCCTGCCCGCCCCCACGCTGCACTGCGGCGGATCAATCCGCCTTGCCCCGCCCGGCGTTGCGCTTTATCCCATGGGCAGTCACATAAAATGCCGCGACCCATGAGGGGGGAAAAGACACCATGACCGACGCACCACGCAACACCCGCTTTGACAAATCCCGCCTGCCCTCGCGCCATGTGACCGAAGGTCCGGCCCGCGCACCTCACCGCAGCTATTTCTACGCCATGGGTATCTCCGAAGAGGAAATCCACGCCCCCTGGGTCGGCGTTGCCACCTGCTGGAATGAGGCCGCGCCCTGCAACATCGCGCTGAACCGTCAGGCGCAGGTCGTCAAGCACGGCGTGAAGAAAGCCGGTGGCACCCCGCGCGAATTCACCACCATCACCGTCACCGACGGCATCGCCATGGGGCATGAGGGGATGCGCTCGTCGCTCGCCTCGCGCGAAGCGATCACCGACACCGTGGAACTGACCATGCGCGGCCATTGCTACGATGCGCTGGTGGGCCTTGCCGGCTGCGACAAATCGCTGCCGGGCATGATGATGGCCATGGTCCGGCTGAACGTACCTTCGGTTTTCATCTATGGCGGGTCGATCCTGCCGGGGCGCCTGAACGGCAAGGACGTGACCGTCCAGGACGTGTTCGAGGCGGTCGGCCAGCATCAGGCGGGCAATTACTCGGACGCCGAGCTTGCCATTCTGGAACGCATCGCCTGCCCCAGCGCGGGTGCCTGCGGCGGCCAGTTCACCGCCAACACGATGGCCTGCGTGTCCGAGGCGATCGGGCTGGCGCTGTTGAATTCGTCCGGCGCCCCCGCGCCCTACGAATCCCGCGACCAGTTCTGCGAGGCATCGGGCGTCGCCGTGATGAACCTGATCGAAAAGAACATCCGCGCCCGCGACATCGTTACCCGCAAATCGCTGGAAAACGCGGCCCGCGTCGTGGCCTGCACCGGCGGCTCTACCAATGCAGGGCTGCACCTGCCCGCCATCGCGCATGAAGCCGGGATCGACTTCGACCTCTTCGATGTGTGCGACATCTTCCGCGAGACGCCGTATTTCGTCGATCTCAAACCCGGCGGGCAATATGTCGCCAAAGACCTGTTCGAAGTCGGCGGCGTCCCCGTCGTCATGAAGGAACTGCGCAAGGCAGGCCTGCTGCACGAAGATTGCATGACCGCATCGGGCCGCAGCCTTGGCGAAGAACTCGACAAGATCACGGGTGAGGCCGACGGCCGCGTCATCTACCCCGTTTCCACCCCGCTGTCGAAAACCGGCGGCGTCGTCGGGCTGAAAGGCAACCTCGCCCCCGAAGGCGCGATCGTCAAAGTCGCAGGCATGTCCGAGGCAGAGCAGGTCTTCAGCGGCCCCGCCCGCGTGTTTGAATGCGAAGAAGACGCGTTCGAGGCTGTGAAAGCCCGCCAGTATGTCGAAGGCGAAGTGCTGGTCATCCGCAATGAAGGCCCCGCAGGCGGCCCTGGCATGCGCGAAATGCTGGCCACCACCGCTGCCCTGTCCGGTCAGGGCATGGGCAAGAAGGTCGCCCTCATCACCGACGGGCGTTTTTCCGGCGCGACCCGTGGCTTCTGCGTCGGCCATGTCGGGCCAGAGGCCGCGCATGGCGGCCCCATCGCGCTTTTGCAAAACGGCGACGTCATCACCCTGAACGCGCTCACGGGCGAAATCCTTGTCGACCTCAGCGATGATGAGCTGGCGCAGCGCAAGGCCGCCTGGACCGGCGCGCGCCCCACGATCTACGCCACCGGCGCGCTGTGGAAGTATGCGCAACTGGTCGGCACCACCCGGCTGGGCGCGGTAACGCATCCGGGCGCGAAGGCTGAATCGCATATCTACATGGACCTTTAGGCGCATGCTGCGCCCCACCGAAAGGTCCGGCTGAATGGCTGGCCGGATTTCTGTCGCGGCCCTTTGCGCGGTCGCAATCCTGTCCGGGTGCATGGACGGGACGGGCGCGCAGACCGTGGCAGAAACCCGGCGCACCATCGCCGGGGTCACCATCACCGGGCCGCACGGCTATTGCATCGACAAGGCCGCATCGAACGCGACTTTCGTGCTGCTGGGCGCCTGCGACAGTCTCTATGGTTCCGCTATCGCGCCGCGGCATTATGCCATCCTCAGCGCGGCCGTGGCCGAACCCGACACCGACGCGCCCATCCCGCTTGCCGATTACGCCACCTTCTTCGCCTCGGACATCGGGCGCGCCGCGCTCAGCCGGGACGGGGACGCCAGCACGGTCACACTGCTGGCCTCGGACATCCGCAGGGATGTGCTGTTCTTGCAGATCAGCGACACCAGCCAACTCAACGCAGGCAGCCTTGCTGCGGAATACTGGCGCGCGCTCCTGCGGGTAGACGGGCGGATCGTCACGCTGAACGTGCTGTCGCCCGGCGCAGACCCGCTGACCGCGCCGGAAGGGCAGGCCAAACTGGCAGCCTTTGTCGTGGCCATCAACGACGCCAACGCCGACTGACCCGGCCCCACCTGCGCGTCCCCCACCCGGCCTGCGCCGACATGGAAACGCTTAATCCCCTGATGTGAAACAATTAATGCCAGATTCATACTTATGCAGAATCGCTGCACTTGCTACGAATTTTGGACACAAATTAACCAGTTTCCAGCCACGGGGATGCCCATATGTCTTTCTTCAAATTTGCCTTCGCCAAAAAGGCTTTCTTCAGCAAACCCTTTTCCTACAAGCAGCCTGAAGCCGAAAAGGTCAGCAGCTTCAAGGAAAACCTGTTCCAGAAGATCGCCCAGATCAAGGAGACGGTGCAAGAAAAAGTCTCTGACTTTCTGGAACACTGCAAGGCCAAGTTCACCCCCGACACCGATCCGCACCCCGAGCCCCAGCCCCAGCCCGAGCCCCAGCCCGAACCCGAGGACAAGTTTGAATGCCCCGATGTGGTCTCCGAATGGGGCGATGCGCCCATCGACAGCCTGGTGCTGCACTACACCGACGCCAATGATGAGGTGTATTCGGTAAAGGTGGAAATGGCGGGTTTCGATCAGGAAAACGACCTGACCGACGATTATTTCCGCAACTGCCTGTCGGACATGGACAAATACCTGCAATCCAAAGGCATCGAAGGTATCGCGCAACCCGCGAAGCTGTCCGGCCTGACGGTCGTGGGGCAGGACGAGGACGATACCGCCTTCTTTGAACTCAACGACTCGGACCTGGAAGAAGCCGATGTCGATCCCGCCGAGGTGGATTACGACCTGCTGGCCGAGGATGGGCAAACCTTCTGGAACTACGATTACGCGCTGGAAGGCTTGCGCACCGACAGCAACGATGCCGCCACCACCGACGCCGATGAGGCCGATGCGGAAGAGATCGAAGAACTCTACGCCTGATCGCCCGCACCTTGCGCGCGCCCATCCAGGGCAAAGTACCGGGCCATGCCCGGTACTTGTCGTTTCTGGCCTGCGTTCGTTTTGGCAAAAATCCGCGTCAAACCGCAGTATTGTCGCCACATCTCCGCATTCCTGCCCGAATTGGCGGCCATACCGGCCCCCAGAGTATCATGGGACGGGTAGCGTAATGGACAGACTGACCGAGATGGAGGCCTTCGCAATGGTCGTCGACCAGGGCGGATTCACCGATGCAGCGCGCAAGATGGGCATTTCCAAATCCGCAGTGTCCAAGCACGTCTCGGCGCTGGAAACCCGGCTTGGCGCGCGGCTCCTGAACCGCACCACCCGCCGCGTCAGCCCCACCGACATCGGCCTTGCCTATTACGACCGTGCACGCCGCGTGCTCAATGACGCGGGCGAGGCCGACAGCCTGGTCACCGCGATGCAATCCGCCCCCTCGGGCCTGTTGCGCATGTCCGTGCCGACAGATTTCGGCACCACGCTGCTGTCGCCGATGCTGGGGCCCTTCTTGCAATCCTACCCCGACATCAGCGTGAACATGGTGCTGAAGAACCGCTATGTGGAACTGATCTCGGAAGGGTTCGACATGGCGATCCGCATCGGTGATCTGGCCGATTCCAGCCTGCGCGCCCGCAAATTCGCCGAAGCCAGCTACCGCATGATCGCTGCACCCAGCTACCTTCAGGCCCATGGCCGCCCCATGCGCATCGACGATCTGAACGAACACCGGCTGCTGCATTATTCCAACCAGGCCAGCAACAACGTGTGGAAGATCATCGCACCCTCGGGGGAAACCCGGCAGGTGCGCTGCGAAGGCTGGCTGACGGTGAATGACGGACAATCGCTGCTCAACGCTGCGGTGGACGGCCTGGGCATCGCCTATCTGCCCAGCTATCTGTACCATGACGCGCTGAAGACCGGGCAGGTGGTCGATGTGATCCCCGACCTGCCAAAGGACATCAAGGGCGTCTATGCCGTCTATCCGCCGGGCCGCTACACGCAGCCAAAGGTGCGCGCCTTCATCGACTATCTGGCGATCAGGTTTTCCGGCATCGGCCCCGACACCTGGTAGGCCGGGCATCCCCGCCCCAACACAGGCCACTCATTCGCCGATCCAGCACGGGCGCCGATCCAGCGACGGGGCGCGCGCCCCCCGTCTGCCCGCGATCCGTCTGCCAGCGACCCGCCGGCCTACGACCCGCCTCAGCCCAGCGCGTAACCCGCGCCGCGCACCGTGCGGATCGGGTCGCCGCCGCCGTGCACACACAGCGCCTTGCGCAATCGCCCGATATGCACGTCCACCGTGCGGGTATCGACGTAAATATCCTGCCCCCACACCCGGTCCAGCAGCTTTTCCCGGCTCCAGACACGGCCGGGACGCTCCATGAAGGTCTCCAGCAGGCGGTATTCCGTCGGGCCCAGCTTCAGCGGCTTGTCCGCGCGCGTCACCATATGGCGTTCGGGGTCCAGCTTCAGGTCTTCATGGGTCAGCACCTGATCGGCCGCCGCCGGGCGCGTGCGCCGCAGGTTCGCGCGCAGCCGGGCCAGCAATTCGCTGATCGAATAGGGCTTTACCACATAATCATCCGCCCCGGTTTCCAGCCCCTGCACCCGGTCGGGTTCGTCGCTGCGGGCAGAGACCATGATGACGGGAATTTCCCGCGTGTCCAGCCGCGACTTGATCTGGCGACAGACCTCGATGCCCGACAGATGCGGCAACATCCAGTCCAGCAAGATCAGGTCGGGCCGCTGTTCTTGCACCACCAGCAACGCCTCTTCGCCATCGGCAGCGGTCACGGTGCGGTAGCCCGCGGCTTCCAGGTTATAGGTCAGCATCGCCCGTTGTGCAGGCTCGTCATCGACCACAAGGATCAGGGCCGGGGTGTCAAAACTTGCCATCAGTATCAGGTCCTGCTGCCCGGATAGGGAACGTCGACCTGCGCGGTCGAGGTGCCCTTGGGCCGCGCCTCG
The DNA here is from genome assembly GCF_014681765.1 of Roseicitreum antarcticum. Lineage (GTDB taxonomy): Bacteria > Pseudomonadota > Alphaproteobacteria > Rhodobacterales > Rhodobacteraceae > Roseicitreum > Roseicitreum antarcticum. Next base: position 2,329,986 of record NZ_CP061498.1, read on the forward strand.
GGCCGCGTGCCGGTTTCCAGATAAATGATCTGTTCACAGATCTCGGTCACATGGTCGCCCATCCGCTCCAGGTTCTTCGAGATGAACAACAGATGCATGCAGCTGGTGATCGACCTTGGGTCTTCCATCATATGCGTCAGAAATTCCCGAAACAGCGCGTTGGTCATCTGATCGACCTCTACATCGCGTTGCAACACATCGCGCACAAGGTCCAGATCCTTGCGCGCATAGCCATCCAGCGCATCCTTCAGCATCAGCCGCACAGATTTCGCCAGCCGCTTGATGGAAGCCGCCGCCCCTTCGACCCGGTGCGCTTGCGCCAGGATCGGCACCCGCTTGCCCAGGTTCTTCGCGTAATCGCCCAGGCGCTCCAGGTCGCCCGCGACCTTCATCACGGTAATCACCGTGCGCAGGTCGCCCGCAGCAGGGCTGCGCAGCGCCAGCACCCGCACCACGGCAGTGTTGATGTCTTCTTCCAGCGCATCGATCTTCTTGTCACCCTCAACCACGCGGGCGGCAAGTTCATCGTCACGGGTTTCCAGCGCCAGCGCCGCATCGCGGATCGCCTCTTCGACCAGTCCGCCCATGCTCAGGATCTGCGCCTGAAGCCGGTCCATGTCCTGATCGAACACGCTGAGTATGTGGGGTGCTGGCATGATGGACTCCTCATTCACTTGGGGACGCTGCTATGGCGCGGCCACAATGCGTATTTTTCAACAAGATAGCCGCTTGTCACGACAGATATATGACAAGGGCGCGGTGGTTTTGTAAATCATGTGTCTTTCGGCAGTTGCACGCTGAAGGTACTGCCCACGCCCTTGCTGCTCTGGATGCTCAGCCGGGCGCGGTGGCGGTTCAGGATGTGTTTGACGATGGCAAGGCCCAGCCCGGTGCCGCCCTTCTCGCGTGAGCGGTGGGTATCCACCCGGTAGAACCGTTCGGTGAGGCGCGGCAGGTGGACCGAATCGATCCCGTCGCCGGTATCCACCACATCCACAATCACCACCGGGCCGCTGAACCCCGGCATCCGCGCATGTTCCCGCGTGCGGATCGTCACCGTCCCGCCTGACCCGCCATATTTCACCGCATTCTCGATCAGGTTGCGGAACACCTGGATCAACTGGTCGCGTTCGCCCCGGATAACGTGCGAACTGGTGGCAGGATCATAATTCAGCCGGATCTGGTTGTTTTCGATCTGCGGACGCAGCGCCGCGATGGTCGAGCCGATGACATCGGACAGGTCGATCAGATCGCGCGGGCGTACCTTCTCGTTTGCCTCGACATTCGACAGCGACAACAGGTCATCGACGATGCGGTTCATCCGCTGCGCTTCCTTGGCCATGATGTCCAGAAACCGCAGCCGCGCCTCGACATCATCGCGCGCAGCGGTCTGCAATGTCTCGATGAAACCGCCCAGCACCGTCAGGGGCGATCGCAATTCATGGCTGACATTCGCCACGAAGTCGCGGCGCATCTGCTCGGCTTCCTCGATATGGCTGATGTCCACGAAGGTGGCCAGCGTCACCCGCGCACCGCTTTTGGGCTGCAGCTTGCGCAGCACCATGCGAAAGATCGTCTCGCCCGTGGGGGTGGTCTGGATGAAGCGCGCCTCGGTGCCAGAGGTGTTCGCATCGCGGATCGCCTCAAATGCCCGGGTCGCATCAGGCTGGCGGATGATCGCATAGACCGACTGCCCTGCCAGATTCGGGCCCAGCGTTTCGGACGCGGCATCGTTGGCCGTCATGATGCGCTGATCCTCACCAACCAGCAGCACCGGGCCCGGAATGGCCATGATCAGGGTGGAATATGCTTCAACGCTCACGCGCGGACCTTTCTGTTCACCGAAATCCGCAATCAGCCAAAAACGGCGTTTGCCGGGATGGCGGCAGCGCGATTGTTCTCGTCTCCCGGGCTCGTCATCTTGTGCCGTCAGGGACAGCTATGATTCCTATAGTTTCGACTTGTGACAGCTATGCAAAAGTTTTGTGAAGGTTATGTGGCATTTCGCCCGACCCGTCACACATCCTCCGGTTGCATCGCCCCAAACTGCCGCGCGTCAGACTGCCGCGCGTCAGACAGGGCCGCGCGCGATACGTTAACGCAGCCCTGCCCCACCGCGCGTATGTATCAAAACCATACTGAATCCATACCGTTTCCAGACATGGGCTTTTGGTGCAACTTCAATGTGTTAACGGGTATTTCGCGGGGGTTTCACGCCCCCGCCAATACCGCCCCGACCTGCGCTACAAAATCCTCGCCGCGCTTTTCAAAGTCAGGATACTGATCGAAACTGGCCGCAGCAGGCGCCAGCAACACCACGTCCCCGGCCTCGGCCTCGGCCGCCGCCAACGCCACGGCCTGCGCCATCGTCTCGCAAATCGCGTGCGGCGTATCGCCCAGTTGCAGGGCAAATTCCCGCGCAGAATGGCCGATCAGATAGGCCTTCGCCACCGCACCAAGGTGCGGTTGCAGCGCAGAAATACCGCCTTCCTTGCCCAATCCCCCCGCGATCCAGCGGATTTTTGTGAATGCCTGCAATGCCTTGGCGGCACTGTCCACATTCGTGGCCTTGCTGTCATTCACAAACCGCACGCCGTCACGCTCACCCACCAACTGGCTGCGGTGCGGCAACCCTGCGAATGTCGCCAGCGCCGTTTCAATCAGTTTGGGGGCCAGCCCCAGGCTGCGCGCGACCGCATATGCGGCGCAGGCATTTTGATGATTATGCGCGCCGGGCAGGCCGGGCATGGTGCGCAGATCAATCGCCGCGACCTGCTTGCCGCGCCGGAACTCTGCCAAAAACCCCTTGCGCGCAAAGATGTTCCAGCCCGGCCCTGCCAGTTTCTGACCCGAGCTGATGCGAATTACCCGTGCATCTTCAGGGGCTTGACCCAGTTGCGATGCAAGGTAGACCCCCTCGGGTTCATCCACGCCGATCACCGCGCGGTCAGGCCCACCTTCGGCAAACAAGCGGCGTTTTGCAGCAAAATACCCCCCCATCCCGCCGTGCCGGTCCAGATGATCGGGCGTCAGGTTGGTGAACACGGCGACATCGGGCGTCAGCGCGCGCGCAAGGTCGGTCTGATAGCTGGACAGCTCCAGCACCACGACCTCACCATCCATCGGCGGATCAATGGAAAGCACCCCGGTCCCGATGTTCCCGGCCATCTGCACCGGGCGGCCAGCGACTTGTAATATATGATGAATCAGCGCCGTTGTGGTGGATTTCCCGTTTGATCCGGTGACCGCAACCACCTTGGGCGGCTGGTCGAATTCGGCGGTTTCCTCAGTGGCAAAGCTTGCGAAAAACAGGCCGATGTCGTTGTCCACCGGCACCCCCGCCATCATCGCCTGCGCGATGATCGGGTTCGGGTGGGGGTACAGATGCGGGATACCGGGGCTCACGATCAGCACCGCGATAAACGCCCAGTCCTCCCGCGTCAGGTCGTGCAGCACGATGTCCGCAGCCTCGGCCCGTGCGCGGGATTCCGGGCTGTCGTCCCATGCCAACACCTCGGCCCCGCCCGCGCTCAGCGCCGCGCAGGTCGCCATTCCGGACCTTCCCAGCCCCAGAACCGCGACGCGGCGTCCTTCAAACCCTTGAACTGGTATCATTTTCTTTCACCCCCGTCAGCACGGTCGCACCATGCACCGGAAGCCCTGCCCGCAGCAAGCGCGATCACGCACGGCGCATGCCCATGCCCAGTTGCATCAGCGTCTTGCGCACCGGCGCCGCAGAGTAAAGCGCGTTCAGCGCCGTCGCGCGCGCATCGCGCAGCGCCTGCCCGCCCACCATAGAGGCGCGGTTCAACAGGTCCACCCCGGCAATCCGCGCCCGAACCTCGGGCCAGCGGCGGCGATGATAGGCGCGCAGGCTGTCAGCATCGCCAAGGGTTTCAGGCGTCGACACCGCCAGCAGCGTGCCGATATCTCCAAGGCTCATGTTCAGCCCCTGCGCCCCGATCGGCGGTACGACATGCGCGGCCTCGGCCACCAGGGCGGTACGCTCGCCGTAGAACTGGTCCGCGATCTGGCTGATGATAGGCCATGTTGTCAGCTTTGAGGCCAGCGTCAAAGGCCCCAATACCTGGCAGGACCGCGTATTCATCTCGGCGGTGAACACCTCAGTCGGCAGGGCCAACAGGCGCGCAACCTCTTGCCCCGTTTCCATCCAGACAACGGCAGAGCACGGTTGCCCCTCATGATCCGGCAAGGGCACCAACGTGAACGGCCCACCAGAGCGATGCACCTCGGTCGAGACGTTGTTGTGGGGGCGCGGGTGCGTCACGGCAAAGGCCAGCGCCTTCTGGCCGTAGCGCGTTGTTTTCACGTCAATCCCAAGGGCTTGCCGCATGGGTGACGCCCGTCCGTCCGCCGCGATTAAAAGCCGCGCGCGCAGGGTCGCGCCATCGGTCAGGGTGACCAGCGCCTCGGACTGTCGGGTGGTCAGCCGGACAGTGCCGACACCCGCGTGGAACCCAACATTGGGCAGCGTGCGCAGATGTGCCACCATCTCGCGCCGCAACAGCCAGTTGGGCAGGTTCCAGCCAAACGGCTGATCCGAGATATCGGCCGCATCAAAATCATGGGTCACGCGCGGTTCCGGCACCACACCGCCCGCATCCACGATCCGCATGACCTGCAAGGGCGTAGCGAAGGGCGACAGTCGGTCCCACAATCCCGCGTCTTTCAGGATCTGCACACTGGGTTGCAGAAAGGCGGTGGTGCGCAGGTCGGCACCGTCGGCCTGCCGGTCGGTCACCGGAGGCGCAGGATCTACGCAAACTACCGAATACCCCGCCGTTCCGAATACAGCTGCTGCGGCCAACCCGGCAACACCGCCACCCGAAACCACCACATCGACCGTTTCCCGCACCATCATCTGCACCCGTTTGTTGCTGCCCTGAATATAGCTCGTCGCGCGCGCCACGGCGAGGGGCAGCGCAACGCCCGAAGAAGGTGCGTCAATTCGCCCGGCCCTGCTGCAGGCGGCCCTGGAGGGTCAGCCCCGGGTAATCAGCACCAGCAAGACCAGCATCACGGGCGCAGCGACAACTGCAGGCAGATACAGCGCGGGCAAGCCCCATGTCATCACGCAAATCGCCCAGAGGGCGGCGAGCGCCGCGATCGCATACCAGATATTATCCTTGTCGCCCTCGGCCACGTCGCGGGCTATCCAGCCCAGAACGGGGATCTTATAGAAGGCGCGTTTCATCGTGTCGGTTGTCATCAGCACACCCCAAAAGTTGTATGCTGAATATATATTTGCACAATCGCGCCGCACCATTGCACATTTTGCCGCGCTGCGGCGGAATCACGCAGTCAATCGAGATAAAAAATCCGTCAAGTCGTTGGTATGGTATTCGATATGCGGCGCAGGGCTGGGCGCAGGGGCGACATGCACCGTGCGCATCCCCATCGCATGCGGCGCGCTCAGGTTGCGGGGGTCATCCTCGAACATCGCGGCGCGGGTGCTGTCGAGCTGGTCAGCGGCAAAGATCGCCTCGAATGCTGCGCGCTCCGGCTTTGGCAGGTAGCCCGCGTGTTCCACCCCGTACACAGCGTCAAACAACCCCGCGAGGCCCCGCCCCTCCAGCACGCGAATGGCATAGGGGGCCGAGCCGTTGGTGAACACGATCCGCCGCCCCGGCAGCGCTGCGATGCGCGCACGCAGCGCAGGGTCTGGGGTAAGTGCTGTGAAATCAATGTCATGCACCCACGCCATGTAGGGCACCGGGTCTATGTCATGCAGCCGCATCAGCCCGGCCAGCGTGGTGCCATAGTCGCGCCAGTATTCCAGCCGCAGCTTGGACGCCTGCGCCCGGTCCACGCCCAGTGTCTGCATGATATAGGCCGTCATCCGCTGGTCGATCTGGTCGAACAGCCGGGAATGCGGCGGGTAGAGGGTGTTGTCGAGGTCGAACACCCAGGACCCGACATGGTTGAACTGCTGTGCGATCATGGTCCTATCCCCCGTGGCTATTGGTGACCTTCTAACCGGCGGGCAGCGTTTTGCCAACGCATCCGACCGTTCGCCACAGACGTTGAATTGTCGCGATACCGGACGGAAAACTCTGTCAACTTGCGCCAAAATTGATTTATCTGACAAGACACTTTCGGAGAAGACGATGCCCGACCAGAAAAATACCCAATCTGACGCCTATTCGCTGATTCTGGAGGCGATCGACATCGGCGTGTACCGGCCCGGCGACCGGCTGGTGGAATCCGAACTGGCAGAGCGCTTGGGCGTGTCGCGCACCCCGGTCCGCGAGGCGTTGCAACGGCTGGAAACCCAATCCTTGCTGACGCGGGACGGGCGGTCACTGATCGTCGCATCGCTGGATCATAATCAATTGGCGGAATTGTATATTGTCCGGTCCGAACTGGAAGGGCTGGCCGCGCGTCTGGCCGCGCGCCACGCCAGCGCCGAGGAAATCCGCGTGCTGCGCGGCATGGTGCAGGACGACCGGCAGTTACTCAACGATCCGCAGGCGCTGAGCCGCGCGAACCGCCGGTTTCACAAGCAGATCCACCTAGCTTCGCACAACCGGTTTCTGGTGCAACAACTGGATCTGGTGCACCGGTCGATGGCGCTGCTGGCCACGACCTCGCTGGCCGCCGAGGGGCGCGGGCAAGCGACGCTGGCGGAACATCACACCATTGTCGAGGCGATTGCCAAGGGCGATGGCGATCTGGCCTATGACACGCTGCGCGAGCATATTTCCAAGGCGTTCGAGACCCGGCTGAAGCTGGATGCGGCATCGGCAAGCCGGTATTCGTTGTAATCAGGCCCGCTGCGCGGTCAGGCAGTGTCGATGGGCGCGGCGGCATCGCTCGGCGCGCCCTCGGTCACGGCGGCGTATTTTCCATGGGTGGTCTTGTCCCAGTAAAATGGGCTGCTCATCAGCTCCCACAGGCCTTTATAGGCGGCCAGCGCGGCCAGCGGGAAATAGAAATGCAGGCTAAGCGCCCAGATCCGCAGGGCGCGGTGGTGCCGCTGCCGCAGCGCAACCAGGTTGACCGTCAGGTTGGCAGTCTCGCTCAGCAAAAAAAGCGCCGCGAGGCCGAAGGCAAGGGGGAACGGCAGAATGCCGTCGAACGGATGGCCCAGCCCGAAGAGAAGCAACCAGAAGCTCCACAACACCGGGGTCAACACGAATTGGACCAAGGTCCCCAACAGCAATACCTGAAGCCCACCGAACCGCCACCAGCCCAGCTGCGCCAGCAGGCGTTTCGGGTCGCGCATATGCACGGCATAGGTAATCGCATAGCCCTTCAGCCAGCGTGAGCGTTGCTTGATCCAGGGAATGACGTGGCAATTTGCTTCCTCGAACGTGGTTGAGGCCAGCAACTCGGTGCGATAACCGTGCCGAGCCAGCCGGATGCCAAGATCCGCATCCTCGGTCACGTTATGCGCGTCCCAGCCACCGAGTTTGTCCAGAATGTCGCGCCGGAAAAACAGGGTGGTACCACCGAGGGGCAGCACGAGGCCCAACCGCTCCAGTCCCGGCAAGATGACGCGGAACCATGCCGCATATTCAATGGTGAAGCAGCGCGATAGCCAGTTCGTCGCCGGGTTGTAGAAGTCCAGCATGCCCTGGAGGCAGGCAAGGGTCGGATCAGCCGCAGCAAAGCGGCGCGCCACGAGGTACAGTTGATCGGCCTCGGGCGCGTCTTCAGCGTCATAGACGCCAATTATCGACCCTTTGGCAAAGGCCAGGGCGAAGTTCAGCGCACGCGGTTTGGTTTTCAACGTGGCATGGGGGACGGTGATGATGCGCGCCCAGCGGGGCAATGTCTGTCCGGCAAGCGCGTGATGGGTGGTCGCATCGCGTTCCTCGACCACCAACAGAACATCCAGTAACTCAACGGGATATGAGAGTTTTGACAGACGGGCCAGCAGGCGGGGAATGACATCTTCCTCCCGGTGCAGGGGCACCATGATGCTGATGACTGGTAAGTGGGCGCTGCCACCCGCGACCGCAGCGCGCATCATGCTGCGCGGTGCTGCGTGGCGCGCGGCGCGCAGATGCGCCACGAGTGCGGCAACCTTCAGCCCCATCGACAGCACCAGCGTGACCATCGCCACCACGACGAGGATCGAAAAAACCAGCAACGGCGAATAGATCAGTGTCGTTACCGCCAACGCCGCCACCCCTAGACCCCAGGCGCGGGCCTTGCTGGCCTGCCAGTTCCGGCAGCTTTCCGACGGCGCCACACAGTTTTCGGCCAGCAGGCGCAGCGCGCTGCGCCGGGTCTGCAGCAGCGCAGTATGCAGGTGCGGCCCGGCAATCAAGACCATTGCGACCGGGCCGAAAACGGCCGTAAGCGCATCGCGATTTAAGGCAAATTGATCCGGGCGGGTGCAGGCGATGACCGTCACCGCACCGGCGCGGCGCCAAGGCAGGCAGCCCATCGCGAGACAGCGCGTCGGTCCCAGACGGTCGATCAGCCGCGGGTCAGCAAGATCTGCGAGCGGGTTCACCACGGCCACGTCAAATTGACGTGCCAGTGCTTCGGTCAGTTGCGCATCGGTAATCATGCCATGCGCCAGCAGCACGTCGCCCAGCATTGCGTCCTGCCGGGACTGCAAGACCAGCGCCCGCAACAGATCGCCGGGCCGAAGCACGCCCATATCCAGCAATAGCTGGCCCAGCCTGTGGCGGGGCGCATTGGGCAGGACACCAGGTGCCGCCGATGTGCCGCCCTGCGCCACCTGATGAACTGCGCGTGAACTGCCCATGCCGACCCTATCCGCCTTCAGCTACTGCTGCACAGCAATAGTTAAGGGCGTGTTAACGATAGGGGTGGGGGCTGGGAAAAAGTGACCCGATACGCAAACGCACCAGCGCCGCGGAGAACTACGGCGCTGCGTTCATCAAAATAACGAATGATTTAAGCGGGTACCGCGCCACGCGCCGCCATGGCGGCGGCAAAACGCTCGAACAGGTAATAGCTGTCTTGCGGCCCGGGACTGGCCTCGGGGTGGTATTGCACCGAGAAAATCGGGCGGTCTGCGACGCGGATGCCGCAGTTCGACCCGTCGAACAGCGAGACATGGGTTTCCAGAACACCTGCGGGCAAGGTCTGACTGTCCACCGTAAAGCCATGGTTCATCGACGTAATCTCGACCTTACCGGTTTCTACATCCTTGACGGGATGGTTCGCGCCGTGGTGGCCGTGGTTCATCTTGATGGTCTTCGCACCGAGCGCGAGTGCCAGCATCTGGTGGCCAAGGCAGATGCCGAAGACCGGAATATCGGCCTTCATCACGCCCTGGATCATCGGCACGGCATAGGCGCCGGTTGCCGCCGGATCACCCGGGCCGTTCGACAGGAAAACCCCGTCCGGACGCAGCGCAAGAACATCCTCGGCAGTGGCCGATGCGGGCAGCACAGTCACATCGCAACCGGCGCTGGCAAGACAACGCAGGATGTTGCGCTTTGCCCCAAAGTCGATGGCGACCACCTTGAAGCCTGGCTCAACGCGCCGAGTGTAGCCCGAGGGCCAAGCCCAGCGTTGCTGATCCCAGACGTACGATTGCGCGCAGGTCACATCCTTTGCCAGATCAAGGCCGACCAGCCCGGGGAAAGCCCGCGCCTTGGCGACCAGCGCGGCAATGTCGAACTGCCCGTCGGGCCGATGCGACAGCGCGACGTGAGGCGCGCCCTGCCGGCGGATCGCGCGGGTCAGCCGCCGGGTATCCACGCCGCCCATGCAGATCCGGCCGCGCTTTTGCATCCAATCAGCCAGCGTTTCGGTTGAGCGCCAGTTTGACGGCACTGTCGGGTCCCATTTCACAATCATACCTGCGGCGACTGGGTCCGCCGCCTCATCATCATCAGCATTGACGCCGGTGTTGCCGATATGCGGAAAGGTGAAGGTCACGATCTGGCCCGCATAGCTGGGATCGGTCATGATTTCCTGGTAGCCGGTCATTGCTGTGTTGAAACACAGCTCGGCCACGGTGTCGCCTGTGGCGCCAAACCCCTTGCCGAAGAAAAGCGTGCCATCTGCCAGGGCGAGGCAGGCGGTCGGTTTGGCGGGCGAATATGGCATGGTGGTGACTCCGGTCAGAACGGGCGCACACTACCGCCTGCGCGGATGGGAATCAAGGCGATACGGATTTGGTTTTTATTGATGTATTTCAGACATTTAGCCGAAATCATCGGCGCTTGCCCGCAGCCCCCGCGCGGTATAGAGTCCGAGTTTGTCCGGTAACAGTCCAAAGGATGCCCATGTCCCTGCGCCAAAAGATTTCTTCCGACCTGATTGCGGCGATGAAGGCGAAAGACAGTGCCCGCCTGTCGACCCTTCGGCTCATCAGCGCCGCGATCAAAGACCGTGACATCGCCCTGCGGGGCGAGGGTAACGATACCGGCGTGTCCGAAGGCGATGTGCTGACCATCCTGACGCGTATGGTCAAACAACGGCAAGATAGCGCCCGCGCCTATGAGGAAGGCGGGCGGCTGGAACTGGCCGAGAAGGAGCGCGCCGAGATCGGCGTGATCGAGGATTTCCTGCCGCGCCAGATGGATGAAAAGGAGATCGCCGTCGCGCTGGATGCCGAAATCACAGCGCTGGGGGCGACGTCGATCCGCGATATGGGGCGGGTCATGGCCGGGCTGAAGGCGAAGTATTCCGGCCAGATGGATTTCGGCAGTGTTGGGCCGATGGTCAAGGACCGCTTGGGCTGAACGTATCAATCACAAGTTTGTTAGGGTCCATGCTTCGCGGCATGGGCCTTTTTTCATGCCACAATGCGCGAGCACCCACGCGGCCGACACGAAAAAGGGCGGGCTGCGTAGGTCTTCCCCGCCGCAGCCCGCCCCTTGGTGCGTCGCATTCACACGACACTCTGACTATTTTTCGCGGTTCCACAAAGTGCGGACTGCGTCGGTACGTGGTCAGCTGCTTCGCCCGAAGAGGGCGTATCAGTGCAGTTGCGCCTCTACCGTCTTGATCGAGTCGGCGATCATCGCATCGGCATCTTCCGCCGAGGTATTCTTGCGGATCACGTCACCCGCTGCGGCGACGGCCACGTTGACGGCGGCGTTGCGCACGTCACGGATCGCAGCAGCCTCGGCCGAGGCGATCTGATCCTCGGCAGCCTTCATACGGCGCTTGATCGAGTCGGCCAGATCCACCTGCGCCTGCGCGGCGGCAGCCTCGGCGGCTTCCTTGGCACTGGCCACGATACGCTCAGCCTCGGCCTGCACTTCTACATGCTTACGCTCGAACGAGGCGCGCAGTTCTTGCGCCTCTTCGCGCAGTTTGCGGGCTTCATCCAGATCGGCGCGAATGCCGTCGGCGCGTTTGTCCAACAGGCCCGACAACAGGCCCGGAACTTTGTAATAGACCAGAATACCGATGAAGATGACAAAGGCAATCGCCACCACGATGTCGGTATTATAGAGCGAGAAGAAGGGCTTGCCCTCAACCGCCGCGAACGCGGGGGTGCCTGCGACAAAGCCTGCGACAAGGGAGGTGGTCAGAATATGTTTCATGCCATTCCCTCATTTTTCAGCCGTGCGGTGACAGCAGCATTGACCGACCGTGCATCGGCCTTGACGCCGAAGGCCGTCAGGATCTCCTTGGTGGTGTCTTTCGACACTTCGGTCACCATGGCGACGGCGTTGTCACGTATCTCGTTGATCCGCTCCCCCGACTCGGCCGATTTAGCTGCGATTTTCGCATCGGCCTTGGCCATCGCGATATCCAGATCTTTCTGGATGGCGGCCTTGGCTTCGGCCACGATCTTGGCAGCATCAGCACGCGCGTCAGCACGGGCCTGATGATAGGCGGCCTCTGCTTCGGCAGCTTTGGCCTTGAATTCTTCGGCCGCGGCAATGTCGTTGGTGATCGCGCCCCGGCGTTCTGCCAAAACAGACCCGATGCGCGGCAACGCCACGCGCGACAGAATGAGGTAAAGCACGACCAAAGCGATCACGAGCCAGAAGATCTGGTTCGAGAATGTCGAAAAGTCGAGCTGCGGCATGCCAGCCGCGTCTTGGGCAGTGTCTGCCATGTCGTCCTCCTCAGGGGCCTGAAATCACGGGGTGGCCCGGGAGAACCCGGACCAACCCCGCCGTTAGGATCACCTAAGGCCTGATCAGACCGCGAACATCAGCAGCAGGGCGACCAGGAACGAGAAGATCCCGAGAGCTTCTGCGAATGCGATGCCGATGAACAGCGTAGCGGTTTGACCGGCAGCGGCCGAGGGGTTGCGCAGGGCGCCGGACAAGAAGTTGCCCGCAATGTTGCCCACACCGATGGCGGCGCCACCCATGCCCAGCGTGGTCAGACCGACGCCGATGAACTTGCCCATTTCTGCGATATCGCCTTCCATAACACTTCTCCTTGGTTGGAATTTGCGGATGAGGGGAACCTGATGCTGCGCCTTAGTGGTGCGGATGCAGCGCGTCTTTCAGATAGACGCAGGTGAGGATCGTAAACACATACGCCTGAATGGCGGCGACCAGGACTTCCAGCCCGTAGATCGCGACAACCGCCAGGACGGGGGCGAAGGCTGCGGCACCCATGGCGCCTGCGAAGCCTGCGAAAACTTTTACAACGGCATGCCCGGCCATCATGTTGCCTGCCAGACGAATAGAGTGGCTGAGTGGGCGCACGAAATACGAGATGAGCTCGATCAAGGCCAGCACCGGGCGCAGCGCCAAGGGGGCCGAGCTGATCCAGAACATTTTCAGGAAGGCCGTACCGTTGAGCACAAAACCAAGCACCGTCACGGTGATGAACACTGCCAGCGCCAGAACCGCCGTCACCGCGATGTGCGAAGTGGTGGTGAATGCGAAAGGCAGCAGGCCGAGGAAGTTGGCAAACAGGATGAAGGTGAACAGCGTCATCACATAGGGGAAGTACCGCAGACCTTCCTTACCGGTCACGTCTTCGATCATCTTGTAGATGAAGCCATACATGACCTCGCCTATCGACTGGGCGCGGGTCGGCACGATGGCACGGCCCTTGCTACCCATCACCATGACCAGCGAAATGGCGATAACGGTCAGCGCCAGCCACAGCGTCACGTTAGTGGGCGTATACCAATTGACCACATCGCCGCCAAACAAGGGCTGCACGATAAACTGGTCCATCGGTCTGATGGTCAAGCCGCCGGTTTCTTCAGCCACGTTGGTCATCCCCATGCGTTGTGGCCGCTTTTGCAGCCTTGTCGATTTCGCCGCGCTGAAGCTCGGCCGCGGTGCGCAACATGGTGCGGACGCCTGCGACAAAACCCAGCAGTATAAATAGCACCAGCAGGAAAGGTTGGGTTCCCAACAGGTAATCCAGCCCGTAGCCTATGCCAAACCCGAGCGCCAGCCCGGACACCAATTCCAGTACCATCCGCCAGGCCACATGAGCCATCGCGTGATGATCCTCTTTCCGGGGCGGCGGTTCGTGCGCCGATTTTATCTTGGCGATCCTGTCGTCCAGCGCGCGAAGACGCTCCAGATCATCAGGTGTAGCCATGCCGACCCCTTCCGGAAGTTGTTGCGGAAGCTAGAAGCAGGACGCCACAGAGTCAAGCGCGAAACCCGGGAAGCTGTGTGGCACAACCAATTGATAAATATAGGTTTATCAAATTTGGTTCAGGAGATTGCGGCAGCGCGGCGGCGCCTGTGAGGCCTGCAGCATATTCAACCATCCGGTTGACCTTTGGCAGCGCTCCGGCAATGCTGCGCGGATGCAGTCATCGCTTGACCAGATATTCATGGCGCTTGCCGATCCAACCCGCCGCGCGATCCTGTCGATGCTGCTGGAGGACGACATGGCAGTGACCGACGTGGCAGAGCCGTTCCAGATGTCGCTGGCCGCAGTTTCAAAGCATCTGGGAATATTGGCGGCGGCGGGACTGATCAGCCAGGAAAAACGCGGGCGGGTGAAGTGGTGCAAACTTGAACCCGACAGCCTGCGCGACGCGTCGGTCTGGATGCAGGCCTTCGGGCAGTTCGAGTCGGTCAACCTTGACGCATTCGAGCGGTTTCTGGCGGTGGAACTGGCCGCGCCGGACGCGCAGACCGAGGGCGAGTGGCCCTGACACCGCCAGTGGCACAATGCTCTGCGCCGCGTTGCCGCGCAGAGCCCTGAACAGGCCGCACCAGAGACGCCCCGCGCCATACATCAGGCACACGCTGGGCACTTTACCGGGTGTCTGTGCGTATCCCACAGGCACCCACGGTGCCGGCCCCTGATCTGTCGCGTTCCTTAGGAGCGCCCGATACATAACGCGCCCACGCGGTGCTTGAGGGCTGACCACCTAAGGTGCGATGGTAATGCAGGTCCGGTTGCGGGCCTGGATACGACGGCAGGCCAAGTCTGCCTGATCCTGGGTCAGACCGGCGAATTCGGCATCGAACTTGCCCGCGCGCTGCTGGATCCGGCGGATGCCGCCTTCCAGTGCGGCGCTTTCGGACAGGCTGGTCTGGATCAGCGTGCGCTCGGCCTCGTGACGGTTTGGATGGCCGCCCAGATGCACCCCCCAAAGCCGTGCATCAGATGTCGACATCCGGGCGACGACCTGCGTGGCGGTCGGCGCCTGATCCGCGGCGGCAACGGCCTGCACATACGCGGGCCGTGGTGGTGGAGCGACGGACAATGCCACAGGTGCGCTGCTGGTCAGGATGATCTGATCGTTCAACGCGGGACTGTCGGGCGCTGCAGCCGCAGGGGATTCCTGTACCGCGTTCAGCGCCGCCACATCCGCCGGGTTGGCGACGCGGAACCCGGCGGCGCGCGCAAGGTCCAGATCGGCCGCTGCGGCAGCCGGGGTTGCCCGCACCGCCTGTGGCGCGGCTTCCGCGACGGCGGTGGGCTCGGCCGCACCGGCCGCAACCGCCGCGACCTGGACCTGCGCGCCGTCTTGAATTTGCGCGACCTCAGCCGCTTCAAGATCGGGGCGGGCGACCGGCACGATGCCCAGCACCTCTGGGGCGAGGGCGGCAAGTTCGGTGTCAACGGGCACGACCTCAACCGTCGCGGCATCGGCCACCACGGACAACGCATCAGAAATGCCCGATTGCAGCGCCATCAGCATCTCTGGCGCGGGCTCGGCGGTGGGCCTGCCCATCGGACGCGGGCTGCGGGCAACGGCGGTTTGCAGCCGGATCGTGCGCCCGGCACCCTGATTGTCGGACCCGGCCTGCGCCATCGCAACCCCTGCCGAAGGCGCGCTGTAGGACGGGGTGGCGGGCGGGCGCGTTGCGGCCCGCGCCGGTGCGCGCGAAAAGCCCATGTCCATCAGTTCGGCCACCTGCGCGTTGCGCGCGGCGGTCGAGGCGCCGCCGAAAACCGTGGTGATGATCCGCACACCGTTACGTTCGGCCGAGCCGACCATGTTGAACCCGGCAGCGCTGGTATACCCGGTCTTGATCCCGTCCGCGCCGCGATAAGCATCAAGAAAGCGACGGTTGGTATTGGGCACCTGCGCCATGCCCGCATCGGCAGACCGGCGCGAGAACAGGTTGTAGTATTGCGGATAATCGAACAGCAATTGGCGGCCCAGCGTGGTCATGTCGCGCGCGGTGGACAGGTGCCCGGACGTCGTCAGGCCGTGCGCATTGCGAAAGGTTGTGTTCGACATCCCCATGGCGCGGGCGGTCTGGGTCATGCGGGTGGTGAAGGCTTCCTCGGACCCCGAAATCGCCTCGCCCAATGCGGTGGCGGCATCGTTGGCGGACCGGACCGCCGCAGCGCGGATCAGATAACGCAACGCGATACGCTGCCCCGAACGCAGGCCCAGCTTCGACGGCGGTTCTGCGGCGGCGTTGCGGCTGATCGTCACCATTGTATCCAGCGTGATCTCGCCATGCTCAATCGCCTGAAACACGACATAGAGCGTCATCATCTTTGTCAGTGACGCGGGATGAAGCCGGGTGTCATGGTTGCGCGCATACAGGATTTCGCCTGAGCGTGCGTCGACGACCATGGACGCATGGGGCGCGGCATGGGCCCGCCCCAGCGTGAAGATCGTAAGCCCGATGAATAGCGCGCAGGCCAATACCGCGCGCAGGGACGGTCGCGAATGCGCTGTCACTTGTGCCTGCCTCTCATGCTCTGCCTCGCCCCCGGTTCCGGGGTGCATCTTATTTGTCCCTTACGGTAGCACGCGCGGGCAGTTCCGAAAACCCCTTTCTTATCAATCGTCTTCGGGCAAAAGTTAATGTGATTTTCGTATATTTAGCGCGATTCGGACTGCGCAACACAAGATACGCGACAGGCGCCATCGGCGCCCGGTATCAGGCGCCATCCAGCCAGCGCACCAGGTCAGGCAGGTGCGACAGGTCAGGCAGCCTGCGGAAGCGGGGATGATCCAGCGGCGGCTCGGCGTGCTCCATCGCCCATTCGTCGCCTTGGGGCACATGCACGCCGTAGCCCCCCGCGACGATCGGCGGGATGACATCTGAGCGCAGCGAGTTGCCGACCATCAGCGCCTGCTCCGCCCCATGACCGTGGCGGTCAAAAATGCGGCTGTAGACCTCGGGCGTCTTGTCGCTGACGATCTCGACCGCGTGAAACAGATCGCCCAGCCCCGATTGTGCCAGCTTGCGTTCCTGGTCCAGAAGATCGCCCTTGGTGATGACCACCAGCCGATAGTCCGGGGCCAGCGCGGCGATGGCATCTTGCACATGGGGCAGCAATTCGATGGGATAGGCCAACATGTCCTGCCCTGCGGCCAGCAATTCACTGATGACCTTCGCAGGCACGCGCTGGTCGGTCACCTCGATCGCGGTTTCGATCATCGACAGCACGAAGCCCTTCACGCCATAGCCGTAGTGCCCGATGTTACGCCGCTCGGCCTGCAGCAGCCGTTCTGCCAGATGGTCGGACGGTGCGTAGTCCGACAACAATTCAGCGAATCGGTCCTGGGTCAGGCGGAAGAAGCGTTCATTCTGCCAAAGCGTATCATCGGCATCAAAACCGATCGTGGTCAGCCGCGTCGTCATGCGTCGCCCCCCTTTCACCGCTCTGTCGGCATTGTTTTCCGACACAGTCGCCGCGCGGCAGGCGACGGGTCTTTTCTATGCCGTAAGACACACTATACTAGAGGCCGATGCAATCAACACGGAGCTGCCCCTCGTGACGCCTCAAACCCGCATGATGTCCGACAAGGACGACCAGCGCGACGGCGACACCTCCATCGTCACCAAGACGCGGACCAAAACCCAGCGCCCGCCGATGTACAAGGTGCTGCTGCTGAACGACGACTACACGCCGATGGAATTCGTGGTGCATGTGTTGGAGCGGTTCTTTGGCATGACCCACGCGCAGGCGTTCGAGATAATGCTGACTGTGCACAAGAAAGGCGCGGCGGTTGTCGGCGTTTTCTCTTTTGAGGTTGCCGAAACAAAGGTTGCTCAGGTGATGGATTTTGCCCGACGGCATCAACATCCGCTGCAATGTACCCTGGAAAAGGAATAAGGCGCGCGTCGCCTGCCCATGTCCCACGCCCATGCTGATACCGCGGCGCGCCATGCGCGCCTGCAACTTGCTGTCGATGCCGGGCTGACCCTGCCCGATACCGGCGATATTGCCGTGCTGCGTCCCCGCGCTGGCGAATGGTTCGACCCGCTGCCGCGCGACCGGCTGCACATGGTACAGGGCTTTCGCCCTGACCATGACGCGTTTGCCAGCGCCGGGTTCACCGTCACGCCCGACCTTATGGGCCGGTTCGCAGGCATCATGGTCTGCCTGCCCCGCGCCAAGGCCGAGGCGCGCGCCCTGATCGCCGCTGCCGCCACCCATTCAGATGGCTGGGTGATCGTGGATGGCCAGAAGGCCGACGGGATCGAAGGGGTTCTGCGCGAAGTGCGTGCCCGCGCGCCCATTGGCGGCGCGATCGCCAAGGCGCATGGCAAACTCTTCTGGTTTGATGCCCATGCCCTTGATACCAGCGCCGACGATTTCAGCGGCTGGCACGCCCAGCCGCTGCGACTGGACGACCCGGAAGTGCCCGGTTTCGTCACCCTGCCGGGGCTATTTTCCGCCGATGGCATCGACCCTGCTTCGCGCCTTCTGGCAGAGTCCCTGCCCGACGCGCTGCCCCCTGTCGTTGCCGATCTGGGTGCCGGCTGGGGCTATCTGGCGGCAAGGGTGTTGCAACACGCAGGCATTCAGACGCTGCACATGGTCGAGGCAGAGGCCGCAGCACTGGATTGCGCCCGCCAGAATATCCAAGATCCGCGCGCGCAGTTCCATTGGGCAGATGCAACCACCCTGACCCTGACGCCGCCAGTTGATATGGTGGTCATGAACCCGCCGTTTCACACCGGACACAAGGGGCAACCCGCGCTGGGTGTGCAGTTCATCGCCACGGCAAAGCGCATCCTGAAACCGCAAGGCAGCCTGTGGATGGTCGCCAACCGCCACCTGCCCTATGAGGCGGCGCTGACAGACGCCTTCCGCGACATTGATGAGGTCGGCGGCACCGCCAGCTTCAAACTCTACCGCGCCAGCCATCCGCTGCGCGAGAAACAACGCACCCAGTCGCGAAAGGGCCAGAGATGAGCTTTTCCATCGCAGGCAAGACCGCCATCGTCACCGGCGCAGCCCATGGTATCGGTATGGCCATCGGACGGCAGTTTCTGGATCAGGGCGCGAATGTCGTCTTCGCCGATCTGGATGAGAAGGGCCTGAAATCGCAGATTTCCAGCTCGACCGCCGAAAACCCTTGCCTGCGGCTGTTCGCGGGTGATCTGCGCGAGCGTCTGACGGTCGCCAACCTGTTGTCTGCCACGATTGATGCGTTTGACCGGGTGGATATCTTGGTGAACGCGGCGCGCCAATGCCAGCAATCCGACCCGCTGGAACCGCAGGACGATTCCATTGAACTGTTGCTGCAACAAAACCTGCTGACCAGCCTGCGGCTGAGCCAGGCGGTGGCGAAGCGCATGATGGCGCAGGCCGAAGACAGCCGTGAGAAAGACCGCCACGTCGGGTCGATCATCAACCTGTCATCCATCGCCGCGCGCCGCACCCAGCCCGAGCTGATGGCCTATTCGATCAGCACCGCCGCAGTGGATCAGATGACCCGATCACTGGCCGTGGCGCTGGCCCCGCACCGTATCCGGGTCAATGCCGTGGCCTTCGGGTCGGTGATGAGCGCCAGCCTGAAGGACCAGATCCGCCAGCATGAAGAGTACCGCGCCTCGATCATCGAACACACGCCAATGGCCCGGATCGGCAAGGCGTCGGACATCGCGGAAAGCGTGCAGTTTCTGGCCTCTGACGCGTCGGGCTTCATGACCGGGCAGATCCTGACGGTGGATGGCGGCCGCACGTTGATCGACCCGGTTTCGGTGCCCGCGCATTAGCAGCACGCTGCATAAAGTACTGTGAACCGTTCGCGGGCGGGCAGTTTCTCCAGCCAGAAGATTGAACCGCGCCCCAACCCGGGGCATCGCGCTCGATCAGCGGCGCTATCGACCATTGCGGGCGCGAAAAGAACGGCCAAGAAGACACCGGCCGGAAGACCCTTGTTGGAAGGACGGTTCAGCGTGCCGTCAGGCCAGCCGCACTCCCTTACGCCCCCGCGCCGTCAAGCCGCAGCGCCGCCCAGCGGGCGGCGTCGCGCACGGTTTCATCAGGGTCGTTGCACAGACCCTGCGCAGTGGCGCGAAGATCGGGGCGGGCGGAATTGCCGATGGCATAAAGCACGTTACGCACGAAGCGGTTGCGTCCGATCCGCTTGATGGGCGAGCCTGAGAACCGCGCGCGAAACCCCGCATCATCCAGCAAGGCCAGTTCAGCCAATGGCGGGGCCTGCAGATCGGGGCGGGCGTGGTATTTGGCCTCGGACGCCTCGACCGCGAATTTGTTCCACGGGCAGATGGCCAGACAATCGTCACACCCATAAATCCGGTTGCCCATCAGCGCGCGCAATTCGGGATCGACCGGGCCGTGATGCTCGATCGTCAGGTAGGAAATGCAGCGCCGCGCATCCAGTTGAAAGGGCGCGGGGAAGGCATTTGTCGGGCAAATGTCCAGACAGGCGGTGCAAGAACCACAAGCCTCGGCCCCCGGCGTATCGGGCGGCAAGGCGTGGGTGGTGAACAAGGCACCCAGAAAGAACCAGTTGCCCAGATCGCGTGACAAAAGGTTCGTGTGCTTGCCCTGCCAGCCCAGCCCAGCGGCGGCGGCAAGGGGTTTTTCCATCACCGGGGCGGTATCGACGAAGACCTTTATCTCACCCCCGGCGGTATCGATCAGCCAACGGCCCAGCCGTTTCAGCCGCTTCTTGGCGACGTCGTGATAGTCGCGGTGCTGCGCATAGACCGAGATCGCGGCGCGGTCGCGCAGCGCCAGTGCATCCAGCGGGTTGTGATCAGGGGTGTAGGGCTCGGCCAGCATGATGACGCTGCGCGCATCCGGCCACAGGGCAGCAGGGTCGCTGCGCCATGTCATGCGTTCCGCCATCCAGCCCATTTGCCCGTGGTACCCGGCATCAACAAACGCCTTAAGCTGCGCGGGGGCCTGCGGAATGGCATCGGGGCGGCAGACGCCCATGGAAGCAAACCCCTCGAGCCGGGCCTGCGCCGCGATCTGTGTTTTCAGCGCGGCGGGGTCCATGGCTCAGAAATCCAGATCGGCGTAATGCGGCGGCGGCGGGAAGCCCGGCACCTGATCGGCCAGCAGCGTGCGGAACGCCGGACGCGATTTGATCTTGGCGTACCATTCGTGCAGCGTGGCGCTGCGCCGCCAGTCCACATCCGAGATATAGTCAAGGCAAGACAGATGCGCTGCGGCGGTGAAATCAGCCAGCGTCATGTCGCCGCCCGCCAGCCAGCGCCGCTGTTCCAGCAGCCAGACCATGTAGTCGAGGTGGAACTTGATCATGGTCGCGCCGGTCTTGATATTCTTGCTGTCCGGGTAGCCTTGGCCCATGATCTTCTTGTTCACGCGCTCGTAGACCAGGTTGCGCGTGACCTCATGGTGGAACTTGTCGTCGAACCATGCGCAGAGCCGCCGCACCTCGTAGCGCGCATCCGGGTCACGGGGCATCAGCGGCGGCGTGGGGTGGCGTTCGTCAAGGTATTCACAGATCGCCTGCGATTCCGCCATTGTCTTGCCGTCATAGCGCAGCACCGGCACCTTCCCCGCCGGATTGCGGCGCAGGAAATCGGGGGCGTTTTCCCAATAGCGTTCCTCGATCAGCTCGACCTCGATTTTCTTTTCGGCAAGGGTCAGACGGACCTTGCGGCAGAACGGCGAAAGCGGAACGTGGTAAAGACGGGCCATGGACAGACTGCTTGCTGTTGGGACGGGTTGGCCCCCCTCTTGCCGCCTGAAGCGCGGAAATTCAACCGCTGAAACAATCCGCCCGTCCATCCGCCTGAATTGTTGCGGCCCCGTCGATGATGGAAGCCGCACGGCGGCGCAGAAAATCGCCGGGCGCTGCCGGGTTGCGCGATTGTGGCGCGGGAAGGGCGGCGGCCAGCAGCGCTGCCTGCATTGCGGTCAGCTGCGCGGCATCGGTGTTGAAATAGTGCTGTGCGGCAGCCTGAACGCCAAAGACGCCCGTGTCGAATTCGGCAATGTTAAGGTATACTTCCAGCACCCGGCGTTTGGGCCAGAAGGTTTCCATCACCGGGGTGATCGCGGCCTCCAACGCCTTGCGGGTCCAGTCGCGGCCGTGCCAGAGGAAAACGTTCTTGACCGTCTGCTGGCTGATGGTCGATGCCCCGCGCGCCCCGCCCGCGTCAATCGCCGTGCGGATGGCAGCCATGTCGAAGCCCCAATGGGTGCAGAAGTTCGCGTCTTCAGCCGCGACGGCAGAACGCGCCATGACCGGGGCGATCCGGCGCATCGACACCCACTCGTGACTGACGGCGCCAAGGCGGCGGTATTCTTGCCACATATAGATCCCGCCGGGCGGGTTCACGGCCGAATAGAGCCCGATCCAGGCAGTTATCAGCACGGCCAGCAACAGCGCGCCACGCAGCAGCCAACGACGCAGCCAGCGCAACAGCCCCGCCATCCGATCAAGAAGGCCGGGGCGGCGGGCGGGGCGGGTAGATTTCTTGCGGCGCGCGGGTGACATGCCCGGGTTTAAGTCACGATCCGGGGGCGCGGGTCAAGCGCGATGCGATGGCGGAAGGGTCGAAACGAATAGCGACACGGCCCGGGTTGACTGCCCCCGCGCGGCGCACCCACTTTTTCGTCACCCGCGCGCGCGGGTGATGGACTTTCACCGCGCAGTTGCTACCTTGGCGAAGGATAAGTTCGGAGGAACCCATGGCCCTGCCCCTTGTACCGCTGGCCGGTATGGCGCTGAAATACGGCGCCGTTGCGTTGGCCGGATACGCGCTGAGCCGCCAGATCACCGCTGGCGCGGTCAACCAGCGCCATGAGGATATGCTGGACGAAGTGCCCGAAGGCGCGACGGTGCGGCAACCTGCCGACCGCGGGCAGGTGAACGCCAGCATGCGGTTTCGCCGCATCATCCGGCTGGGGGCGGACGGTCCGGGGCTGGACATCGACGCCAGCGCGCTGGGTCGTTTCCGGGTGAAACGGGTATGAGCCTGCTGACGCTGTATCACAGCCCGACCTCACCGTTTGTGCGTAAATGCGTCGTGGTGCTGCATGAAACCGGGCAGTTGGCGGATGTCACGCTGTCGCCGGCCGCAGGTACGCCAATAGATCCCGGCACCATGCCGCTGTCGCATAACCCGCTGGGCAAGATCCCTGCGCTGGAACGCCCCGATGGCTGCACATTGTTCGACAGCCGCGTGATCTGTCGCTTTCTAAATGACCGGGGTGCCGGCGTGCTGTACCCCACTGGCCAACGCGGGTGGGAGGCACTGACGCTGGAAGCCATGGCCGACGGTATCACAGATGCCGCCATATTGATGGTTTATGAGACCCGCGCGCGCCCCGAGGACAAGCGATTCGATGGGTGGGTCAATGGCCAATGGGCCAAGGTGGAACGCAGTCTGGATGCGCTTGAAAGCCGCTGGATCGCCTATCTTGCCGGGCCTTTGTGCATCGGGCACATCGCGCTGGCCTGCACGCTGGGCTATCTGGATTTCCGTCACGCCGAACGCGACTGGCGCAGGGGCCGCCCCGCGCTGGCCGCATGGGAAGCGCGGTTCGCTGCGCGCGCGGCGATGCAGGCCACAATGCCGGCCTGATCCGCCCACACCTATGCCCGGGCGCCACGAAAGGCCGTGATCGCTGCGGCGGTCCAATTTGACCGATTCCCGCAAGCGCATTTTATCTAAATCAGTGCGTAAACACGGAAATCCGGTCAGACTGCGACACCATTACCCGCTTTCAAAGCTGGACGCCCCGCGGATTCACCGCTAAATACCGCCCTATGACGCCGCGCGGGATCGCGGCTGTTTCGGTATTTTTGACCCTATGACCTTGAAAGGGAGAATGCTCGTGTCCCACGCAGACGACAACGCAGGCACTCGCAGGGATTTTCTGTACTATGCAACGGCAGGTGCCGGTGTTGTGACCGTCGGGGCCGCAGTCTGGCCATTGGTCAATCAGATGAACCCTTCCGCCGACGTTCAGGCCCTGTCCTCGATCTTTGTCGACGTCAGCGGCGTTGAAGAAGGTGGCCAGCTGACCGTCAACTTCCTGGGTAAGCCGGTGTTCATCCGCCGCCGCACGCCTGAGGAAATCGAGGCCGCACGCGAAGTCGATCTGCAAACGCTGCCCGACAACGACTCGCAAAACCCCAACAAACCCGGCGTCGCGTCCGACGAAAACCGCTCGCTTGACGATAGCGGGGAATGGCTGGTGATGACCGGGGTTTGCACCCACCTGGGCTGCGTGCCGCTGGGCGAGGCCGGGGATTTCGCCGGCTGGTTCTGCCCCTGCCACGGGTCGCACTATGACACGGCTGGCCGTATCCGTCGCGGCCCGGCACCGGAAAACATGCACATTCCGGTCGCCAGCTTTGTTGACGACACCACCATCCAGCTCGGCTGACAGGGAGATAGACCGTATGTCCGGAATTCCGCACGACCATTATGAGCCGAAAACCAGTGGCGAAAAGTGGCTACATCGCCGCCTTCCCGTTGTCGGCCTGATCTATGACACCATTTCCCTCCCCACACCCAAGAACCTGAACTGGATGTGGATCTTCGGTATCGTTCTGATGACCTGTCTGGTCCTTCAGATCGTGACCGGCATTGTGCTGGTGATGCACTACACGCCGCAAGCCGACCTGGCCTTCGCCAGCGTCGAACACATCATGCGTAACGTGAACGGTGGGCACATGTTGCGCTACCTGCACCAGAACGGCGCGATGTTCTTCTTTGCCGCCGTGTATGCGCATATCTTCCGCGGCCTCTACTATGGGTCGTACAAAACCCCGCGTGAGGTGACGTGGATCATCGGCATGCTGATCTACCTTCTGATGATGGCCACTGCCTTCATGGGCTATGTGCTGCCCTGGGGCCAGATGTCGTTCTGGGGTGCTACCGTAATCACCGGCCTGTTCGGCGCAATTCCGGGCATCGGTGAACCCCTCCAAACGTGGCTTCTGGGCGGGCCTGCGGTCGGCAATGCGACGCTGACGCGGTTCTTCAGCCTGCATTACCTGATGCCCTTCGTTATCCTGGGCTTGACGATCGTGCACGTCTGGGCATTCCACACCACCGGCAACAATAACCCCACAGGGGTTGAGGTGCGCCGGACGTCGAAGGAAGAAGCCGAGAAAGACACCCTGCCATTCTGGCCCTATTTCGTCATCAAGGACCTGTTCGCCTTGGCGCTGATTCTGGTGGTGTTCTGGGTTTTCGTGACGTTCATGCCCAACTTCCTGGGTCACCCGGACAACTATATCGAGGCAAACCCCCTGGTTACGCCGTCGCACATCGTGCCTGAATGGTACTTCCTGCCGTTCTACGCGATCCTGCGCGCCTTTACCTCCGATGTGTGGGTGGTGATCGCGGTTGAATGGCTGACATTCGGCATTGTCGACGCGAAGTTCTTCGGGGTGTTGGCCATGTTCTCCGCAATCGCGGTGATGGCGTTGACGCCCTGGCTGGACACTTCGTCGGTTCGGTCGGGCCGCTACCGCCCGATGTTCAAGCCTTTCTTCTGGCTGCTGGCAATCGACTTCTTCGTGCTGATGTGGGCAGGCGCCATGCCTGCGGAGGAACCCTATGCCTCGATCTCGCTGATCGCCACGGCCTATTGGTTCGCCTATTTCCTCATCATCCTGCCGCTGCTGGGCATCATCGAGAAACCGCTGACCCCACCCGCGACGATTGAGGAAGATTTCAACGCATCGGTGAAGAAAAAGTCTGGCGGCAGCAATGGTCCGTCGCCTGAGCCGGTCCCGGCTGAGTGAGCAAGGAAAGAAGTGATATGATGTTCAAGAAAATCGCAATATCCGCACTTGCTGCGCTGACAATCGCATCCTCTCCGGCGCTGGCCGCCGGGTCGGGCGGGCACGTCACCGATTACGACTTCTCGTTCGAGGGGCCGTTTGGAACCTACGACCGCAACCAACTGCAACGCGGGTTGCAGGTGTTCACCGAGGTCTGTGCCGCATGTCACGGGCTGGAGCATGTCGCATTCCGCACCCTGGCCGACCCCAACGGACCAGAACTGCCCGAAGACCAGATGCGCGCCTATGCCGAGCAGTTCGAAATCTGGGATCCAGCGATCATGGATTACCGCACCGCCGCCAGCCCGGACCATTATCCCGGGTCGCAATTCACCGGCGCGCCTGATCTCAGCCTGATGGCCAAGGCCCGTGTCGGCTTTTCGGGGCCCTACGGCCTGGGCATCAACCAGCTGATCAACGGCATCGGCGGCCCGGAATACATCGCATCTTTCCTCACCGGCTTCACCGGCGAAGAGGATGTGCAAGCGGGCACCCTGTTCTATGAGAACGAAGCTTTTGGCGGCTGGGTTTCCATGGCACCCGTCCTGTTCGACGATATGGTGGAATTTGCCGACGGCACCCCCGCCACCGAAGAACAGGTCGCAAAAGACGTGGCGGCCTTTCTGATGTGGACGGCAGAGCCGAAACTGGTGGAACGCAAGCGTGCTGGATTCATTGGCGTGCTGTTCCTGTCAGTGCTGACGGTATTGCTGTACCTGGCCAACAAGCAGCTTTGGGCGCCGATCAAGCGTCGCGCCAAAGAATCCTGACGCTGCGCCACCGGGTCGACTTTTCCGGTTTTTGGTTAAACCAACGTAAAACGCGCCCCTCCCGGGGGGCGCGTTTCTCATTTGATCCCCAGATAGGCGCGTAGGGCCTCAGGCGGATTGGCCAGTGTTTCGGTCATAGGTTGCGGCCTATGGGCCGCGCCATCCGTAACGACGATGACCTGATCGGCAATCGCCTGCACATCCGACGGATCATGGGTGACCATAAGCAGTGCCGCGCCGGTCTGTTCGGTGATCCGTGCGACCAGCGCCAACATCTCGGCCTTCAGCGCGGGACCGAGGGCGGCGAAAGGCTCGTCAAGCAGTAGCAACGGGCGCGCCCGCAGCAACACCCGAGCCAGTGCGACCCGGGTTTGCTGCCCGCCTGACAGCTGTGCAGGCCGGCGTGCGCCCATACCCTCCATCCCGACCGCAGCCAGCACCTCAGCCACCGCGCGCCGGTCCTCGGCGCCCAATCGGAGCGAAGGACGCAGCCCCAGTGCGATGTTCTGGTCCACGTTCAGATGTGGAAACAGGTTGTTGTCCTGAAATAGAATGCTCAGCGGGCGCGCGGCCGGGGTATCACCATCCAGCCGCACACCCTGCCAACTGATCGTGCCTTCTGAGAGGGGCAAAAACCCCGCCAGCGCATTGAGCAGCGTTGATTTTCCCGCGCCCGATGGCCCCATGATTGCGACGCGCGCCCCTGGCTCTGCCATGAAATCGGCGGTCAGCTGAAAGCTGCCTTGGGCGATCACAACCC